>JBCDFL010000118.1:0-10470 GCA_039178165.1 Pseudomonadota bacterium | reverse complement strand
CCGCCGCTGCCGTAGAACAGCGTGCGACCGGTCGTGTAGGCCTCGAACGCGGCGCCATCCATCGGCTCGGCCCCCGCCGGCGCGGCGCAGATCACGAGCAGGGCGAGGAGACGGCGCATGGCCTCAGCCTGCCATCGCGGGCGCCGCCGGGCCAGCCTGCGCCGCCAAAACGGCGTCGACCCGCCGGTCCATCACGCGCCGCCAGACCGGCGGAAACAGCGCCAGAACGGCCATCACCGGCAGCGAATGGGGCAGCATCGGCATGTCGGGGCGCAGCTCCAGCGCGGGGAAGGCACGTCCGGGGCGCATGTGGTGATCCGAGTGGCGCGGCGCGTTCAGCATCATCGCCGCAGAGGCCCAATGGGGCGCGTTCCACGAATGGGCGGGGCCGATTGGCTCCGCCTTTCCTGTGGATAGAATGCGCCGCCGAAGGCCGTAGTGCTGTACATAATCGGACAATAGAAGCTGCGCCTGTGCATAAGCCGCGATCAGCACAAGGGCTATTACACCCGTGCTTCCCGCCAAGGCAGCCGCCGCGGCAATGGTCGCCGCGGCTCCAGCCGCATAGCCGATATAGGGATGCCTCCAGCCGGCCCGGCGCGCGGCCTCTGCTCGAAACCCGGCGCGAAACGCGCCAACCCAAGCCCGCACGGCGTAAAGGTAGAAGCCCATGCCTCGCGGCGCCGAATTGGGGTCTTTGTCGGTCGCCGCGTGCACGTGATGGATCAGCGGATGCGCCGACGCGTGGTGGCCGTAGAGCATGGAAGCATAGACTGCGACGCCGAGCCGCCGCAGCGGGCGCGCGGAGCGGTGGATCAGCTCGTGCGCGTTGGAATTGCTCACCTGCCCGAACCACAGGCTGAGCCCGACAAACAGCGCGATCTTCTCCGCCACCGGCATCGGACCGGCCAGGGCGACGATCCCCAGCACCAAAAGCGCAAAGTGGCTCAAACCAACCAAGACGGAGAGCGCATCCCCGGCCGCAGCGGAGGGTTGCGCCGGCCCGTTCCATTTGTCGGCAAAGAACACGGCCACCGTGACCGTGAACAAACCCGCCCCGGCCCACGGCCCGCCCAAAAGCGCGCCGAGCGCCAGCAAAACAGCCGGCCCGAGAGAGGCGAGATAAAACCGCAGCATGGCATCCAATGTGTCGCTCGCGCGCGTTTCCTAAAGAGGGAATTTGGCCACAATCCGGCGCACGCGGGGATTTGTCGCGTCATCCCACCCCGTCGCAGCCGAAAAACGGGACGTGAGGCGTCGTTTTTGGGCAGCGGGGGCTCATGTCCGCCCGATATAGCAGACCAAAGCCGGGAGGAGCGTGCGCATGGCACTGGACGACACTAAGAAGGACGGCGTTTGGAAATCGGGCCGGGGCAAGGGCCGCGTGCGGGTTAAAGGCCGGGCACTCGAGGATGACGCCTGGGATGAGGTGCGTGCGCTGCTGGGCGATGCACCGCGGAACCGCGACCTATTGATCGAGCATCTGCACCGAATTCAGGACCAGTATGGCCACCTGGCCGCACGTCATCTGCGCGCTTTGGCCGAAGAGATGCGGATGTCGATGGCGGAAGTCTACGAAGTAGCGACGTTCTACGCCCATTTCGACGTTGTGAAAGAAGGGGAGACACCGCCCCCTGCCCTGACAATCCGAGTGTGCGACTCGCTATCGTGCGAGTTGGCGGGGGCGCGGGCGCTGAAATCCGCGCTGGAAGATGGCTTCGACCCAGCCGAGGTACGCGTTCTGCGCGCGCCCTGCATGGGGCGCTGCGACACCGCGCCGGTGCTGGAATTGGGCCACAACCACATCGACAACGCGACGCCAGACAAGGTGCACTCGGCCATCGCGGCGCAAGATACCCACACCCACATGCCGGACTACGAAACCCTGGATACCTACTCAGATACCGGAGGTTACGAGACGCTTCGCACGCTGCGGGCGAGCGGTGATTGGGAAAAAGTGCAAGAGACGATCCTCGCCTCCGGCCTGCGTGGGCTCGGCGGCGCGGGCTTCCCCTCTGGCCGGAAATGGGGGTTCGTGCGGGGCAATCCCGGCCCGCGCTACCTGACCGTGAACGGGGATGAGGGCGAGCCAGGAACCTTCAAGGATCGCTACTACTTGGAGCGGACACCTCACCTTTTCTTGGAAGGAATGCTGATCGCGGCCTGGGCCATTGAGGCCGACCGCTGCTACATCTACATGCGCGACGAATATCCCGCTGTGCTCGAGATTTTGCGCCGCGAAATCAACGCTCTGGAAGACGCGGCTCTTGTGGATAAAGGCTACATCGAGCTGCGCCGCGGCGCGGGCGCCTATATCTGCGGCGAAGAGAGCGCGATGATCGAAAGCATCGAGGGCAAACGCGGCATTCCGCGCCACCGCCCGCCCTACGTGGCGCAAGTCGGGCTCTTCGGTCAGCCGACGCTGGTGCACAACGTCGAAACGCTGCACTGGATCGCCCGCATTTGCCGGGAAGGCCCACAGATCCTCGACGTCGAAAAGAACGGCCGCAAAGGCCTGCGCAGCTATTCCGTCTCGGGCCGCGTCGCGCAGCCGGGCGTCTACCTGCTGCCCGCGGGCAGTACGATCACAGACATCATCGCCGCCGCGGGCGGCATGGCGGAGGGGCACGTGTTCAAAGCCTACCAGCCCGGCGGGCCTTCATCCGGGCTGCTACCGGCCAGCCTGAACGATGTCCCGCTCGATTTCGACACGCTCCAGCCCCATGGCACGTTCATCGGCTCCGCCGCGGTCGTCGTCTTGTCGGACCAAGACCGCGCGCGCGATGCCGCGCTGAACATGCTGCGGTTTTTCGAGGACGAAAGCTGCGGCCAGTGCACCCCGTGCCGCGTCGGCTGCGAGAAAGCGGTCAAGCTGATGCAGGCGGAGCACTGGGACCAGCCGCTGCTATCCGATCTGTGCACAGCCATGGCGGACGCGTCGATCTGCGGGCTGGGTCAGGCGGCCCCCAACCCGATCAAACTGACCATGCAGCATTTCGGGGACGAGATCTGAGCCGCCGCGCGCTTTTCAAACGCGGCGAAGGCGATTAGGTCTGGCGTAATCCAAACGGCGGACCTGCATGGCCTTTTTCAAGAAACTCAAGGACCGGCTCTTCAAGTCGTCGTCCAAACTGGACGAAGGGCTTGGGGCGCTGGTCGAAGACGGCGGCGAGGTCGACGCGCCGCAAGCCCCGCCCGAACAGGCGCCCCCGGCGCCCGTGCCAGAGGCGACCCCGACCGCTTCTGCGCCGGACGTACCGCCCCCGTCTGAGCGCAGCGTCCCTCCAACGCCGCAGCCGGATGCCCAACCGGCCCCCCAACCCCCGTTCTCTCGCCAACCAGAAGCGGCGCCGGACCCCGCCAAACCCGGCCTCATCGGCCGCATGTTGGGGCGCGCCGGCGCCACGATGCGCCGCACGCTCGACGATGCAATGCTCGAAGAGCTGGAGGAGGTGTTGATCACCGCCGATATGGGGGTTGAAACGGCCCTGCGCGTCTCCGCTGGCTTGGCAGAGGGGCATATGGGGCGCAAAGTCTCCGTCGACGAAATCAAGGCTCTTTTGGCGGAACAGATCACCCAAATCATGGAGCCGATCGCGAGGCCACTGCCCCTCTACCCGAAAACACCGCAGGTCGTTCTGGTCGTCGGCGTCAACGGATCGGGCAAGACGACGACCATCGGCAAGCTGGCGAGCCAGTTCCGCGCTGCGGGCAAGAAGGTTGTCATCGCCGCCGGGGACACGTTCCGCGCCGCCGCGGTCGAGCAGCTGCAGGTCTGGGGCGAGCGGGCGAATGTGCCGGTCCTCACGGCCCCCGAAGGCTCCGACCCGGCCTCCCTGGCCTTCGACGCAATGACGCAGGCGCGCGAGACGGGCGCGGACCTTTTGATGATCGACACGGCGGGCCGCCTGCAAAACCGCAGCGATCTGATGGAAGAGCTGGCCAAAATCGTCCGCGTGATCCGCAAACAGGACGACACCGCGCCCCACAACACCCTGCTGGTGCTGGATGCGACCACGGGCCAGAACGCGCTGAGCCAGGTGAAGATCTTTCAGGAGGTTGCCGATGTGAGCGGCCTGGTGATGACCAAGCTCGACGGCACGGCCAAGGGTGGCGTGCTGGTGGCGCTCGCCGACCGCTTCGGCCTGCCGATCCACGCCATAGGGGTGGGAGAGCAGATCGACGATCTGGCCCCGTTTGACCCTGAGGATTTTGCCAAAGCGCTGACCGGCGCGGCCTGACGCCCGTGCGCACGCGCCGCGAAAACGTCCAAGCCAGGCGCTGCAACGACGGCCCTTGCGCCCCTGCGGGAAGGACGCAGCGCTGACCGACTGGCTCATCTCCATCGAAGGCACGCCGACCGGTGCCAATGTTGCGTTGGGCCTGGCCATCATGGCCGCCTTCCTGCACGCCGTATTCGGCGCGCTGCAAAAGGGACGGCACGACCCGTGGCTGTCGCGCGGGGCGATCGATGCCAGCTACGGCGCGATGGCGGCGCCGTTTGCCCTGTTCGTCGTGCCCTGGCCCGAGCCGCATATGTGGCCGATCTTTGCGCTCATCTTCGCCGTCCACGTGATCTACAAATGCCTGCAGGCCTGGGCCTATACCAAAGGCGCCTACACCGTCGTCTACCCGGTCGTGCGCGGCTGCGGGCCGTTCTTCACCATCATCGGCGCCTACCTGCTGTTTGAGGAAACGTTCAGCCTGGTCCAATGGCTCGGTGTGCTGGTCCTGATGGCGGGCATCTTCGGCCTCGCCGCCTACAACCTGCGCCACACGCAGGCTGAACGGGACACGATGCCCGCCGCGCTTGCCCTGGCGGTCATCACGGGCCTCTTCGTCGCGCTTTACACGACCATCGACGCTTACGGCATCCGCGCCACCGAAAACCCGTTCACGTTCCTCGCGTGGTTCTTCTTCCTCGACGGGCTGTTCATGCCGCCCGTGGCCCTGCGCCGCTGGCTGCGCATGGCGGAGCGCCCGGCCCTCGGCCCGCTGATGGCCAAGGGGCTCGCCGGGGGCCTGATCGCCTTCGGCTCCTTCGGGGCGATCATGCTGGCCACCCGGCTGGACAAAGTAGGCGAAGCAGCGGTATTGCGCGAGACCTCGACCGTCTTTGCCGCGCTGATCGGCTGGTTGGTCCTCAAGGAAACCGTAGGCCCGCGGCGCTTGGCGCTGATGGCCCTGATCGCGGCCGGCGCGGTCGTCGTGGAGATGGGCGGATGAGCGACAGCAAAGAGATCAATCCGATCCTCAAGACCGTGCTGGACCTGGGTCCCGTGGTCCTCTTCTTCATCGCCTATCTGCGGGTGAAGGACGACACGTTCACAATTCTGGGCACCGACTATAGCGGCTTCATCGTCGTCACCGCGGCGCTGATCCCACTGCTTATGCTGTCTTCTGGCATCCTGTGGTGGCTAACCGGGCGGCTGAGCCGGATGCAAATCGCCACCTTGGTCCTGGTCATCATTCTGGGCGGCCTCACCGTGTGGCTTAACGACGAACGCTTCGTCAAAATGCGGCCCACGCTGGTCTACGGCACGTTCGGTGCGCTGCTGGCCATTGGCCTCGCGCGCGGCACATCCTGGCTGCAATTCGTGATGGACGAGCTTATGCCGATGACGGAGGCAGGCTGGATGATCTTCACCCGCCGCCTGATGTGGATGTTTTTCGCCCTCGCCGCGGCGAATGAGTTCGTCTGGCGGCTCTTTTCCACCGAAACCTACGTCTATTTCGACACGTTCGGCATTCCCGGCGCGCTTTTCGCGTTCTTCATGGCCCATGCCGGCTTCTTCCAAGCCCATGCGCCGGCCGAAGATGGGCAGACGGACGGCTCCTAGACCGATCCATCCCCTTCACTTGGCGAAAAACAACTCACATCCCGCCCGCCCCGCACGCGCATGCTCCGGACGCAGCGCTCAGAGGCCGCAATCCAGCACGGTCCGCATCGCCGCAGCGCTGTAGGGGCCAAGGGCAACCGACACGATCCGCCCCTCCACCAGGCGTGAGGCGACGATCTCGCGCCACCGGGCATCTGCCGTGATGATCTCCGGCCCGGCAACACACACGCGCAGCCCGCCCTCAATGAACGGATCGCCGATCCGGTGGTTGGTCAGACCGGGGGCGGAGGCGACAGGCTCGAGCGTTCCGTCCCGGTACCGCCAAATCCGCAAAGTCTTCGCCAGATGCGGCCGGTCGACGAAGGCGATCTCGACCGCGCCGTCACCGTCCAGATCACCGATGCCCGCGGGCGCGAGCCAGCGATTGCGGGTCCCGATCGGCGGCGTTGCGATGCGCTGCAGCGTGCCGCCGGAGACGCGGTAGACAACCAGCGCAGCCCCGGCGGCAAAGCTCGATTCCACCACCACCGCTTCCGGCACGCCGTCGCCGTCCAGGTCATAAAGCCGCGGAGCGATATCTTCGAAAACCGACGTCTCAGGCAACTCCACGCATGTCGGCGCGGCACGCGGGCCAAGGCACAGTCGCCCCCATTCCGGCAAATCGCCCATAATGGCATGCCCATACCGGTCCGTCGGCGCTTCGAACCGCACGACGTAACCGCCCAGCCGCGTCTCGACCGACTGGGCCGCCACCTGCGCCGCAAGCGCAGACGCGAGCAGCGCGCCGCGGGCGATCTGCTGCCACGGGCGCAGCGCCAGACGCGGTGCCGCCCGCGACACAGACCTCACCCCGGCCAAAGCCCTGCGCCAGGCCGCGCGGATCAGATCTGCTTTTCCGGCATCTGCACAACCAGCCCGTCCAGGGCATCGGTCACCTTGATCTGGCACGTCAGGCGCGAGCGGGCGGGATCGGGCTCGTAAGCGAAGTCGAGCATATCGACTTCCATATCATCGGCGGCCGGCACCTTTTCGACCCAATCTGCATGGACATAGACATGGCAAGTCGAACAGGCGCAGGCGCCGCCACAATCGGCCTCGATACCCGGAATATTATTGTCCCGCGCCCCTTCCATGACCGTCAGCCCGTTGGCCACGTCCACGACATGCTCGGTCCCGCTGTGCTCGACATAGATGATCTTGGTCATCTCAGACTCCCCAAACTGCGCCTTTCGCGTTTCTAGACAGGGCATATAGGCCGCGCCAGACCGAAATCCCAGACCTTGCGCCCGGCCGGCGTTGTTCTATTTTCGTTCTTATGTTCTGGCCCCGCCCTCCCGCCTGTCTGCGCGCAGACCAGCTTGAAATGCCGCCCGAAGGCGCGCGTGTGGCCGTGGCCGGTCTGGTGATCCTGCGCCAGCGGCCGGGCACGGCGAAGGGCGTGATTTTCCTCACGCTAGAGGACGAGACGGGCGTGGTGAACGTCATCGTCTGGCGCGCCATGTACGAGAAGTTTCGCCGCGCCGTTATCGCCGGCCGCATGCTGCGCGTCACCGGCAGGGTGCAGCGCGCGCACGGCGTCACGCACGTGCTGGCCGAACGGATCGAGGATATCTCGGACATGCTCGACCTGCTGCTCGCGCCGGATCAGCCGCAGATGCCGGCACAATTCCGCACCAACACCTGGGAGAGCCGCAAGGGCGGCTAGGCACCTTGCCGGCCACCTGCTAAACTCTGCCGCAACCGGCCCGCAGAGGCCGCTTGAGGCCCGAGCGATGCGTTACACCCTCCTGATCCTTCCCGCACTTCTGTGCGCCTGCGAGACGATGGCGCCCCCCGCGGCACTGACGGAACCGGGCGTCGTCCGGCTGGTCGCGTCCGCGCCGCCGGGCGCGGCGCCTGGCACGTGCTGGGGGCAAAAGGTCTCCCCCGCGGTGATCGAAACGGTGGAGCGGGACGTCCTGCTGCAACCCGCGCAAGTGAGCTCGGACGGGGTGATCCGCCAGCCCGCGATCTACAAGAAAGAGCGCCGGCAGGAGATTGTCGTCCCGCGTGAAGAGACATGGTTCCAGGTGCCCTGTGCCGGCGCGCTGACACCCGAATTCATCTCCTCCCTGCAACGTGCGCTGGCCGCACGCGGCCTCTATTCCGGGCCCGTGAACGGCGAGATGACACCGCGCACCCGCGCCGCCGTGCGCGCCTTCCAAGCGCCCGAGGGGCTGGATAGCGGCATCCTCAGCACCGCCGCGGCCCGCCGGCTGGGCCTGATCGCGGTCGCCCGCCCCGAATGAACGCCGAGGCTGTCATCCGCGCTATTTGGGACGCCATGGCCAGCAACGACTTCACAGCCGCCAGCCAGTACCTGACCGAAGATTTCGAGGGCTACTGGCCGCAAGCGCGAGAGTTGATCACCGGACGCGGGGCCTTTGCGGGCGTCAACAGCGCCTACCCCGCCGCGGGCCGCTGGCACTTCGACGTGCAGCGGGTGATCGCCTCCGGCACGCGCCGTAACCTTCCACTGGGTCCGGGATGGGCTGATCGCGAAGCAGTTGGAATACTGGCCCGACCCGTATCCGGCCCAGGCCTGGCGGGCCGAATGGGTCAGCGTTTTGGATCGTCCGAAGTTCCCGGAGTGATGGGCTGTGGGCCAAACAAAAAAGGCCGGGCAATCGGCCCGGCCTTCCAAATAGTCAAAGACGCGCTTAATCGCCCACGCCCAGCGCGACAAACCGCGGATCACCCGCGCGGCGCACCAACAGGAGGAGCGACTTGCGGCCGGCCTCCCGCACCTCTTCGAGGCGGGTTTCGAACTCCGCGATGCTCTCGACCTTTTGCTGGCCCGCTTCGGTGATGATGTCGCCGGCACGTAGCCCTTTCTCGTAGGCCTCCGCCGTCTCATCCACATCCGTCACGGCGAGGCCAACGAGATCCGCTTCCGCGCCAAGCTGCTCGCGCAGCTCGTCCGTCAGCGGGCTTAGGGTCAGGCCCAACACCTCTTTCTCCGTCTCCGGCTCTTCGGGCGCGGGCGCGGCTGCGGGCACGGCCCCTTCGGCTTCCTCGCGCCGGCCGAGCGTCACTTCCAACGTGACCTCTTCACCGTCGCGGAAGACGATCACCGGCACCGTTTCGCCCACGGCGGAGTTGCCGACCCGGCGCACCAGGCCGCGCGTATCGATCACGTCCGCATTGTTGAAGGACAGGATCACGTCACCGGCTTCCATGCCCGCTTCTTTCGCGGGGCCTTCGGGGACGGACGTGACGGCAGCACCGTCGGTGCTCGCGAGGCCAAGCGCTTCGGCCATGCCCTCGTCCACATCCTGGATGCGTACGCCCAGCCAACCGCGGCGGGTCTCCCCAAACTCCTTCAGCTGGTCGACCACGCGCGTCACGACGTTGGACGCCATCGAAAACCCGATCCCGATCGAGCCGCCATTGGGCGACAGGATCGCGGTGTTCACGCCGATCACCTCACCGTCCATGTTAAAGAGCGGACCGCCCGAATTGCCGCGGTTGATGGCGGCGTCGGTCTGGATGTAGTCGTCATAGCTGCCCGACAGCGCCCTGTTGCGCGCGGACACGATCCCGGCGGAGACGGAGAACCCCTGCCCCAGCGGGTTGCCCATCGCGATGACCCAATCGCCCACGCGGGCAGCATTGGAATCGCCGAAGGCCACGAAGGGCAGATCGTCCGCGTCGACTTTCAACAGGGCGATATCGGTGGTGGCGTCGACGCCGATCACTTCGGCTTCCAGCTCGTCCCCGTTGAAGAATTCGATCAGGATCTCGTCCGCGTCGCGGATCACGTGCTCGTTCGTAACAACGAAGCCGTCGGCGGAGATGACGAAGCCGGAGCCGAGCGCGGAAGACCGGCGCGGACGCTGGCCTTCACGGTTGTTGTTGCGGTCCTGAAACTCGCGGAAGAAATCCTCGAACGGGGAGCCTTCGGGCACGATACCTTGCGGGCCGGTGCGGCCCGCGACGGTGGTGGAGGTAGTGATGTTCACGACCGATGGGCTGATCTGCTCGGCCAGCGGCGCCAGGCTTTCGGGACGGGCGAAGGCGGCCAGGGCGGATGCGATGACGAAGGCCAGGGCCAGCAGCGCCATCCACAGCGCGCGGACCCGGGTTTGGTGCACGGCCTTGGCGCGTGCGGCGGTCTTGGACTGCATGAAAACTGTCTCCGGTGTTGTCGGGCCCGTTTAGTGCCCGCTGCTCAATGTAACGCGCTTGCGCGTCTAGGAAACCATCTAGGGTGGCGGGAATGCCACATGAATGGGGTTTTCATAGAGTTGGGCATCACTCGTGCGTGATTGGCACGTGAGGGGGATGGGGAGGTTTCACCATTCTGGACCGTTCATAATCCTGTGGTTTTGCTGAGCCCACAGGCATCCGCGAGGATGCCGACCCAGCGTGCCGCGCAGCGACGCGCGAAGCACGGCCGCGTATCGTGAAGCGATGCGCGAGAGGGATGCCTGCTGCCCCCCTGCGGCCCGCGTGTTCCACGCCGCCCGCGCGGTCCGCTTTGGGCTGAGCACAATCACCAATCGTTCCTAAGCCACGACGCAAATGCGCTCAAATACCGAACTGCCACGCGGCCCAAACCAGGATCAGGCCGGAGACCAAAGCCAATATG
>JBCDFL010000117.1:0-10475 GCA_039178165.1 Pseudomonadota bacterium | reverse complement strand
CCCGGCTGGAGCAGGACGGCGCGCATTGGCGCGCGCACACGCCCGGCGGGACGGTGCGCAGCCGTCAGGTGATCGTGGCGACGAATGGTTACACGGATCGCCTGGTGCCCGGCCTTGCGGAGTCGATCGTGCCGCTGACCCCGATCCAGATTGCGACCGACCCGTTGCCGAAGGACGTGCTTGACAGCATCCTGCCCCAGGGGCACACGATCTCCGACAGTCGGCGGGTCATCATGTATGCCCGGCGCGAGCCGGACGGGCGCCTCGTCTACGGCGGGCTGGGGCGGCTGCGGGGCGGCGCGTTCCACGGCTTCGACTGGCTGCGGCGCGACGCGGTCCGCGTCTTTCCGCAATTGGCGGGGACGGCTTGGACGCACGCATGGGGCGGGCGCATCGCGCTGACCGGCGATCACCTGCCCCATATCCACCAGCCGCAGGAGGGCCTGCTGGTCGGCCTGGGCTACAATGGCCGCGGCGTCGCGATGTCCTTCGTCATGGGCCGCACCCTTGCGGAGGCAGCGCTGGGCCAGACCACGCTGGACCTGCCGATCAGCCGGATCACCCCGTTCCCTTGGCGCCGGATCAAGCGGTTCGGCATGGGTGCCGCAATTTCCTACATGCGGCTGCGCGATAGCTTCGAATTTCGTTAAGTCCCGCTTTGCCGGCGCACCGCCCCCTGGCCAAGCGGGCGCAATCTGCGCCACGATCCGAGGCGGAACACGACCCGCCCAGTGGCGCCCAAGGCCAGTAAATGCACAAGGAACCGGCAGGCCGGCCCCCGTGTGTCAATTGTTGCTCTTGGGGGGGCTATGTGGAAAGAAAGCATTTGACGGCGAGAAGATCACACTCGTAGTCTCACGTTGCGGAAGTCGAGTTCCGAAATGTGGAATTGAGACGCGCTCAACGCGTCCAAACTGCCTGATTGGGAGATCAATATGAAGAAAACAACACTCGGCATGATTGCCGGTCTCGCGACCGCGATGTCTGCCTCATTCGCGGCTGCGGACGGCCACGGCGAGATCACGGTGGCCTACTTCCTGGAATGGCCGATGCCGATGCTGGCCGCCAAAGCGTCGGGCGCCTATGACGAAGCACTGGGCATGAAGGTGAACTGGGTTTCGTTCGAAACCGGTACCGCGATGAGCGCGGCCATGGCCTCCGGTGACGTGCAGATCGCCGTCAGTCAGGGTGTGCCGCCCTTCGTCGTCGCGACCTCAGGCGGGCAGGACCTGCAAGTCGTCGACGTCGCCGTGAGCTATTCCGAGAACGACAACTGCGTCGTGCACGCGGACCTCGAAGTCGACAAGGACAGCGCGGGCGAGCTCGCGGGCAAGAAAGTCGCCGTGCCGCTGGGCACCGCCGCGCACTACGGCTTCCTGCGCCAGATGGACCATTTCGGCATCGACCTGGCCAGCCTGCAGATCGTCGACATGCCCCCGCCCGAAGGCGCAAACGCTCTGAGCCAGAAGGCTGTGGACTTCGCGTGCGGCTATGGCGGCGGTCTGGCGAGCATGAAAGAATACGGCAACGTCCTGCTGACCGGCTCCGAGAAGGAAGAGCTGGGCATCCTGGTCTTCGACGTGACCTCCGCGCCGGCCTCCTACATCGCTGAGAACAGCGACACGGTTGCGCAATTCCTGAAGGTGACGGCGGACGCCAACGCCGAATGGAACGCGGCCAAATCGGACGAGATGCTGGCCGTGATCGCACAAGAAGCGGGCATGGACCTGGAAGCGGCACGCGCCTCGATCTCCACCATGGAGTTCCCGAGCGTCGATGCGCAGCTGTCCGAGACATGGCTGGGTGGCAATGCCGCACCGTTCATGAAGGGTGTGGCGGACGTCTTCGTCGGGGCAGGGTCCATCGACTCGGCCCTCGACAGCTATGAGGACGCGGTCAACACCGGCCCACTGAGCGCCGCGCAAGGCATGTAAATCGGATCAGGGCGGCCTCCAACGGCCGCCCTTTTTCTATGCCGGCACATCCGGCCGGCCCTATGAACAATGGGAAGGGGACGCCCATGTCAGGCTTGACGCTCACCGATGTCTCGATGCGGTTCGACCTGCCCAACGGCAGCTACGTCCAAGCGCTCGAAAACGTCTCACTCAACATGAAAGCCGGCGAGCTGCTGAGCGTGCTGGGCCCTTCGGGCTGCGGGAAGACGACGCTGCTGAACATCGTCGCGGGCTTTCTGGCCCAAACCAGCGGCAAGATCGAACTCAACGGTCACGAGATCAAAGGCCCCGACGCCGAACGCGGCATGGTCTTCCAGAAAGGCGCGCTGTTCGAATGGATGTCGGTGCGCGAAAATGTGGGCTTTGGCCCGTCGATGAAGGGCATGCCCAAGGCCGAAAAGGACGAGAAGGTAGACCACCTTCTGGACGTCGTCGGCCTGCAGGATTTCAAGGAAAAGGCCGTCTACGAGCTGTCGGGCGGGATGCAGCAGCGTGTGGCCCTGGCCCGCTGCCTGGCGAACGAGCCCGACGTGATCTTGATGGACGAGCCGCTGGGCGCCCTCGATGCGCTGACCCGCGAGAAGATGCAAAGCCTCGTGCTGAAGCTGTGGAAAGAGACGGGCAAGACTATCATCCTGATCACCCACTCTGTGGAGGAGGCGCTGCTGCTGGGTGAGCGACTGATCGTCATGGCCCCGCGCCCCGGCCGCATCCACACCGAGTACCGCCTGCCCTTCGCCGAGCTGGGCGTGGGCGCGGATCTGCGGGAGGTCAAGAAGCACCCCGAATTCGGTCCCCGCCGCGAAGAGATCCTCGCCATGATCTGGGACATGGAAGAAGAGATCATGGGCCGGACGGAGGCAGCACAATGACCGGTCTTTTCGTCCTCTTCATCTATATCGGCATCTTCGCGGCGTCCTTCTTTGTCGTGACCAAAGTGGTGCAGACCGCCACGCCCAAAGACTTCACCTCGCTCAAGACAGTCACCTTCGGCGATGAAAGCGCGGTGCGGCCCAACCGTGTGGCGGGCATCATCTCCATCCTCACGATCTTCCTGATCTGGGGCATGTTCACCGGCTCCGCACTGCTGCCCTCGTTCCTGCACGCGCCGGCGCCTTTTGTCGGCACAACGCAATTCACCTACACCGCCGCGACGGACGACCAGCGTGACGACGCGACCGTCACCGTCGTCGTTCACCCGCGCGAGGAAGACACCGACGCCCCGGAGGTCGAGGCGGGCGACGGATTCGCCAAGAACGACAGCGCCGCGATTGCGCAATGGCGCACCGGCCTTATCCGCGTGGACCGCAACGATGAGCTGGGCCGTGATGCCGGCGCCGCGGTGGTCGCGATCAACGGCACGTCCATCGCGCCGGGAGAGACGGTGTCGGTCGACAACGGCTCCGTCACTCTGTCGGACAAGGGTACGCCGAACTTCGCGCCCTATCGCGGCTGGCAGATGGAGCCACTCTACCTGCCGCCCCCCGAAGAGGTCTGGACCCGCACCATCACGGTCATCAGCGATGGGTTCCGCAACTTCACCCTGTGGGAGCATTTGGGCTACTCGCTGTTCCGCGTGGTTGCGGGCTTCCTGATCGGTGCGCTGGTGGGCATCCCGCTCGGCTACGCGATGGGGCTCAGCAACTGGTTCCGCGGCTGGTTCGACCCCATCGTCGAATTCATGCGCCCGGTGCCGCCCCTCGCGCTGATCCCGCTGGTCATCATCTGGTTTGGCATCGGCGAGGTGGGCAAGATCATCCTGCTGTTCCTCGCCGCGCTGTGGATCATGGCCATCGCGGCGCGGTCGGGCGTGTCCGGCGTCAACATCTCCAAGGTGCATGCGGCCTATTCGCTGGGCGCCAGCAAGTGGCAGATCATGCGCTACGTGATCGTCCCCAACTCCCTGCCGGAGATTTTCACCGGCGCCCGTGTGGCGATGGGGGTCTGCTGGGGCACGGTCGTCGCCGCTGAACTGGTCGCCGCCGAACAGGGCGCGGGCATGATGATCATGGTCGCCTCGCGGTTCCAGAACACCGACATCGTGATCCTGGGCATCATCCTGATCGGCATCATCGGCTTCGGGATCGACATGCTGATGCGCATGGCCGAGCGCTGGCTCGTCCCGTGGAAAGGCAAGGCGTAACGCGCCGCGCCCAATAGTCGTGAAAAGCTGCGCGCCGTCCCTAAACTGGGGCGGCGTTTTGCTATGCTGAGGCCCGGAGGCGACGTGCGATCCCAAGGCCGATCAGACCGACCGCCGCGCCAACCACTCCGACGGGCCACAGCCCGAGGGCCGCGAAGGTCACACTGCCCAAAGCCACGCCAAGCCCTTGGCCCAGGAAGATCGTCGCGCCGTTGATCGCGAAGGCGAGCGTCGCTGCGGCCCCAGCGCGAGCTGCGATGCCCGCGTATATCACCGGGAACGTAGCGAACAAGGCCGCCGCGCCCGGGATCGTGCCGAGGGCAAAGGCCGCGATACCGACGCTGCCCGACACCCCCGCGTAAAGCGCGCCGGCGTAGATCGCCTGGCAGATCGCGATTACCGCAAAGAGGGGCAGTAGCGACCGCGTCCCGACCCGTTCGGCCAGCCGCGCGCCCGCGGCCAGGCCCAGAAGGCTGCCGATCCCCACCAGCGCCTGCATCGCCCCCAGGCCTGCGCCCCGAGCGCCGGTGAGGGTAATGATCAACCGCTCGATCAACCCGACGGAGGCGAAGGTCGCTACAAACGCCAGCAGCGTGCAGGCGTAGAGCAGTGGCAGTGGCGCGCCGAACACGCCCTTCGCCTCGGGCGGTGGGCCGCCGGCCTCCGGGCCGGGCACCAGCGCCGAGATCAAACCGGCGACGAGTACGGGCAGGACCGCCGCCATCCAGAACGCCGCCCGCCAGCCATAGGCGTCCCCGATGACCGAGCCGAGCGGGATACCGATCAGCAGTGAAAATGCCGTGCCCGCCGACACGGTTGCCAGGGCCCGGCCGCGCTGCGCCTCGGCCACCAGCGACACGGCGAGGGCGGAGGCCAGCGGCAGCGTCAGCGCGCCGACGAACCCGCCCCCGATCCGCAGCGCGACCAACCCGCCATAGGACGACATCGTGGCCGAGGCCGCGTTCACCGCCGCCAGGACCAGCATCACCGCGACCAGCAAGCGCTTGCGGTCCACCCGGCGCAGTGCGATCGCCAGGCTCGGCCCGCCCACCGCGCAGGCCAGGGCAAAGACCGCCTGCAACTGCGCGACCGCGGCGACGGAGACGCCCAAATCGGCGGCCATAGGGGTCAGCAGCCCGCCGAAGACGAAGGCGCCGGTGCTGAAGGCCAGACCGGCGGTCATCAGCACGATGAGGGCGGTCCACGGGGTGGGGCTTGACGGTGTCATATGCGGCAAGAGATATATGCATATGCACAGAGTCAACCGCGACGCTCCAAATTCCGCCGCGCAGGCCGCGATGCAAGGCGGCTGCCTCTGCCAGGCGGCGCGCGGGGCCGCGCGTGCGATCACCCGCCGCTACGACGCGGGGCTTGCGGCGCATGGGCTGACCGTCGGGCAGTTCAGCATCCTCGCCGTGCTGGCCGCGGCGGAGGGGCAGGGCGCGCCGGTCAATGTGCGGCGCCTGTCCCGCGTGCTGGACCTGGAGCAATCGGCGACGTCCCGCGCCGTCGCTGCGCTGACCTGCAGCGGCTGGGTGATCCGCGCGCCCGACCCGCGGGACGGCCGCGCGCGGGTCCTCCGCCTGGGCGATGGGGCATGGGCCAAATTCAACGCCGCGGCGCGCACCTGGGCCGAATTACAGGAGGCCGAGGTGGCGCGTGACTAGCGGTGGGTTCGGCCGGGCCGCCGCGCAGAACGCCGCGCCGCCCGCGCCGTGTCCGAGGCCACGCGCGGCCCGCCGCCGGGGCGCCACACCCCGTCCGCGCCCCATATCCCGCCGCGCACCGGTGGCTGGGCGCTGCTGTGCGGGGTGCCGTCCTCTTCCCAGTGATACGTGCCGTCCGGTGCGCGCCGCAAGCCCCGGCGGACCCAGCGTTGGTCCCGCAGGCCGGCGCGGATGATCAGGGCGATGACCACCAGGATGAGCGCCGGGCCGCCGATAAAGAGGATCTCGAAAAGCATGCCTCAGACCATGGCACACTTGCCCCGGCGCAGCCTAGCCCGCGCCGCGCAGGGCGAAACGCGCAATCTCGTGGAATTGCCCGTCCGGCGCCTCCCCCATCATCGTCAACGCGTCGATGGTGTAGGGCCGCAGCGGCAAAGCGGCCACGTGCGGGGCCAGGGCGTCCATGACGGCCCGGTCGTCGGCCAGTGGCCCGGTCAGCGTCATGTGAAAGCGAAACGCCTCCATCACGAATGGGTAGCCCCAACGCTCCAGCAGCGCGGCTTCCTCGGGGCGCAGCCGCCGCGCCGCATATTTCGCCCGCTCCGCCTCCGACAAAGGCGCGCGCAGATGGTCCAGCGCGGTGACGGCCTGTGCGGCGAGAGCCCGTAGCGCTGCATCCTCGCCCACCGGCACCAGCGCCAGGAACCGCCCCAACCGCGCCAGATGAAGGCCGTCCAGCCGCACGGGCGCCGCGCGCGCCGTCAGGCAGTCCAGATCGTCCGCAAGCTCCGCGGCGCGGCGCCCTGGCGCCAGGCGAAACGGCGCCTTGATCGTCCCGTGAAACCCGTATTTCCGAGGCCGCTGCGTCAGCGCCGCGACGTCTAGGCCCGGGACGTCCAGGTGCGGCACCCGCTGGCCCGCCGCACTATCCCAACCCAGCCACGCGGCGCCGAACGCAGCCAAAGCGCTGTGCGGCGCGGCGGTGTGGTAGACGGCGTAGCGGGTGAATTCCATAACGGTCTCATTGGCGGACAAGCCACGCAGCCATGGCAGACGGCGCGGTGCGTGACAACGCTGCGGGGGAGGGGGCGCGATGCTGGAACTCGATTGGACCTTCGGCGCCGACACCGTGATGGGCGGCGTGTCGGAGGGCGCAGTGCATACGGAGGCAGACGCCGCGCGCCCGACCGGCACCGTCAGCTTGGAGAACAACGGCGGCTTCATCCAGATGGCGAGCGCCGCGCCGGGCCTGGACGGGGCCGGCCTGCGTTTCGACGCGCGAGGCGACGGCGGCGGCTATATCCTCAGCCTGCGGACCACGGCGCTCAGCCGGCCCTGGCAGAGCTTTCGCTTCGGCTTCACCGCGCCGCAGGACTGGACGGGCGTAGAGCTGCGTTGGTCCGAAATGCAGCCGCACCGGACGGAGGCACCCTTCGACCCGGCGGAGGTGCGCCGCATCGGCATCCTGGCCGTCGGCACGGCCCGCACGGTCGACGTGTCCGTCCGCGCGATGGGGGTCTGGTCCTAGCGGCCCTCGTCGACACGCCGCCGCATTTAGCCGCCGCATATCCACGATGATGGCGATCCCTGAAGGACTCGAACCCTCAACCTGCTGATTAGAAGTCAGCTGCTCTATCCAGTTGAGCTAAGGGACCGCTGACGCCGGTCTAGCGCGATGCGTCCCGTGCGCCAAGCGGCAACGTCATGTAGGCGCTCGCTGGATCGGCGGCATAGCCCTCGAACGGCCCCCGATACGAAAACCCCAGCCGCTCGTAGAGCGTCCGCGCAGCCCCGTAGCCCTCCAGCTTGTCCGACCCCGTCTCCAGCATAAGGGCGGCATGGCCGGCCTCGCGCGCCGCCGCGATGACATGCTCCATGAGCGCCCGGGCCAACCCGCGCCCGCGCGCGGCCTTTAGAACATGCACCGATTTGACCTCTGCGCCCGATGCCAGCGGCTTCAGCGCCGCGCAGCCGGCGGGCGTGTCACCCCCCGTCGCCAGCCACATCCGTAATCCCGGGGTGGCGGTCAATTTGGCCGCGGACATCGTGTGGCAACTGGTATCCGGCGAGAAACGCGCCGAATGGGCCAGGTGCGCTTCGATCAGCGGGACAAGGCGCGGGTCGTCCGCAGCGACCTCGCAGATCGTCAGTGCGTCCATGCTCCGCGTCGGTTGGTGGCAAAGTTGTCGCCGTAGCCGCCGGGGCGGATGTTGGCCTTGCGCTTGGTCGGCTCCTGCACGGTGACGTCGATGCCGTGCTCTTTGGCGTAGTCGATGGCTGCCTCCCGGCTGTCGAAGGTCAGACGCACCTGCGCTTGCGTGTCGCTGGAGGAGGTCCAGCCCATCAGCGGATCGACCTTGCGCGCCTCCGCCGGGGCGAATTCCAGCACCCAATGTTTTGTCTTCGCGACGCCCGAAGACATCGCGGTTCGGGCGGGTTGGAAAATACGTGCGCGCATTTGGGTCACCTTCGCTGCCTGACGCGTGAGATACGAAAGCCCGGCGGATTTGCCAAGGCGGCGCAGGCGCGCAGTCGGCTAAGGGTATGTCCGGGACACGCATGCGGAATTTGAGGTGCAAAGGCGCTGCGTACGGCTGCCCTGACGGCGGGCCGTTGGAACAGTCCGCGGCGCTTTCACCCATCGCCCCTCCTGCCAGCCACTGACAGGAAGGCCCCTTGCATCACCGGGGCCTCGCGCCACATTCACGATATGCCTTACGCCCATTCCGATTCCGCCCCGGCCGCCCTCACCCACGCTCCCGCGCCTCCAAAGGAACGGGAGAAGCTTGAAGGCGGCGTGCGGCTACAGATGAACACCGAGTTCAAACCGGCGGGCGACCAGCCCACCGCGATCAAGGAGCTGTCAGCGGGCGTGCTGGACGGCGAGCAGAACCAGGTGCTGCTGGGCGCGACGGGCACGGGCAAGACCTACACCATGGCCAAGGTGATCGAGGAGACGCAGCGCCCCGCGATCATCCTCGCCCCAAACAAGACCCTCGCCGCGCAGCTTTACGGCGAGTTCAAAGGCTTCTTCCCCGACAACGCGGTCGAGTATTTCGTCAGCTACTACGACTATTACCAGCCCGAGGCCTATGTGCCGCGGTCTGACACCTACATCGAGAAAGAGAGCCAGATTAACGAGCAGATCGACCGCATGCGCCACTCGGCCACGCGGGCGCTACTGGAACGGGACGATGTGATCATCGTCGCCTCGGTCTCCTGCATCTACGGCATCGGGTCGGTGGAGACGTACGGGGCCATGACCCAGGACCTGAAGGTCGGGGGCATATACGACCAGCGTGCGGTAATGGCTGACCTCGTGGCCCAACAATACAAGCGCAACGACGCAGCTTTCCAGCGGGGCTCGTTCCGCGTGCGCGGCGACAGCCTCGAAGTCTTCCCTGCCCACCTCGAAGACCGCGCTTGGAAACTGTCCTTCTTCGGCGAGGAGCTGGAGGCGATCACCGAATTCGACCCCCTGACGGGTGAGAAGCAGGGATCGATGGACCGCGTGCGCGTCTACGCCAACAGCCACTATGTGACGCCGAAGCCGACGATGAACCAGGCGATTGTGGGCATCAAGAAAGAGCTGAAAATCCGCCTCGACCAGCTGGTCAGCGAGGGCCGCCTGCTGGAGGCGCAGCGGCTGGAACAGCGCACTAACTTCGATCTGGAAATGCTGGAGGCGACCGGCGTCTGCAACGGGATCGAGAACTACTCCCGCTACCTCACCGGCCGTGCCCCCGGCGAGCCGCCGCCTACGTTGTTCGAATTCATCCCCGACAACGCCATCGTCTTCGCGGATGAAAGCCACGTCTCCGTCCCCCAGATCGGCGCGATGTACAAAGGCGACTACCGGCGCAAGTTCACCCTAGCCGAACACGGCTTCCGCCTGCCGTCCTGCATGGACAACCGCCCCCTGAAGTTCGAGGAATGGGACGCGATGCGGCCCCAATCGGTCTTCGTCAGCGCCACCCCCGCGGCGTGGGAAATCGACCAATCGGGCGGCGTCTTTACTGAACAAGTCATCCGCCCGACTGGCCTTCTGGACCCCGAAGTCGAAATCCGCCCCGTCTCCATGCAGGTCGATGACCTTTTGGACGAGGTGCGCAAGGTCGCCGCCGACGGCTACCGCACGCTGTGCACCACGCTGACCAAGCGCATGGCGGAGGATCTGACCGAATACATGCATGAGCAGGGCATCAAGGTCCGCTACATGCACTCCGACATCGACACGATCGAGCGGATCGAGATCCTGCGCGACCTGCGCCTTGGCGCCTTTGACGTGCTGATCGGCATCAACCTGCTGCGCGAGGGCCTCGACATCCCCGAATGCGGGCTGGTCGCGATCCTGGACGCGGACAAGGAAGGGTTCCTACGGTCCGAGACGTCGCTGGTCCAAACCATCGGCCGTGCGGCGCGGAACGCCGATGGTCGCGTGATTATGTACGCCGACAAGATCACCGGCTCGATGGAACGCGCGCTGAACGAGACGAACCGCCGCCGCGCCAAGCAGATTGCTTACAACGAAGAGCACGGGATCACGCCCGCGACGGTCAAGAAAAACGTCGAAGACATCCTCGCCGGCCTCTACCAGGGCGACACCGACCAGGCCCGCGTCACCGCCAAGATCGACACCAAACACGGCGGCAACCTGCAAGCCGTCCTCGACGGCCTGCGCGCCGACATGCGCAAAGCCGCGGAGAACCT
>JBCDFL010000116.1:0-10589 GCA_039178165.1 Pseudomonadota bacterium | reverse complement strand
TGTGGCGCGCGGTTTGGGCGATGAGGTCGCCCTGATCCTCGACGGCGGCGCGGCGGCGGTGGGTGTGGAAAGCACCATCGTGTCACTGCTGGACACGCCGCGCCTGCTGCGGCCCGGCGGGCTTGCGCGCGAGGATGTGGAGGCGGCGCTTGGCGCCCGTTTGGTCCTTGGCCCCGCGGGGCAGCCGGATCAGCCCGTCGCGCCCGGCCAGCTGACCTCCCACTACGCGCCCGGCGCCCCTTTGCGGATGGAGGCGCGGGTAGCGGAGCCCGGCGAGGTTTTGATCGGCTTTGGCGCGGTGCCGGGCGATGTCAGCCTTTCGCCCAGCGGCGATCTGGTGGAGGCCGCCGCGCGGCTCTTCCAGGTGCTGCACGATCTGGACCGGCTGGGCCAACCCATCGCCGTCGCGCCGATCCCCGAGGTCGGATTGGGCCTTGCCATCAACGACCGCCTGCGCCGGGCGGCGGCGCCTAGGCCCGCCCAGCCGAGCCGCTAAGCAGCCGCGGATCGATTCCAACCGACCGGATCGCCGCCTCCCATTTGGGCGCATCCGCCCCGAAGACGAGGTCCGGTGCCGCCGCCGCCGTCAGCCAGCCATTGGCCGCAATCTCCCCCTCCAGCTGACCCGGCCCCCAACCGGCATAGCCCAGCATGACCTGCGCCTGCGCAGGACCGTCACCGGCCGCGATGTCTTCGAGGATATCCTGCGTCGCCGTCATTGCCAGATCGTCGGTGACCGCGAGCGTCTGCAGACGGGAGCGATATTCCGACGAATGCAGGACGAAGCCGCGCGCAGTCTCCACCGGGCCGCCGAAGTGCACGCGCATCCGCTCCAGCGGGCCGGCGCTGCCGATGTCGAGCTGCGCCAGCACGTCTTTCAGCGCGACGTCCCGCGCGGGTTTGTTGACGATCAGCCCCATCGCCCCGTCCGGCCCGTGGGTGCATAGCAGCACGACGGAGCGGTCGAACCGAAAGTCCTCCATCCCCGGCATGGCAATCAGCAGGTGACCGGTCAAATCCATGCTTGCACTGTGGCAAGGCCGCCGAGCCGCGGCAAGGCTCGCACGGCGCGCACCGCTTCGTGACTTGGCAAGCCGCCCGCCAGCCTTCATCTAAAGGCGATGATCCGCCTGCTCCTTTCTTTATGTCTTGCGCTGATGGCGCTTCCCGTCACGGCTCAATCCCGCGAGCCCTTCGCTGATCCGATTAGCGCGCGCATCATTCCGGGCTGGGACCTGCCCGACGGTCGCCACGTGGCGGGGCTGGAGCTGGTGCTGAAGCCGGGGTGGAAGACCTATTGGCGCAGCCCGGGCGACGCCGGCATTCCGCCCGAATTCGACTGGTCGCGCGCCCGCAATGTCGGCGCGGTGCAGGTGGATTGGCCGACGCCCGAAATTCACATACAGAACGGTCTACGCTCCATCGGTTATGACGGGCGGGTCGTGATCCCGCTGACCGTCACGCCCCGACGCAGCGGGGCGATCCGGCTGCGCGGGCGGATGCATCTGGGCGTTTGCGCCGATGTGTGCATGCCCCACGCCATCGACCTCGACGGTGCGCTGCCCCGTGGCAATGGCACGCCTGTGCCCGCTGTCGCCTCCGCCCTCGCCGCTTTGCCCTACAGCGCAGAGGAGGCCGGCGTACGCGCGGCCACCTGCCGCCTGCGCCCGACGGACCGCGGCGTGATGCTGGAGGCCCGCGTCGCTTTGCCCAGGACCGGCCGGGGAGAAATCGCTGTGATCGAGCCCAATGTCGCCGACGTCTGGACGTCCGAAGCGCGGGTGCACCGCGCCGATGGCTGGCTGATCGCGGTGTCCGAATTGGTGCACAACCGCGGCAAGCCCTTCGCCATCGACCGCTCCGACGTCGTGATCACGGTCCTCGGGGGGCAATTCGCGGTAGAGATCGAAGGCTGCACCGCTGGATAACACCGGTACCTCACGCGGCTCGCACGCGCGCCCCGGCCCAGAGCAGCGCGGCGGCCAGGGCCGGGCCGACCAGCAACAGCGCCACTGTCACAAACATGTCCGATCCCTCGGGCACAAGAGCCAGGGCTTGGTCGCGCAACGCGCCGGGCAGCAGGACCGCCGCGGCCCAGACCCCCACGACCAGCGCCAACAGGAGCTGCCGCTGCGTCCAGCGCACACCGTCCAGCAGCAACGCGCCCAGCACGTAGGCGAGCAGCAGCAGCGCCGCCATCCCCGCCAGGAACAGCGCCAGGGCGATCCGCGTGGCCGGCTGGTCCGCAGCCTGTTCGGGCAGCGCAGCGGCCAGCCCCGGCAGCAGCGCGCCGGTCGTCATTGCGTAGCCCAGCGTCGCCGCGCCCCACAGGGCCACCAGCGCCCACAGCGCGCCGATGGCGGGCCCAAGCCGCGGGCGGCGCATACCGCGCTTCATCGCTGCGATCTGCCGGCCCACATCGTGTTGGATCGCCACCAAAGACGGCACGACGAGCAGCACCAGGATCATCCCGAAACCCAATCCGTAGACCAGCGTGATCACCGTCGGCTTGAGGAATTGCGCCTGCACCGACCCTTCGTACAGCAGCGGCATCATGCCCAGAACGGTGGTCAGGGTGGTCAGCATAACCGGCCGCAGCCGATCCGCCGCGCCTTCGATGATGGAAGGGATCAGCCCCCGCTCTTCGGCGTATTGGTCGATGGTCGTGACCAGAACGATGGAATCGTTGATGATGATCCCGGTCATGCCAAGCAGGCCCACGACCGTGAACATGCTTAGCGGCACGTCCCAGACGTAATGGCCATAGATCGTCCCGACGAGGCCGAACGGAATGATCGCCATCACCACCGCGGGACGCGCCCAAGACCCAAAGACCCAAGCCAACACTAGGTAGATGCCGGTGAGGCACAGGATCAGCCCGGTCAGAGCATCGGACAGGAAGTTCGTCTCCTGCTCCGCCAGACCAGCGAGGCGGAATTCGACCTGACGGACCGACGCGATCTCGGGCAGGATCTCTTCGGACAGGGCGGTCTGGATTTCCGTGGCGCGGGCCGGATCGTCCTCCGATACGTCCCCGGTGACGGAGATGACGCGCAGCCCATTCTCGCGCCGCACGGTGGAAAAACCGGTCCGCCGCTCGACACTGACGATGTCGGCGAGCGGGACATAATCGCCCTCCGGCGTGCGCAATTGCGTGCGGTCCAGGAAGTCGGCGGTCAACTCGCCCTCCGGCAGCTCCACCCGGATCGTCGCGCTGCGCGGCCCGTCGGGGAAGCTGGCCGCCTCGATCCCGTTCAGGCGATTGCGCAGGACGCGGCCCAGCCCTTCGATGTCGAAGCCCAGCGCCTGCCCCTGCGCCGTCAGATCGAGGATCAGCTCTTCCTTGTCGTAGGCCAGGTTATCCTCGACCGCAGACACTTCGGGATAGCGCGCCACCGCGCGTTTCAAGTCCTCCGCCGCCGCTTTCAGCGTCTCACTGTCCGCGCCGTAGAATTGCACGTCCAGCGCGTCGCCGCCGGGACCGGAGCGCCAGCCGCGAAAACTGATCTCCTCCACCAGTGGGTGGCGCCCGACCCGGTCCTGCAACTCGCCCACGAAGGCGAAGCTGGAATAGGGCCGCAGGTCGGCGTCGATCAGCTCGATCGAGACCCCGCCCAGAAGGTCGGCGTCTTTGCTGTCCGCGCCCGCAAGGCCCCGCCCGGCGGTCCCGCCGATCTCCGCGATGACGTAGGCCAGCGGGTTGGTGCCAAAACGGGCCTCGTACTCTTCGGCCAGCGCGTTCGTCGCCCGCTGCATCTCGCGCATCATCGCCAGCGTGTCGTCCCGCGTCGCCCCCTCGAGCATGGAGAAGTTGCCAGTGACCGATCCCCGCTCAGGCGCGTTGAAGAAGCGCCATTGCACGTCTCGGGTGATGAAGAGGGACAGCTGGCTGGCAAGCACCGCGATCACCCCAGCCATCACGGCGTAGCGAGCCGTGATGACCCCGGCCATGAACGGCTTGAAAAGCCGCTCGCGCGTCCATTCGAAGCCGCGGTTGACGACGGCGGAGGGCACGTCGATCCCCTTGGTGCCCAGCGTCTGGATCACCGTCATCTTCCGCGCCCGCGGGAGCAGCAAGAAGGCCAGCGCTACAGCGCCCCAGGGCAGCAGGACAAAGGGCCAGCCGGTGGCGGCAAAGGCGGCCCACAGCTGGGCGGCCGCGACGCCCGCCGCGGCCCAATCGGCGGCGAAGATCGCGGGCAGCAGGCCCGTGCCTTCCGTACCAAGGCCCCACCAAACCAGACCCGGCAGGGCGATCAGCACCGCGCTGACGGCGATGCCGAGCGCCAGCTTACCCCGGCTGAACCGCCCCCCTCCAACGCCGCCGATAGCGTGCGCCATGTGGTTGGGCAGGATCAGGAAGCACTCAATTAGGCTGGCGATCAGCACGGCAATCACGGTGAAGGGGATATCCGCAATCAGATCCCCAAACCGACCGCCCACGGCCACGAGGCCGAAGAAGGCGATGACCGTTGTCAGCGTGGCGGCAAAGACCGGCATCGCCATGCGCCGGGCGGCGTTTTCTGCCGCGACGACCGGAGGCTCGCCCAGGGTGCGGGCGCGGTAATCGGCATGCTCGCCCACGACGATGGCGTCGTCGACCACGATACCGAGCGTGATGATCAGCCCGAAGAGGGAGATCATGTTGATCGTGATCCCGCCCAGCCACATCAGCGCGATGGCCGCCATCATCGCCACCGGAATGCCGGCGGCCACCCAAAAGGCGGTGCGGGCGTTCAGGAACAAAAACAGCAGCGTGACCACCAGCGCGAGTCCCAACAGGCCGTTGTCGACCAGGATGTCGAGCCGCGCGGTGATCGCCTCCGCCCGGGTGCGGATCAGCTCCACACTAACCTGCGGCGGAAGGGTCGCGGCCAGCTCTGCGACCGTGTCCTCGACCATGCCCTGCACCGCGATCGCGTCCCCGCGGTCCGACCGGTCCACGCGGATGGAGACGGCGGGATCGCTGCCGACGAAGTAGCTGCGCAGGCGGTCCACGCCCTGCTGTTCGATCCGCGCGACATCGCCAACGGTCAGCTGCGCGCCGTCCGGCCACTGGCGTAGGACGATGGCCTCGATCTCGTCCGCGCTGCGCCGTTCGGAGCCGGTGCGCACCCGCGCGTTGGCCCCGGTCACG
This sequence comes from Pseudomonadota bacterium, assembly GCA_039178165.1. Taxonomy (GTDB): domain Bacteria; phylum Pseudomonadota; class Alphaproteobacteria; order Rhodobacterales; family Rhodobacteraceae; genus JBCBCP01. The sequence continues at coordinate 5,452 of JBCDFL010000116.1, read as the reverse complement.
TCGCCCGCGGGTCTGGCATCGACCTCCGCCGCGATGGCGCTCGCGATCTCTGCCATGGTCACGTCGTTGGCGACCAGTTGCATGGTCGGCACTTCGACCAGAAGCTGCGGCGCCGCGACCCCGCGGATCGTCGTGCGCGTCACCCCGCCTGTGAAGAGGCGCACGACCAACTCGTCGGCGAACTGGCCAAGCTGCTCCGGCGCGACGGGGCCGGTGATGACCACGTCTGTGACCCGATCGCGCCAGGCGCCGCGGCGGATCATCGGCTCTTCGGCCTCCTCCGGCAGGTCGGTCACGGTGTCGACGGCCGATTGCACATCGTCGGCGGCGCGGCCCATGTCCCAGCCCGGCTCGAACTCCATCTGGATATAGGCGCGCCCCTCGCTGGAGCGGGATTCGGTGTCGGTGACCCCCTCGACCGCGAGCAGCGTCGGCTCCAGCACCTGCACGATGCCTGCATCGACATCCTCGGCGCCCGCGCCGTCCCAGACGACGCGGATGCTGACATTGTCGACGATCACGTCGGGAAAGAACTGCGCCCGCATGTTCGGGATGGTCACGACGCCCGCGACCAGCATCAGCACCAGAAGCAGGTTGGCGACCGTCCGGTGCCGCACGAAGTAGCTGAGCAGCCCGCCCGCTGCGGCCGGGACCTGGCGCGCCATCTAGCCGCCCATCCGGCGTTCCAGCCGGGCCACCATCTGCGCCGGCACGCGCGGTTCGGCCAGGCGAGTCAGCACACGGGCCTTGGCCTCCGCCGGCATGCGGGTGCTGCCTTGCACGAAGGCGACCAGCCGCGCGCGCCGCTCATCCGAAAGCTCCACGAGCTCGGGCGCCTGCACCTCGGTCGGACCCGGGCGCAGCGGACGGACGGAGATACCAGGCCCCAGCAGCGGCGTACGGGCGGCCACCACATCACGGCCCGCGAGGCCGTCGCCGCGCACCAAAATGTCGTCGCCCTGACGGCGCACCAGCGTCACGGCCAGCGCCCGCACGCGATCTTCGGCGCCCAGAACCAGCACTTGGCCATCCGCGCCCAGCGCGCTCGCCGGCAGGCGCACGACATCCGTCACCGGCGGCTCTTGGATCGCTAGGGTCACGAAATCGCCCGGCTTGAAGCCCCGCGGGCGCTGAAGCTGCACAAAAACCGCGCGCCCGGTCTGCCCGGCGCCGGCATCGGCGCTTGCCCGCGTCAGCGTGCCCTGCGCGGTCAGATCGACCGCCGCGACATCCAACGTCGCGGTCACCGGCAGGGCGCGCAGGCCGCCCGCTTCGCCGAGCAGCCGCGCGTATTGCGCGGTCGAGATGCGCGCGGTGACCTCGAGGTCGGCGGGATCGATCAGCTCCGCCAGTTGCTCATTGATCGAGACAAGGCGTCCGAGGGTCAGGTTCGCGCCGCGCAACGTCCCGTCGAATGGCGCGCGCAGCGTCGTATCGGCGAGGCGCCGCTCGGCCTCGGCCACGGCAATCTCCGCCCGGGCAAGGCGCGTGCGCGCAAGCTCGATCCGCGCGCTGGCCTGCTGGGCGGCCTGCCGGCGGGACAGAACGCTTTGCCGCGCGGACGCTGCAGACAGCTCCGCCGCTTCGACCGCGGCTGCGGTGCCGACGCCCCGCGCCTCTAGATCCCGCTGGCGCGCCAACGCACGGTCCCGCAGGTCCACCTGATCCTGCGCCGCCTGACGCTCATCCTCGGCCAGGGTCTGGGTCGCTTCGGCATCGCGCAGCTCCGCCTCCGCATCGGCCAGATCGGCACGGCTGCGGTCCAGGGCCGATTGCGCATCGGCAGGATCGATCCGCACCAGGACCTCGCCCGCCTGCACCTCGCCGCCATCCTCGAACCGTGGCGACAGTTCGATCACGCGGCCCCCGGCGGCAGCGCGCAGCTCGAGCGCGCGGCGCGAGCGGACCTCGCCAAAGGTTTCGAGCACAGGGGTTTCGGTGCCCTGTTCGGCGCGCACGACGGCCACCGCAAACACACGCTCGCGGGCGGGCGGCGTGCGCGCATCGCGGGCGGCGCGCTCCTGCGCCGCGCCAATCACCATCTGACCCGCAAGCGCCAACAGCGCCAGGGTCAGGGCAGTTAAGAAAAGGCCGATCAGGCTTTGCCGAAGAAATCGCATGGCGCCGGTCCGTAAGTCGTTGTCAGTGTAACGTAGGGCAGACACCCATGGCCACAACTGCAAACCTATATACGTCGCGGCGCGTTATTTCCGTCGCAGATGTTCATCCAGACGTGGCAAAATTTCGACGAAATTGCAGGGCCGGTGCCGGAAATCGAGTTGTCTGCCCAGGATTTCGTCCCACGCGTCTTTGCACGCGCCCGGGCTGCCCGGCAGCGCGAAGAGATACGTGCCGTTGGCTACGCCGCCTGTGGCACGGGATTGCACGGCGGAGGTGCCGATTTTCTGCATAGAGACGATGGTGAAGATCGTGCCAAATGCGTCGATCTCCTTCTCGTAGACATCGCGGTGCGCCTCCACACTCACGTCCCGGCCTGTGAGGCCCGTGCCGCCCGTCGACAGCACCACGTCGATCTGCGGATCGGCGCACCAGGCGCGCAATTGGTCCGCGATCTGCGCGCGCTCGTCCGGCAGGATGTTGCGCTCGGCCAGAGTGTGACCCGCCGCCTCCAGCCGTTGGACCAGCACGTCGCCAGACCGGTCCTGGCTGAGGTCCCGCGTGTCGCTGACGGTCAGGACCGCGATGCGGATGGGAATAAAGTCGATGCTCTCGTCGATGCGGCTCATGGGCGGGCTCCGGTCAGGGCGACGCGCAGGGCCAGTGCGCCGAAGATACAGGCCGAGACAAGGCGCAGGCCCCGCTCGACCATCGGGTTGCGCGCCAACGCCCGGCCCAGGCCCCCGGCGCTGAGGCCCACGCCCGCCTTCACAGCAAAGCCCAAGGCCGCGATGGTCGCTCCGTAGATCAGGAATTGTGGTAGGATCGCGCGGGCGGGGTCCACGAATTGCGGGATGAAAGCCAGGATGAAGAGGATCACGGATGGGTTCGACATGTTGACAACCAGCCCGTCGCGAAAGGCGCGGGCGGGCCGGATCGGGCGCGTATTCTCCCCTCTCAGCGGCGTGCGCAGCGTCTGGATGGCGAGGTAGACGAGGTAGGCCACACCGACCCACCGGACGATTCCGAACAACCAAGGCGCCGCGGCGACCACTGCGCCCAGGCCCAGCCCGGCCAGCGCCGCGTTGACGAACGCCCCTACGGAAATCCCCGCCGCCGCCGCAACCGCCGGCCCCTTACCGCCCCGAAGCCCCTGCGCCATCGCGAACAGCATGTCCGGGCCGGGCGTCAGCACAAGCGCCAAAACTGCCGGCAGGAAGGCGAGGTAGAGAATGGGGTCGATCATGCTTTACCTTGTGCTACGGGACGGGCAGGATCACCCATCGGCCAAGCGCGCCTGAACGCTCAGCAGGTCTGCCCAAGCCTCGCGCTTGGCGGCGGGATTACGCAGCAGGTAGGCCGGGTGAAACATGGGCAGAGCGGGCAGGCCGGCGGCCTCTTCCCAATTGCCGCGCAGGCGGGTGATGCCGCGTTTGCCGAGCAGCGCTTGGCAGGGGATGTTGCCCATCACCATCAGGACCTTGGGCTGCGCCAGGGCGATGTGACGCTTAAGGAAGGGGAGCAGCATCGCAATCTCGTCCGGCTTCGGGTCGCGGTTCTGCGGCGGGCGCCAGGGCAGGACGTTCGTAATGTAAGTGTTAGTGGTTCGCCCATGCCCAATCGCCGCCAGCATCCGGTCCAGAAGCTGACCGGCGCGACCTACGAAGGGCCGCCCCTCGCGGTCCTCGTCCCGGCCCGGCGCCTCCCCCACGATCATCAGGGCCGAGCCCGGCATGCCGTCGGCGAAGACCAGGTTCCGCGCGCCCTTCTGAAGCTCGCAATGGGGATAGGCAGCCATCGCCGCCTTTAGCGCCTCCAGATCGGATGCGCCGGCGGCCATCGCCTCGGCCTCTGCCACGGGATCGGCCGCGGCGTGGACCGCGGGGGCTTCGGCAGCCGGTTTCGGCGCGGCTTTCGGCTTCTCCGCGGGGACCTCGTAGCGGTTGACGGGCGTGTCACCGACACACGTCCCAACCCCCAACTCGACCTGCCATTTTAGGGCAGCGAGCGCGGCGTGATACTCCTCGGGGCTGAGCGAATCCATGGGCCAAAGACTAGCCCCCCGCGCTTGCCGGGCCAAGGCGGCGCGCCTATACGCGGGGCATGAGTTTTGCCCACCGCCACCTCCTCGGCATCCAGCAGCTGCGCCCAGATGAGATCGTCACCTTGCTGGACCTCGCGGACGACTACGCGGCCCTCAACCGCGCCGCCAAACACGCGGAGACGTTGGCGGGCCTGACGCAGATCAACATGTTCTTCGAGAACTCGACCCGCACCCAAGCCAGTTTCGAGCTGGCGGGCAAGCGGCTGGGCGCGGACGTGATGAACATGGCCATGCAGGCCAGTTCGATCAAAAAGGGGGAGACGCTGATCGACACGGCGATGACCCTGAACGCGATGCAGCCCGACCTGCTGGTCGTGCGCCACCCGCAATCTGGCGCCATCGACCTGCTGGCGCAGAAGGTGAATTGCGCGGTGCTGAATGCCGGCGACGGGCGGCATGAGCATCCAACCCAGGCCCTGCTGGACGCGCTGACCATCCGCCGGGCCAAGGGACGGCTACACCGGCTGAACATCGCCATCTGCGGCGACATCGCCCACAGCCGCGTGGCGCGCAGCAACCTGATCCTGCTGGGCAAGATGGAGAACCGCATCCGCCTGATCGGCCCGCCCACCCTCATGCCCTCCGGCATCGCGGAGTTTGGGGTGGAGGTCTACGACGACATGGCAAAGGGGCTAGAGGGCGTGGACGTGGTGATGATGCTGCGGCTGCAGCGCGAGCGGATGGATGGCGGCTTCATCCCGTCGGAGCGGGAATATTTCCACCGCTTCGGGCTCAATGCGGCCAAGCTGGCCCGCGCCAAGGACGACGCCATCGTCATGCACCCGGGACCCATGAACCGCGGGGTGGAGATCGACGGAGAGATCGCGGACGACATCAACCGCTCCGTCATCCAGGACCAGGTGGAGATGGGCGTGGCCGTCCGCATGGCCGCGATGGACCTTCTGGCCCGCAATCTGCGGGACATCCGGGCGGCGTCGTGAGCGATCCCTGGGACGGTCTGCTCGACCCCGATGAGCGGATCCTGTGGCAGGGCCGCCCCGATCCTGCGATCAAATTGGAATGGGGCCATCCGCTGGGCGCGTTCCTCGCGCTGTTCGTCACCGGCTTTTCTGTGTTTTGGATGAACGGCGCGGCGCAGGCCGGCGGGTTCTTCTGGATGTTCGGTCTGCTGTTCTTCGCAATCGGCCTCTACATGCTGGCAGGGGTTCATTTCTGGAAGGCCTTCGTCCGGCGCCGCACGCACTACACGCTGACGAACAAACGCGCCTT
>JBCDFL010000115.1:0-10649 GCA_039178165.1 Pseudomonadota bacterium | reverse complement strand
TTCGGATAGGCGAGGAAGGCCGGCCCCTTATGGCCCTGCGGCAGGATCAGCGAGGCGGGCAAATCCGCCAGACGTCCGGCGCGCGGTGCCACCCCCAGGGCCTGCCACGCGGCGGCGGGCTTCACGGTGCCAAGGCCCGACAGGGACCAATCCATCTGCGCGGGCACGGTGACCTCTTGCAGCCAGGGCTCCCCCGCCCGCCAGCCGAGATGCGCCAGCATCCTACCGCCCGACAGCAGCGCGTCGGTGGCCGAACCCTTCAGGTCCACGCGGCCATCGCCGTCGCCGTCCACGCCATTCTCGATGATGTCCGCGGGCAGCATCTGCACCATGCCGATCTCACCGGCCCAAGCGCCCGTCGTGCGCGCCGGGTCGAACTGGCCCCGCGCAAACAGCTCCATCGCGGCGAAGACTTGCGGGCGGAACAATGCGGGCCGGCGGCAATCGTGCGCCAGCGTCACCAGGGCGTTGGCCGTGTTGAAGTCCCCCTGGAACGATCCGTAATCTGTCTCGAACGCCCAAAACGCGAGCAGGACATTCCGGTCGACGCCGAAGTCCCGCTCCACCCGGTCGAAGGTCCCCGCGTGGCGCTGCGCCATCTGCCGCCCCCGGTCGATCCGGTTTTGCGAAATCAGGCGGCGGGAAAAGTCGATAAAGGGCCGTTGAAAGACGCCCTGCGCGCGGTCGGCCCGCAGTACCGCTTGGTCCTGGCGCACACCCGACAGGAACCGCTCGGCCACGCCCGCCTCGATCCCGCGGCCGGGCGCCTCGGCCACCAGGCCGGCCTTGAAGGCGGACCAGCTGCCCCCGCATTCGGCCAGCGCGGCGGCGGGCAGGAGGGTCAGGAAGGCGATCAGCAGGCGCATGGCGGGCTCCGTTCAGTCGTGTGGGGGATGGTTATCCGGCCAGGGTGAGGAGGGCCAGCAGACCCAGCGCCGCGGCCCAGGCACGCCAGAGCGCCGCGCAGACCGCGTCGATCTGCGGTGCGCCGATGGTGCGCGCGCCCTCCGCATTGATCCAGGCCAGCGGGCGCAGGTTACCGTCATAGATGCGCGGCCCGGCCAGCGCGACGTTCAGCACCCGGGCCATCGCGGCCTCCGGCCAGCCGGCATTCGGGCTGCGGTGCTGGCGCGCGTCCTGTGCGATAGCGCGCGGGTCATGCCAAGCGCCGTGGGTAAGGGCGATCAGCGCGCCGGTCAGCCGCGCGGGGATCCAGTTCAGCACGTCATCGGCGCGCGCGGCGGCCTTGCCGAACGCCTCGTAGGCCTCGGTCCGGTAGCCGATCATACTGTCCGCCGTGTTCACCGCCTTGTAGATCACCAGCCCCGGCAATCCGCCGATCAGCGCCCAGAAGGCCGGGGCGATCACGCCGTCGCTCAGGTTCTCCGCCGCGCTTTCGATCGCCGCGCGGGCGATGGCGGGCGTATCGGCGGCGCGCACGTCGCGGCTGACGATCATCGCGACCGCCTGCCGGCCCGACGCTAGTGACAGGCGCAGCCCGTCCGCGACCGCGCGCACGTGCTCCACGAGGGAGCGTTGGGCCAGAAGGATCGCGGTGACGACGATCTCGGCCACGGGCCCCAGCTGCGCCAGAGCCGCGCCGACCAGGCCGGCGCCCAGCACCAGCGCCGCCAAACAGCCCGCCCCGCGCCAAAACCGCCCCGTACCGCGGTTGAACCGCCGGTCCATCCAGCCGATCACGCGGCCCATCACCACCGCCGGGTGGGGCAGGCGGGACCAGAGCCACCGCGGCTCCCCAAACACCGCGTCGAGGACCAGCGCGGCGATCAGGACCCACGCGCTCATGCGGCGGCGATCCGGTCCCAGCCATCCGCGGGCGGCAGGCCCAGCCGGATCCAGTCCCCGCTGTAGGGGAAGGTGCGTGTCCAGATATGCGCGCGGGCCAGCCGCGTCTGCATCTCAGCGGCGGAAGGGACGCGGTAAAGCCGGAAAAGCGTCGTCCCGCCCAGGCACGTCGCCCCCTTCTCCGCCATTAGGGCGTCCAGGCGGGCGGCATCCCGGGCCAGCCGGTCCCGCGTCCGCTCCGCCCAGCTGGGGTCCGACAGGGCCGCAGCCCCGATGCGCAACGCCGGGCCGGAGACGGGCCAAGGCCCCAGCATCGCCGCCAGACGCTCGATCAGGTCGGGGCTGCCGATGGCAAAGCCCAGGCGCAGCCCCGCAAGGCCCCAAAACTTGCCGAAGCTCTTCAGGATCACCGTCCCCGGCGCCGCGGCATGTGGCACCAGGGACCGCTCCGGCACCACGTCGCAGAAGCTTTCGTCCACGACGCGCAGCGGCGCGCTCAGATCGTTGGCCGACCACAGCCGGCCATCGGGATTGTTGGGATGGACCAGCACCTGCGCCTCCGCCGGCCCCTCGCTCAGCGCCCAGCCGCCCTGCGCAAAGCTGGCGGCATGCTCGTTATAGGTGGGTCCCGGGATCTCCACCCGGCCATAGGGCGCTAGCCGCGGGATCTGCGCGATCAGGGCGGAGGCGCCGGGCGCGGCTAGCACGGCGGCCCCGTCTGGCACGTCCCAGAACCGGCGCGCGGCAGCGTTCAACGCCCCGAAGGCGCCCGAATCGGGCAGCGCGGCCCAGTCGGCGGGCTCAGGATCCTCAAACGTGTAGGGCTGCGGATTAATTCCCGTGGACAAATCGATCCACTCACCGCGATTTCCGCCATGGCGTGCAATCGCGTCGTCCAAATTCCCGCCATGGTCGCGCTGCGCCATATTCCGCCGTCAAATCCTTTGCCTTACGCTCGCGTCATAGGCCACAATATCCTATGGGGTGCCAGCCCTTCGCGGGGCTGAGATGTATTTGTGTGCGAGAGTATGCGTGCGGCTGCCGATGTGATGCGGGCCGCGGTGGAACAGGGAACGAAGAGAGTGAGCGACGCGCCGTCCGAGGCGAAGGCCATGAAAGTTCTGATCGTCGAAAGCGATGCGGCTTTGGCGCAGGTCTGGGCTGCCCATCTGACCCGCTGCGGCATGCAGGTCGATATCGCCCACGGTCAGGACGCCGCCATTGACCGGCTCTCGGAATATGCGCCCGACATCCTGATCCTCGATCTGGTCTTGGAGGACGGCAGCGCGTTGGCCGTGTCCGACGTCGCCAGCTTCCGCCATCCGAACGCGCGCGTCATCTTCGTCACCAACACGACGTTCTTTTCGGACGGGTCGATCTTTGCCCACGCCGAAAACGCCTGCGCCTTCGTCCAGTCCAGCACGCCGCCCGCCGATCTGGCGGCGATGGTGGAGCATTACGCCGCCACAGGCTAATCCCCGCGCCCGTGCGGCGCCGTCCAATCGAGGATCGGCCCTGTCGGCACGATACGGTGCGGATTTATCGTCTCGTGGCTGTAGTGGTAGTGCCGCACGACGTGATCCATGTTGATCGTCTCCGCGATGCCCGGCCACTGGTACAGCTCCCGCGTATAGGCCCAAAGGTTCGGGTAATCGACCAGCCGCCGCCGGTTGCATTTGAAATGCCCGTGATAAACGGCGTCGAAGCGCAGGAGCGTCGGGAACAGCCGCCAATCCGCCTCCGTGATCCGATCCCCCATCAGATAACGGCGCCCGGCCAGGCGATCCTCGAGCCAATCCAGCGTGTCGAAAAGCGGGCCAACGGCCGTGTCATAGGCGGCCTGCGTCGTGGCAAAGCCGGATTTGTAGACGCCATTGTTCAGCGTGTCGTAGATGCGCGCGTTCATCTCCTCGATCTCCGCCCGCAGGTTTTCGGGCCAGAAGGTCTGCGTGTCTCCCGTCAGCCCGTCGAAGGCGCTGTCGAACATTCGAATGATCTCCGCACTTTCGTTGCTCACGATGGTCTCGCGCCGCTTGTCCCAAAGGATCGGCACCGTGACCCGGCCCGAATAGGACGGGTCGGCCTTCAGGTAGATGTCGCGCGCGAAGGGTAGGCCGTACAGGCGGTCGCCCGTCGCGCCATCCATATCCGCTTGGAACGTCCAGCCATCGGACAGCATGTCGGGATGCACGACATCGACGCTGATATGCGCGGTCAGGCCCTTGAGCGCGCGGAAGATCAGCGCGCGGTGCGCCCAGGGGCACGCATAGGCGACGTAAAGGTGATACCGCCGCGTCTCCGGCATGAAGGGTCCGTCCGGCGTGATCCAATTGCGGAACTGCGCGGCAGAGCGTTCGAATGCGCCGCCGCTTTTCTTCGTATCGTACCACGTGTCGTGCCAGACACCGTCCACCAGCAATCCTATGTCTTTGTCCTCTCTTGCGCCACGCCACACCTAGGGGCTGGGCCGGCGCGGCCCAAAGCGCAAGCGGCCTGCGCACGTGCACAATTCGGCAACACTTTCGCGGCAGGGTGGACGGGAGCCTTGATCGAATCGCCCGTCGCGCCACCCTAGCGGCGTGGGGCATTGAAAAGGGAATCGCACGATGGCGTTTCTGCCTAAGGATGTTCAGGCCGGTCTCGATGCGGCCCGCGCGGCCAAGCTGCGCAAAGCGACACGTCTGCGCGTCGCGCAAGGCGGTCACACCGTTCAGGTCCAGACATTGGGCAAGACCGGTTTTGCCGTTGCGGCGGACGCGCCAAGCCTGCGCGGTTTCGTGGATCTCTACGACGGGGCCGACCACCTCTTCCAATGCCTCATCGTCGCGGCGGAGGCGGATGGGGACCGGATGCACTACGAGTTCAAGCGCGCCACCGCGATTCACGACACCCCGCCCCTGGATTTTGCGCGCAGCCCCGATGCGCCCGTCGCGCTGATCGCCAAAACGGGCGACTGACCGCGCCTATTGCAGGTCTTTGAACGCCGCGGAGAGGCGCTCGGTCGCCTCCTGCACGCGCGCCCGTGGCGTCGCGATGTTGAAGCGCAGCCAAGCCTCACCGCCCTTGCCGAAGGTCGGACCGTGGTTCACCGCGATGCAGGCGTCTTGCTCCACCCGGCGGGTGAACTCTTCCCGCGCCATGCCGGTCCCCTCGAAGCTGACCCAGCTCAGATACGTTGCCTCCAGCGCCATTGAGGACAGGCCCGGGATCGCGTTCACCGCCTCGTCGAACAGGCGGCGATTGCCGTCCAGATAGTCGCACAGCTGATCCACCCAGGCCGCGCCCGCCGGGGAATAGGCGGCGGTTGCCATGAAAAGGCCAAAGGAATTGGGCGACAGGCCCAGCGCCATCATCCGCGCGCCGAACTTGGCCCTGAGCGCCTCGTCCGCAATGATCACGTTGCCCGAATGGGACCCTGCGATGTTGAAGGTCTTGGTCGTGGCCGTCATCATGACCAGCCGATCCTCGATCCCCTCGATATGCGCCATCGGGATATGGGTCTGGCCCGGCATCAGAAGGTCGTGGTGGATCTCGTCCGACACCAGGATCAGATCGTGCCGCTTGGCGAAGGCGGCGATACCCTCCAGCTCCGCGCGGCTCCAGACCCGGCCCCCCGGGTTGTGAGGGGAGCACAGCATCATCATCGTCTCACCCCCCGTCATCGCCGCGTCCCACGCGTCGAAATCCGGGACATAGCGGCCGTCTTCGATGGGCATCTCCATCTCCACCACCCGGCGCCCGGCGGCGTTAATCACCTTGGCAAAGGCGTGATAGACCGGCGTCATCAGCACCACGCCATCCCCCGGCGCGGTGAAAGCGTCGACGCACATCGCCGTGCCGTTCACCAGCCCGTGGGTGGTGAAGACCGAGGCCGGATCCACGTCCCAGCCATGCCGCTCCTTCATCCACCACTGGATCGCCGCCTTGTACCGGCTGTCATCGCCGAAATATCCGATGATCCCGTGGTCCAACTGCTCCTGCACCGCGTCCAGCACGACCTGCGGCGGCTTGAAGTCCATGTCCGCCACCCACATCGCCAGCCCGCGATCCTGCGGCACGCCGTAGATCGCCTCCATCATGTCCCATTTGACGCAATGGCTGCCGCGGCGGTCGATCATTTCGTCGAAGGGGGTGTCGAGGCTCATGGGGGTCTCCTTGGTTTGGCATAGGGTATCCCCGCGCCGCTCGGACGCAAGCCCACGATTGCAGCGCCGGGTGCCATGCCCTAAATCACGCGCATGAAACGCCCGATCCTCTTGCACCCTGACCCGCGGCTCAAAAAGCCCTCGGCGCCGATTGCGGACCTCACGGACGAGCTGCGCGCGCTGGGCCGGGACATGCTGGAGACGATGTATGACGCGCCGGGCATCGGCCTCGCCGCGCCGCAGGTGGGGGTGAACCAGCGCCTGATCGTCATCGACTGTGTGAAGGGCGAGAACGAGGCACCCCGCCCCCTCGTCATGTTCAACCCCGAGATCGTCGCCACCAGCGACGAGAAGAGCGTTTACGAGGAGGGGTGCCTGTCCATCCCCGAGCAATTCGCCGACGTCACCCGCCCCGCCATGGTGCAGGTCCGGTGGATGGACATGGACGGCGCCGAGCAAACCGAAGAGATGGACGGCCTCTGGGCGACCTGCGTCCAGCACGAGATCGACCACCTCGATGGCAAGCTCTTCATCGACTATCTTAAGCCGCTCAAACGCCAGATGATCACCCGCAAGATGGTCAAGCTGAAACGCGAACGCGCCCGGGAAGGCGCCTGATGCAGCTGGTCTTAGCGCCCGACCCAGTGCTTTCCGCCCCCTGTGCGCCTGTGACTGCGTTCGATGGCGATCTGGCCGCGCGCGTCCTGCCGATGCTGCGCGTGATGTACGACGCCAACGGCCGCGGCCTCGCCGCGCCGCAGGTGGGCTGGGCCGTCCGCCTCTTCGTCATGGACCTGACCTGGAAAGAGGGCGCGCCCGCGCCGCAGGTTTTCGTGAACCCGGTCATCACCGCGCAAGCGGACACAGAGGCCACGGGCCAAGAGCAATGCCTGTCGATCCCGGACACGCCGCTCGACATCAAGCGGCCCGAATGGATCGCGCTCGACTGGCAGGACCTCGACGGCACGCGCCGCACGGGCCGGTTCGACGGCGTGGCCGCGCGCTGCATCGCACACGAACGCGACCATCTGGACGGCATCCTGATCACCGACTGGGTCGCCGCATGATCCGACCCTTCCTCGCCTGGCCCGACAGCCGCCTGCGCACCGCCGCCGCGCCGGTGGACGCCATTACGGACGAGATCCGCACGCTCTGGGCCGACATGGTGGAGACGATGGATAAAATGCCCGGCGTCGGCCTCGCCGCGCCGCAGATCGGCGTGATGTTGCAAGTCGCCGTCGTCGACGCGAGCACCACACGCAACCGCCGCATCCTGCTGGCCAACCCCTCGATCCTCGACGCCAGTACCGAGCTTGTCCTCGGCACGGAGGCCAGCCCGAACCTGCCCGGCGTCTCGGCCAAGATCAAACGGCCTAAGACCGTGACCGTGCGGTTCCTGAACGAAGCGGGCACGGTCGATCGCCGCACGTTCGAGGGGATGGAGGCACGCTCCGTCCAGCACCAGATCGACCACCTGGCGGGGCGCATGTATTTCGACCGGCTCAGCCGCGTGCGCCGCGACATGCTGCTGCGCAAGGCCGCGAAAGTTTCGGCGTGAAAGTCATGCCGGAGGCGTGCGGATGAAGGTCGTATTCATGGGCACGCCCGACTTCTCGGTCCCCGTGCTGGACGCGCTGCACGGCGCGGGACAGGAGATCGTCGCCGTCTACACCCAGCCCCCGCGCCCCGCGGGCCGGGGTAAGAAGCTGCGGCCCAGCCCCGTCCAAGCCCGCGCCGAAGAACTGGGCCTCGACGTCCGGCACCCGGACAGCCTGAAAGGCCGCGCTCCCGAGATCGCGGCCCTCGGCGCGGAGGTTGGCGTGGTCGTCGCCTACGGCCAAATCCTGCCCCAGGCGGTACTGGATGCCCCAGCCAAAGGCTGTCTGAATATCCACGCCTCCCTCCTGCCGCGCTGGCGCGGGGCGGCGCCGATCCACCGGTCGATCATGGCCGGGGACACGGAGACGGGCGTATGTATCATGCAGATGGAGGCGGGCCTCGACACCGGCCCCGTCCTGTTGCGCGATGCCGTCCAGATCGGGCGCGCCACAACTGGCGCCTTGCACGACACGCTGTCAGAGATGGGCGCGCGACTGATCGTTGAGGCGCTTAACCGCTTCGACGCACTCACGCCCGAGCCCCAGCCGGACGAGGGCGTGACCTACGCCCACAAGATCGATAAGGCCGAGGCGCGGATCGACTGGAGCCTCACCGCCGCCCAGGTCGATACCCACATCCGCGGCCTCAGCCCCTTCCCGGGCGCTTGGTTCGACCTCGACGGCACCCGGATCAAGGTCCTCGATTGCGATTTGGCGGACGGCACCGGCACGCCGGGCACCGTGCTGGAGGACGCCCTGACCATCGCTTGCGGCACCGGCGCGGTGCGCCTGACGCGCTTGCAAAAGGCCGGCAAAGGGCCGCAAGATGCGGCGGATTTCCTCAACGGCACCCAGCTGCCCGCCGGCACGACATTGGAGTAACCCCATGTTCCCCACCCTGATCGGCACCGTCGTCATCGCGGGCATCGTCGGCTACCTGGCCGAGAAGTCGAAATTCACCCACAACGGCATCCTGCAAAGCATAATCATCTGCGTGGGCGGGGCGTTCATCTTCTACTTCGTGTCGCTGATGTTCGGCCTCAGCTTTGGCCGGCCTGGTGTGAACGCGCTGGTCGCCTCCATCGGCGCGCTCATCATCGTACCGACCCACTGGCGCAAGTGACGCCCGGACCCGCTGGCCTAGACCTCGCCGTGGCCTCGTAGGATGGGCAATCTGCCCATCTTTGCTCAGGTCTTCGGCGGCCCGTGCCGATAGGTCGGAAGCCGCCACCCAAACGCCAGCGATCCCGCCCGCAGCGCCCAAGTCACCCCCGCGCCCACCGCCAAATGCCAGGGCGCCGGCACGCCCAGGGCTAGCGCCGCCCATAGGCTCAGCGCACCGCCCAAAGCGGCGGAGACATAAAGCTCCCCCTGCTTCAGCACGACCGGCACATCGCCGATCACCACATCGCGCATCAGCCCGCCCAGGCAGCCGGTGACGATCCCCATCAGCACGACGATCACCGGCGGCTGACCCAGGTTCAGCGCCACCGCGCAGCCCGCCGCCACCGCAATCGCCAGCGCAAGCGAATCGAGCCACAGCAGCGTCCGCAACCGGCTCTCCAGCAGATGCGCGGTGAAGAAGACGAGGCCCGCCGCCCCCGCCGCAACGGCCAGATAGGCCGGCTGCGCCATCCAAAAGATTGGGTTCCGGTCCAGCAGAACGTCCCGCACCGTCCCCCCGCCCACCGCCGTGAGGCACGCGACAAAGACGAAGCCGACCGGGTCGAGCTGCGCCCGGCTCGCCATCAGCGCGCCGGTGAGGGCGAAGACGAAGACGGAGGCGAAATCCAGCAGCGCAGCGGGGCTCATGGCGCGGCGCGTCCTGTACAAGTTGGGGAAAGGGGGGCCTGAATGTTGTACAAGTTGGGCGATCCGTCAGGGCTTGAACGGCGCCATGCCCTTGCGCGCCAGCGCGTCCGCGCGCTCGTTCTCCGCGTGCCCGGCATGGCCTTTGACCCATTTCCAAGTCACCGCGTGGCGCGCCTGCGCCGCGTCCAGCCGCTGCCACAGATCGGCATTGGCGACGGGCTTCTTGGAGGCGTTCTTCCACCCGTTGCGTTTCCAGCCATGGATCCACGAGGTGATGCCGTTCTTGACGTAATTGCTGTCCGTGACGACCGTGATCGTCGTCGCCCGCTCCAGCGTCTCAAGCGCTGAAATGGCGGCCATCAGCTCCATCTGGTTGTTGGTCGTCTGCGCCGCGCCGCCGTTCATTTCGCGTTCTTTTACAACGTCTTGGCCGTCCTTGGCCTGCAGCAAAACCCCCCAGCCGCCAGGGCCGGGATTGCCGCTGCACGCGCCGTCGGTATAGGCGAACAGCTCAGCCATGGGCGCGCAGGCAGATCCAGTCCGCGCGGCTGCCGTCGAGGCCGATATCGTTTCCGTGGCTGCGCTCCGTCACGGTGAGGCCGGCATCCGTCAGCAGGCCCACCAGCTCCTCCTCGCCGTAATAGGTGTAAAGCCGGCCAATGCTATCGCGGTGCATGCCCGTGCCGAGCTTCATGCCAATGTGGAAAAGACCGCCCAGTTTCAATGCCTTACGCAGGTGCGCCAGCAGCCGAGGCATATCTTCACGGGGGGCATGGAGGAGCGAGAAGTTGGCCCAGATTCCGTCGAAGCTCTCGGCCTCAAGCGGTCCATCGAAGGTCTGCTCGACCGCCTCGACCCCCGGGTGCTGCGCGGCGAGGGCCACCATCTCCGCCACCGCGTCGGTCGCTAGAACCGACATGCCCGCCGCCGCCATCGCGGCGGCGGAAAAGCCCGGCCCACAGCCCAGGTCCAGCGCCCGGCCGCCTTCGGGCAGTGCCGCGATGAACGCCGTCAAGTGCGTATCCGCCGCGTTCCCGGTCAGATTGGCGTAATCGTTTGATTTTGCGGCATAAACCGCTAGAGTTTCGTTATCCGTCACAAGAACACCCCCACGCCCAGACAGATCACCACGATGCCCGTCAGCAGTACCCGCAGCGGCATCCACCAGGGCGGTGTCAGGCCCCAACGAAAGAAGGCGTAGTCCAAAAGCAGCAGGCCTGCAAAGCCGAACATCAGGTTCAGCCCCGCACTGGTCGGCCCGCCCCCGGTCATGAAGAAGGCCCAAAGC
>JBCDFL010000114.1:0-10684 GCA_039178165.1 Pseudomonadota bacterium | reverse complement strand
ATCGATACCGGCTGGGCGAACGCGCTGATCGCGCTGGGGATCGATCAGGTCCGCGGCGATTTCGAGATGGTGGAGGCGGGCATGGCGTTCGCCATCTTCGCGTTCCTACCTCTGTGCCAGATGACGGCGGGCCACGCGACCGTCGATGTCTTCACCGACCGGCTTCCTGCAGGCGCCAGACGGTGGCTGGCTGCGGTGATCGAGGTGGTCTGTGCCGCCGTCCTGATCCTGATCGCTGTGCAGCTGATGTCGGGCATGCAGTCCAAGATCCGGTCGGGGCAGGTATCGTTCATCCTCGCCTTCCCGGTCTGGTGGGGCTACGCCGCCGCGCTAGCCGGTGCGGGGATTGCCGCGCTGGCCGGCGTCTACATGGCCGTGATGCGCGTGATGGAGGCGAGCGTTGGCCGGGCCCTGATGCCCGCGCCCGAGGGGGCAGAGCATTGACCGATATTGCCATCGGCGCGCTCTCCTTTCCGGCGCTGCTGACCCTGATCTTCCTGCGCGTGCCGATCGGGCTGGCCATGTTCCTGGCGGGTCTTGTTGGGTTGGTGCTGGTGACCGGCGACACGACGATCCCGCTGGCGCGGCTGAAGTCTGAGACCTACACGACATTCTCCAACTATTCCCTGTCGATCATCCCCATGTTCCTACTGATGGGCCATTTCGCGACCCTGGGTGGGATGAGTCAGGCCCTTTTCAAAGCCGCGGAAGGCTTTCTGGGTGACCGCAAGGGCGGTGTGGCCATGGCCGCGGTGGGCGCCTGCGCGGGCTTCGGGGCGATCTGCGGCTCTTCGCTCGCCACAGCGGCCACAATGGGCCGCGTGGCTCTGCCGGAGTTGCGCCAATACGGCTATGCGGGCGGCTTTTCGACGGCGACGCTCGCCGCGGGCGGTACGCTTGGTATCCTGATCCCGCCCTCGGTCGTGCTGGTGATCTACGCCATCCTGACCGAACAGAACATCGCCAAGCTGTTCCTGGCCGCCTTCATCCCCGGCATCCTGGCTGCCATTGGCTATGTCATCGCGATCCGCCTCTATGTGGCGATCAACCCCGGCTCTGCCGGCACCAAGCCCCGCATGCCCTACAGCGCGCGCATGGCCGCGCTGGTGAAGGTGTGGCCGGTGCTGTTGGTCTTTGGCCTCGTGGTGGGGGGTATCTACGCGGGCTGGTTCACCCCGACCGAAGGCGCCGCCGTGGGCGCGTTCGGCACGGGCCTCATCGCCTGGTTCGCGGGTGGCCTCACTTGGGCATCTTTGGGCGAAAGCTTCCGCGTGACCGCCAAGTCCACGGCCATGATCTTCTTCATCGTGTTGGGGGCGGCGTTCTACAACGGGTTCCTCGCTCTGACGCAGGTGCCGCAAGAGCTGGCCGCCTGGATCAGCGGGCAGGGCCTGTCGCCATACCTGGTGCTCATCGCGATCCTGGTCTTCTATCTGCTACTGGGCTGCGTGATGGACAGCCTTTCGATGATCCTGCTGACTATCCCGATCTTCTGGCCCATCGTGCAGGAGCTCGACTTCTCCTTCGTCACCATGGTGGAGCTGCAAAGCGCGCGGCTGTCAGAGCTCATCGCCTCGGGTGCCGAGCTGCCGCAGGCCGCGCTGGCCGAAGCGCAAGCGATGCTAGCCGCGGGCCAAGAGTTGCCGCGCGAGATCGCGCGCGAGCTGGGCCTGCGCGGGGTGTCCAATGGCGTGCTCAATCGCATCAACACCGAGCAGGTCGCCATCTGGTTCGGTATCCTCGTGCTGATCGTGGTGGAGGTGGGCTTGATCACGCCGCCCGTCGGAATGAACCTCTTCGTCATCAACGCGATGTCCAAGGGGACCAAGATGACGGAGACGTATAAGGCCGTCCTCTACTTCGTCGGTTCCGATCTGGTGCGGGTGGTGATCCTGGTGGCCTTCCCGATCATCACGTTGTTCCTCATCCCCATCATCTAGGAGCCGGCCATGCGCACGTATTGCGAGATTACCCAAGACGGCCCGGTGACAGTGCTGACCCTGAACCGCCCGGACAAGCGCAACGCGATGTCCGACGGGCTGCTGCGCGAGATCGAGGCGCTGTTCAATGCGCCGCCCGAGGGCACACGCATCGTGGTGATCCACGGGGAAGGCGGGCATTACTGCGCGGGCCTGGACCTCAGAGAGCATCAGCACCGCGACGCCGAAGGCACGATGCACCACAGCCGCTGGTGGCACCGGGTCATGGATCACATTCAGTCCGGCGGCCTGCCGGTCGTCAGCGCCATGACCGGCGCCGTGATTGGCGGGGGACTGGAGCTTGCCACCTCCACCCATGTGCGCATCGCGGAGCCGGGGTGCATCTTTCAGCTGCCCGAAGGGCGGCGGGGTATCTTCGTGGGCGGCGGCGCGACGGTTCGGGTGGCGCGGATCATCGGCCCGGACCGGATGACGGAGATGATGCTGACGGGGCGCAAATACGGCACCGAAGACGCCGTGGCCCTCGGGCTCGCGCATTACGCCGTTGGCGAAGGCGAGGCGCTGCCCCGCGCGATGGAGATCGCGCACCAGATCGCCGGGAACGCTGGTCTCAGCAACTACATGATGATCCAAGGCATCGCGCGGATCGACGACATGGCGCGTGGCGATGGCCTGTTCGTCGAAAGCCTCTGCGCGGCGCTGGCGCAGACCAGCCCGGACGCGCTGGAGGGTCTGCAAGCCTTCCTCGAAAAACGCAGCCCGCAGTTCAGATGACCCAGCACCTGGACCTGCGGCCCCATCGGACCCTGCGCGAGGATCGCGCGGATGGCTCCATTATGCTGCGGTCCGGCTATGCGATGTCCACGCCCGCGCGCTGCACCGGCGACTGGCTGCGGCGCTGGGCGGCGGAGGCGCCGGACCGGGTCTTCTTGGCCGAGCGCAGCGGCGCCGGCTGGCGGTCCGAGACGTATGCCACCGCCTGGGCCAAGGCCCGTGCAGTGGGCGGCTGGCTGCTGGGTCAGGGCCTGGGCGCGGACCATCCGATCCTGATCCTGTCGGGCAATTCCATTGACCACGCGCTGCTGGCGCTGGGCGCGCAGTTGGTTGGCGTGCCCTACGTTCCGGTGGCCGAGCAATATGCGCTGGTCCCGGCGGCGGAGCCGCGGCTGCGCTACGTCATCGACCTGATCAAACCGGCGCGCGTCTTTGCCACCGACGGCGACGCCTATGCCCGCGCTTTGGCGCTGGCCGGGTGCCCCGCAATTGCCTCAGATCCCGCGGACACGGGCGCGACGCGGTTTGTGGACCTGCTGAAACACAGCGACGCGGGGGTGGACGATGCGCTGGCCGCTGTCACGCCTGACACCGTCGCAAAGACCTTGCTGACCTCGGGCTCGACCTCCGATCCGAAGGGCGTGCTGACCACGCAGCGGATGATGACGACCAACCAGGCGCAGATCGCGGACGGCCTGCCTTTTATCGGCGCAAAGCCCCCCGTGCTGGTGGACTGGCTGCCCTGGAACCATGTCTTCGGCGGCTCGCACAATTTCAACTTGGTCCTCGCGAACGGCGGCACGCTTTACATCGACGATGGCAAGCCGCTACCGGCCCTCTTCCCGCGCACATTGGAAAACCTGAGCCTCGTTTCCGGCACGATCAGCTTTAACGTGCCCGTCGGCTTCGCCCAGCTTGTGGCAGCTCTGCGCAAGGACGCGGCGCTGCGCCGGACCTATTTCCAGAACCTCGATATGATCTTCTACGCCGGCGCGTCCCTGCCGCAGGACACCTGGGCCGCGTTGGAGGACCTGGCGCAGCAGACGCTTGGCCGGCTGCCGCTGATCACCTCCTCCTGGGGCCTGACGGAGACGGCGCCGGCTTGCTTGCTGCAACACGAGCCGGCCAAAGGCGCGGGCATCGTGGGCGTGCCGATGACCGGCTGGGACGTGAAGCTGATCCCGGACGCCGAGGGCCGGATGGACGTGCGGGTGAAGGGCGATGCGCTGTTTAACGGCTATTGGCAGAACGACGCCAAAACGGCGGAGGCGTTCGATGACGAAGGCTTCTTTATCACCGGGGACGCGATGCGCTTTGTCGACCCGGACGACCCCTCGAAGGGTTTGCGCTTCGACGGGCGGCTGTCGGAAGATTTCAAGCTCAGCACCGGCACCTGGGTGCAGGCCGCGAACCTGCGGCTTGAAATGTTGGCGGCGCTGGCCCCGCTGGCCGCGGATGTGGTCATCACCGGCACGGGCCGGGATGAGGTCGGCGTTCTGATCGTGCCGAACCGCGCGGCGCTGGAAGCGAACGGTTTTGCCGTGACGCAGATCGGCGGCGTGCTGATGGCGGACGACCTGTTCCAAACCATTCGGGCGCGTTTGGACAAAGCAGCCCAAGGCAAAGGCTCTGCCACCCGCGTCGCCCGCGCGCTGATCCTGGCCGAGCCGCCCTCCATGGCGGACGGCGAGGCGACGGCCAAAGGCAACATCAACTTCGCCAAACTGCTTGCCCGCCGCGCCGCGCTGGTCGAGCAGCTGTACGACGACACCGACCCCGCGAGTATCACCCTATGATCGACATCTCATCCGTCCGCGCCATCGACATCCACACCCACGCGGAAGAGCCCTGCGGCTGTCACAACGACGACGGCTATGACGAGCTGCAAAGCACCATGGCTGAATACTTCCGCGCCCCGTGGAAACACCCGCCCACCGTGGCGGAGACAGCGCAGCATTACCGCGAGAAGAACATCGCCGCCGTGATCTTCCCCGTCGATGCGGAGCGGGAGACGGGCTACCGCCGCTATTCCAACGACGAGGTGGCGGAGATCGTGGCGGAGAACAGCGATGTGCTGATCCAGTTCGCCTCTATCGATCCGTGGAAGGGCAAGATGGGCGTGCGCGAGGCCCGCCGCCTGATCCGCGAGTACAGGGTCAAAGGCTTCAAGTTTCACCCGACGATGCAGGGCTTTTATGCAAACGACCGCATGGCCTATCCGCTCTACGAGGTGTTGCAGGAGGAAGGGTGCATCGCCCTCTTCCACACGGGCCAGACGGGCGTGGGCAGCGGCATGCCCGGCGGCAACGGGATGCGGCTGAAATACTCGAACCCGATGTACATGGACGATGTCGCGGTGGACTTCCCGGACCTCAAGATCATCCTCGCCCATCCCTCCTTCCCCTGGCAGGAAGAGGCGCTGGCCGTCGCGCAGCATAAGCCGAATGTCTATATCGACCTCAGCGGCTGGTCCCCGAAATACTTCCCGCCGATCCTTGTGCGCTACTGCAATTCGATCCTGCGCAAGAAGGTGCTATTCGGGTCGGACTGGCCCATGATCTCCCCCGAACGGTGGCTGAGCGATTTCGAGGGTATCCAGATCAAGGACGAGCTGCGCCCGGACATCATCAAGAATAACGCCGCGCGGCTGCTGGGCCTCATGCAGTAAAGTGCATCCTAGCGGGGCGCGCTTGCACTGTATCCCATCGCGTGCGGCAATGCCCGTGTCTTTGGGAGGAGACACATGACCAACGCTGCGACGTATTTCGTCGACCGTCATTTGCATGAGGGTCGCGCGGACAAGATTGCCTTTCGCGAAGCCGGAAGCGGTCGGACCATCACCTACGGCACCCTTAGTGAGCAGACCGGCCGCGTCGCCGCCGCCTTCGCCGCACACGGAATCCGCGCCGAAGAGCGCGCGGCGCTGCTGGTCCACGACACGATCGAGTTTCCGCAACTCTTCTGGGGTGCGCTGAAGGCCGGCGTGATCCCCGTGCCACTGAACACTTTGCTGGCAACGCCGGTCTACGACGTCATCCTGCGCGACAGCCGGGCCGCGATCCTCTTCGTCTCGGCCGCGCTTTGGGAGGTGGTACGCCCGGCGGTCGAGGCGAGCCCCTACCTTCGCAAAGTCTTCGTGATCGGGGAGGTGCCGGGTCAACCAGATTTTGATGCATTCCTCGGGGAAGCCGCACCCGTGGCCGCCTTCGAGGCAAGCGCGGATGAAGCCGCCTTCTGGCTCTACTCCTCCGGCTCGACCGGAGCGCCCAAAGGGGTCGTGCATGTCCACGGCGCGTTGCAGGCCACGGCCGACACCTACGGTGCGCAGGTTCTTGGTATCCGCGCCGAGGACACGATATTCTCCGCCGCAAAGTTCTTCTTCGCCTACGGTCTCGGCAACGCGATGACCTTCCCGATGTCCGTCGGCGCGACGGTCGTTCTGTTCGCCGGGCGCCCGACGCCGGAAGACATGGCTCAGGTCCTGGCCGATGAGGCGCCGACGATCTTTTGCGGGGTGCCGACCCTTTACGCCGCGATGGTCGCGCATTTCGACCGCAGCGGCCCGCCCTCGGCGCCGTTGCGCCTGTGCATTTCGGCAGGTGAGGCGCTGCCCGAAGATGTCGGCTCGCGCTGGCAGGCCCATACCGGCGTCGAAATCCTCGACGGTGTGGGCAGTACGGAGATGTTGCACATCTTCCTAAGCAATACGCCCGGTGATGTCGTCTATGGCACGTCGGGCACGCCCGTCCCGGGATATGAGATGCGGCTGGTTGGGGAGGACGGCGACGACGTTCCACAGGGCGAGGTCGGCGAGCTCCTGGTCCGTGGCGACAGCGCCGCCGCCTGCTATTGGAACAAACGCGGCAAGTCGCGCGGCACATTCGAAGGCGTATGGACTCGGACGGGGGACAAGTACGAACAGCGTGCCGATGGCCGCTATGTCTACTGTGGGCGGACGGATGACATGTTCAAAGTCTCCGGCATCTGGGTCAGCCCGTTCGAGGTCGAAAGCGCCATCGTCAGCCACCCCGCGGTGCTGGAGGCTGCGGTCGTCGCGGCGTGTGACGCGGACGGGTTGGAGAAGCCCAAAGCCTTCGTGGTGCTGAGCGGGGACAAGCCCGCCGGGTTCGAGGCCGGCTTGCAAGAGATGGTCAAAGACAAAATCGGCAAGTGGAAATATCCGCGCTGGATCGAAGTCGCGGAGGATCTGCCCAAAACGGCGACGGGCAAGATCCAGAGGTTCAAGCTGAGGGAGGGCGCGTGATGTGGGCACCGGAGCGATTGCAGGTGGCGAACGCCGCGCTAGAGGCCGCGTCCTGGGGCCCTGCCCCGGGCGAGGCGCCGACCCTCGTACTGCTGCATGAGGGGCTCGGCTCCGTCGCGCAGTGGAAGGGTTTTCCCGAGCGTCTTGCCGCGGCGACAGGGTGGGGCGTGCTTGCTTATTCGCGTCTGGGGCACGGGCAGTCGGATGCCGCGCCTGGCCCGCGCGCACTAGACTTTCACAGCACTGAACCCGTCGGCGCCGTACTGGATGCCGCAGGCGTGAAGGGTTGCGTTCTGCTGGGCCATAGCGACGGCGCGACGATGGCGGCGGTCTATGCCGGCTCGGTGTCCGACATGCGGGTGCGGGGGCTTGCTCTGATCGCGCCGCACTTCTTTACCGAAGCCTCGGGCCTCGCCGCGATCCGCAAGACGGTGGAGGAGTTCGACACAGGCCTGCGCGACCGGCTGGGCAAGCATCACGACGATGTCGACGGGATGTTCCGGGCTTGGGCGGATGTCTGGACCCACCCGGATTTCGAAGGGTGGGATGTCAGCGACGCGATTGATCATTGGCGTATTCCCTGCCTCGCGATCCAGGGTGAAGCCGACCCTTACGGCACGATGGCGCAGATCGACGAGATCGAAGGACGCATCTACTCCCCGATCGAGCGGGTCACTCTGCCAGGCATCGGCCACGCGCCGCATATTGAGGCGCCGGATCAGACGGTTGCAGCCGTCGCGGCCTTCTGCGCGACTCTGGGCGCGTTGGAACAAGCTGAGGTCAATCCGGCCGGATAGCGCAGTATAACGCATTATTTGTGCGAAATGGTTCCGGCTCAGCGGCTGTTTTCTTATCTATAGTGCATAATTCCGACTCGAGGGCCGCCCGTGACCACCATCGATTTCCAGACCGACCCGTCCAAATATCGTCATTGGCGGGTGGACTATGAGGGGCCGGTGGCGTGGCTGACCATGGACGTCGACAAGGATGGTGGGCTGATGGAGGGCTATCAGCTCAAGCTCAATTCCTATGACCTGGGCGTGGACATCGAACTGGCCGATGTCGTGCAGCGGATGCGGTTCGAGCATCCTGAGGTGAAGGTCGTCGTGATGCAGTCGGGCAAGGACAAGGTGTTCTGCGCGGGCGCGAACATTCGGATGCTGGCGGGCGCGGCGCATAGCCACAAGGTCAACTTCTGTAAGTTCACCAACGAGACGCGCAACACCTACGAGGCCGCGGAAGAGGACAGCGGCCAGAAGTATATCGCGGCGGTCAAAGGCGCCTGCGCCGGCGGCGGGTACGAGCTGGCGCTTGCCTGCAATCACATCATGCTGACCGACGACAGCGCGTCGTCCGTGTCGCTGCCCGAGGTGCCGCTGCTTGCGGTGCTGCCGGGGACCGGGGGGCTGACCCGAGTGACGGACAAGCGCAAGGTCCGCCGGGACCGGGCCGATATCTTCTGCTCGACCGAAGAGGGCGTGCGCGGCAAGCGAGCGCAGGACTGGGCGCTGGTCGATGAGGTCATCCCGAACTCGAAGTTCGACGACACGGTGCGCGAACGGGCGGCGGAATTTGCCGCGGCCTCCGTTAAGGCGGATGTGGCGCAGGGCATCACCCTGACCCCGCTGGAGCGCAGCGTCGGGGAAGATACGGTCACGTATGGCAGCGTCGAGGTGGCGATCGACCGGGCCGCGCGCATGGCGACGATCACGCTGCACGGTCCGAAGGACGCAGCGCCCGCGGACATGGAGGCGTTCACGGCCCAGGGGGCGGACGCCTATTTCCTGCGGCTGGCGCGGGAGCTGGACGATGCGATCCTGCACCTGCGCCTGAACGAGAAAGAGGTGGGCCTGTGGACCTTCCGCAGCCAGGGCGACCCGGAGGCCGTGATGGCCCACGAGGCGCTGCTACTGGACAATGCGGAACACTGGCTGGCGAACGAGACGCTGGCCTATTGGAAGCGGGTGCTAAAGCGTATTGATGTGACCTCCCGTTCCATGGCGGCACTGGTGGAGCACGGCAGCTGCTTTGTCGGGACAGTGGCGGAGATTCTGTGGGCGGTCGACCGGACCTACATGATGGAAGACGAGTTCGAGGGCGATAATCGCCCGCTCGCCACGATCATGCTGACCCCCGCGAATATGGGCCGGATGCCGATGGGCAACGGGCTGAGCCGGCTGGAGACGCGGTTTTACGGCGAGGATGGCAAGGCCCATAAGTTGCCGCAGGGTGAGCCGCTGGAGGCGGAGGACGCGGACGAACACGGTCTGGTCACCATGATCCTCGACGACATCGACTGGGAGGATGAGATCCGCATCTTCCAAGAAGAGCGGGCCAGTTTCTCCCCCGACGCGATGACGGGGATGGAGGCGAACCTGCGCTTTGCCGGCCCGGAGACGATGGAGACGCGCATCTTTGGCCGTCTAACCGCCTGGCAGAATTGGATTTTCAACCGGCCCAATGCGGTCGGGGAAGATGGCGCGCTGCAACGCTACGGCAGCGGGGTGCGCGGGAATTACGACATGGAGCGGGTCTAGGCCCCGCAGGTTCGATGGGCGGACCGCCCATCCTACGAGGCCCCGGCCCCCGGTCCTCGGCATAATTGTAGGATGGGTCATTGGCCCATCGCCAACAGGAGAGACATAAAAATGACCGTGATGAACGTCAGCTACGACACGCAAATCCCCAACAACGTGGGGCTGAGCCAAGACCGCAAGGTTCTGAAAGCGCTGGAGAAATGGCATCCCGGCTACATAAACTGGTGGAACGACCTCATCCCTCAGAACTTCCAGGAGTCCATGGTGTACCTGCGGACGGCAGTGTCCGTGGACCCCAAGGGTTGGGCAAAGTTCGACTATGTGAAGATGCCGGAATATCGCTGGGGCGTACTGCTGGCGCCGGCGGTCGAGGATCGGCGCATCCCCTGCGGCGAGCATTACGGCGAGCCTGCGTGGCAGGAGGTGCCGGGCGAGTATCGCAACATGCTCAAGCGCCTCATCGTGATCCAGGGCGATACCGAACCAGGCTCGGTCGAGCAGCAGCGCTTCCTGGGCCTCACCGCGCCGTCGCTCTACGATATGCGCAACCTCTTCCAGGTGAACGTCGAAGAGGGCCGTCACCTCTGGGCGATGGTCTACCTGCTGCAGAAGTATTTCGGCCGCGACGGGCGGGAGGAGGCCGATGACATGCTGGTCCGCTCCTCCGGGTCGGACGAGGCGCCGCGGATGTTGGGTGCGTTCAACGAGGAGACGCCGGATTGGCTGTCCTTCTTCATGTTCACCTACTTCACCGACCGTGACGGCAAGATGCAGCTGGAATCGCTCGCACAGTCGGGCTTCGACCCGCTGAGCCGAACCTGCCGCTTCATGCTGACCGAAGAGGCGCACCACATGTTCGTGGGCGAGACGGGCGTGAGCCGCACGATCCAGGCGACGCTGGACGCGATGAATGCGAACGGGATCACCGACCCCTACGACACCAACAAGATCCGCGATCTGGGCGTCATCGACCTGCCGACGATCCAGAAGAAGCTGAACCTGCACTACACGCTCAGCCTGGACCTCTTCGGTCAGGAGGTTTCGACCAACGCCGCCAATGCTTTCAACGCGGGCATCAAAGGCCGGTACATGGAGCAGCGGATCGAGGATGATCACAAGCTTCAAAGCGACACCTACGGCGTCACCACGATCGAGAATGGTCAAATCGT
>JBCDFL010000113.1:0-10710 GCA_039178165.1 Pseudomonadota bacterium | reverse complement strand
ATGGCGCGCCGACTACAACCACACCCGGCCTCACTCCAGCCTCGCTGGCCTGACGCCACACGAATATGCTAACCGGTCAAACGAAGACCAAAACCTGAACAGAGCTAACCTATAAACGCGGACTCTCAGGGGAGCAGGTCAGTAAGCCCAAATGTCCTGAAGAAGTTGGCCCGGGCTTCCTTCAAGATATTGTCGATAAGTCGGCAAAGACTTGTCTGTTGATTGTTCAGGAAAATCTATTGCGCCAGCATCAGCCAAGGCATCCAGTTTTTCATGCTGCGGCAGGCTCGGATCAATCCCCAACGATAAAACAAGTTCGCTTGGCACAGCCCAGTGTCTACCAGCCCTGGTCGGATCGTACCCACGCCATGGTTTCCCACTTACTCCGTTCCGTGTCCCAGCGCCGTGAACAGAATTTGTCCAATACCGGCCGCGTTCGTCAGTTTTTTTGAAATAGGAATCAACGTGCCCCTTTAAATACGGAGTAAAAACAGGACGGTGCCGATATTTATCTGACTTTGCAAAGAACAAAATTATATCATGAATCGGTCCGAACCTATTAGCATGATTATGCGCACCTGATCTCCTCCAAACAATTTCGTTTCGAAAATTTCTCGCGCCAAATACCGCGTCCAACAGGACTTTCAAGTAGTGCGAGGCGGTTGGATCGCAGTGCAGATACAGACTCCCTGTTGGCTTCAGCACCCTGTGCAGTTCCGTCAGGCGCACGCCCATCATGCACAGATACGCCGTCATCGCGTTCTTGCCCAAGAAACCAACCATCGCATCGAGCATTGCCGCTGCGTCCTGGAACGGGCTGTCCTTGACTTCCGAAAGGGCCTGGCCGCTCGTGAGGTCGGACCGCTACCACGTATCGGTGAACGCTTCAATCTGAGCCGGAGACTCGTTTCCTTTCGGTCCTTTGAAAAGGACGTTGTAGTCGGCGTTCGAGTTAAAAGGTGGGTCGAGGTAGATCAGGTCGACGCTTTCGTCCGCGATTTCATCGCGTAGTACAGCAAGGTTGTCACCGTAATATAGATGGTTGTTCATTTGCCTGTCCTCTTCGCAGGCACAGTAAAGCGCCTTCAGTTTGAAACAAGGTTAACAATCGTAGGTGTTTAGCCTAAGCCGGTCCGCGGGGTGAGGTGGGACACGCCGCCCCGTGGGAGCGGAACGGCGTGTTGACATCCTGCGGATGTCTTGGGGCTGAGCGGGGATGATTTCGGCCAATGTGCGGGGTGGTGCGTAGGTCCGCAAAGCGTGAATTGCTTTGGCGGGCGGGGGTGTGGCACTATCTGTGCAAGCAGTAACGCGGGCGATAGATCCGCTTTGGCAGAGGCGTTGGGATATGGGACGGATCGTTCTGGCTTTGGGATTGTGTGTGGCGCTCGCGGCGTGCGGGGGCTCGCGTTATGCCTCGCAGAATGCGGCGTCCTACCGGGGGCCGACCGCGGCGCCGGTGTTGTTTGCGACGGGGCCCATCCAGGCCGCGTGCCAGCGGGCCGGGCGCAAGCAGTCGAGCCGCGGGCGCTGCGGCTGCGTGCAAGCCGTCGCGGATATGGAGCTGAGCGCAGCGGACCAGCGGCGCGGTGCGGGCTATTTCAGCGATCCGCATGCCTTGCAGGAGGTGCGCCAAAGTTCGGAACGGGTGGCCAGCAACGGGCGGTTCTGGACGGCGTGGAAAGCCTTTGGCGCGCGGGCCGAGCAGCTGTGCACCTAGGGCTGACGGGTGAACCCCGGGCGGTGCATGCGCAACGTGCGGGGCGCGGCGCCGCGCCGCGGATCAGGGCGTCAGGGACTTGATCCAGAATTGGAGCGGCTTTGACGTCTCCGCCGCGTCGCCTTTGTCTTTCCAGCCGAATTCGGCCACGACCCCCTCAAGCGGCGTATACCCGCGGCCTCGCCAGAACGCATCGAGCGGGCGGTAATTGGCCGGGCGGGCTGGGTGCTCGTCGGGCCGCACCACGCTGCAAAAGGCGACTTGGGTAAAACCGTGCTCCTGCGCGTAGGCCTCGCGAAAATCAAAGAATTTGTGCCCCAGCCCGCGGCCGCGGTAGCGGGGCAGAAGGACGCTTTCCGCGCAGTAGAAGATGCGGCCGAGGTCCAGATCGGTGTGCGCGAAGGCGGCGGCGAAGTCTTCGGCATGCTCCGCCAGAGGTGCCCCCGTCGCGGCGCCGATCAGCCAATCGCCTTCGTAGGCGCCGACGATCAGGGCGCGATCCGAGGCGCGGAAGTGCTGCAAATACCGCTCCTCGTAGGCAAGATCGCCGTCGTAGAGGTACGGCCATTCGGCGAAGACGGCGATGCGCAGGCGGGCGACATCCTCCAGCGCCTCGTCCAGCGCGGTGCCGGTCAGGCGGCAGACCTCAATCATGCGGAGACCTGGGCCGTCCAGTCGGCGAGGTTGTAGTAGGTGGTCACGCGGGCGATCTTGCCATCCTTCAGGTCGAAGAAGGACCCAGCGGGCAGGCGGTAGGTCTGGCCGCGCGCCTCCGGCAGGCCGGGATCGGTGGCCTTGTAGGTGCCGTTCACGATGTATTCGGCGGCGGCGCGGTCCCCGTTCTGGAAGATCACCATGTCGGTGAGGGTTTCGGCGTAGCAGCGGGACATGTGCACGCAGAATTCGGCGAAGAGGTCCTTGCCGATGCGGATCTGCCCTTCGTTCACGTGGTGGGCGACGTCATCCGTGAGGCAGGCCAACATGGCGTCCGTGTCACCCGCGTTGAAGGAGTCGAAATAGCTTTGGATGATGCTCATTGCGGCCTCGTCGGTGGGCCCCAGCGGTCTTGCAGCCGGGTGATGATGTCGTCGCGCGCGGCGCGGTAGGCGTCCAGCTTGTCGTCGCGCATTGTTCCGGTCGCTGTGGGGTCGAGGATGGGCCATTGCTCGACCGTCAGGTGAAAGATGCGGGTCAGCTCCAGCGCGCGGGCGTGGCTGGCCATGGATAGCGCGATGATCAGATCGAAGGAGGACAGATCATCGCCGAACTCCTCCATCGTGTCGAAGCTGCGCGAGCGGTGGCGCGACAGCTCCACGTCCATCTCCTGGCAGACGGCGATGGCGAAGCCGTCGATTTCCTGGTCGTTGAAGACGCCGACGGATTGGACGTAGGTGCCCGTGCCGTAGAACTTTTTCATAATGCCCTCGGCCATGGGCGAGCGAACGGCGTTGTGATCGCAGCAGAAGAGGACCGATTGGGGCAGGGGGACGTGCATCTAACCCCCGAAATGCAGCACGCAGATCAGGGTGAAGAGCCGCCGGGCGGTGCCATCGTCGACATCTGCCTTGCCCTCCAGCCGCTCCTGCAAGACGCGCGCGCCTTCGTTGTGAATACCGCGGCGGGCCATGTCGATCGTCTCAATCTGGCTGGGCGGCAGATTTTTGACCGCGTCGAAGTAGCTTTTGCAGATCTGGAAGTAGTCCTTCACCACCTGGCGGAACGGGCCGAGGGAGAGGTGGAACTCCGCCGCTTTGTCCGCCGCTTCGGTGGCCACGTCAAAGACCAGGCGCCCGTCGCGGATGGCGAGGCCCAAATGGTACGGCCCGGCCGGGACGGCGCGCCCATCGCGGACCGGCAGGACAAAGCTGTTCTCCTCCAGTAGGTCGAACATGGCGACTTTGCGCTCTTGCTCGATCTCCGGCGTGGGCGGGGGCAGGTTGGCGTCGTCCAGGACGATATGGCTGATGCGGGACATGGGCGCACTCGGTGGGCTGTGATTCCCAATGCCTAGCGGAGCCGGTGCAGCGCGGCAACTGTGTTGCGCGGCAGGGTGGTCAACGGGAATGGGGCGCTATATGTTCTACCTGTGCTTGAATATTTCGACATGCGTTGGGGGGCGTGTGTACTGGGACAAGGGGTTGAACGTGCTTAAGAACACGGAAGAATTGGAACCGCGAAGTATTGAAACCGCGCGGGATAGTCTGAGGGATTTGGCGACCCGGCTGGAGGGGTGCGGGTACGGCATGGCAGGCCAGGTCGACTCGATCCAGGTGGCGCGGGTGTTGTCGCTGAGCCACGAGATTTCGGAGTTGGCGGAGCGGCTGCGCGCCGCGGATCTATGAGTTGAGGGCCCGCAGGCGCGCGGTGACCGACAGCCCGTGCGCTTCGAGGCTTTCGGAGGCGGCGAGTGTCTCTGCCGCCGGGCCTATGCGGCGCAGCGCTTCGGGGGTCATCTGCGCCAGCGTGGTCCGTTTCATGAAGTCCAGCACCGACAGCCCGGAGGAGAACCGGGCCGAGCGGGCGGTTGGCAGGACGTGGTTCGGCCCGCCGACATAGTCGCCGATGGCCTCCGGCGTCCACGCGCCCAGGAAGATCGCGCCGGCATGGGTGATGCGCGCCGCGAGGGCGGCGGGGTCCGCGACGCACAGCTCCAAATGCTCCGGCGCGATGCGGTCGGTGAGCGCGGCGGCGACCTCAAGGTCCGGCACGGTGACGATGGCGCCGTGATCGCGCCAACTGGCCCCCGCGATGGCGCGGCGGGAGAGTGTCTGTAGCCGCGCGTCGACCGCCTTGGCGACAGCTTGGGCAAAGCGTGCATCGGTGGTGATCAGGATGGCTTGCGCACTCTCGTCGTGTTCGGCCTGGGACAAAAGGTCGAGCGCAATCCAGTCGGGATCGTTGTCTGCATCCGCGACGACCAGGATTTCCGAGGGGCCCGCGATGCTGTCGATACCCACCGCCCCGAACACCCGCCGCTTCGCCGCGGCGACGAAGGCGTTGCCGGGCCCGGTGATCTTGTCGACGGCGCGGATGGTTTCGGTCCCATAGGCCAGCGCGGCGACGGCCTGCGCGCCGCCGACGCGGTACACCTCCGTCACGCCGGCGAGGCGCGCGGCCAGCAGCACGGCGGGGTTCAGCGCGCCGTCCGGCGTCGGCACGGTGATCGCCCGCCGCGTCACGCCCGCGACCTGCGCCGGGATCGCGTTCATCAGAACCGAGGACGGGTAGGAGGCAAGGCCCCCCGGCACGTAAAGCCCCGCGGCCGAAACGGGCGTCCAGCGCCAGCCGAGCGTTGCGCCCGCCTCGTCGGTCCACTCTTCGTCCTGCGGGATCTGGCGGGCGTGGTAGGCGTGAATGCGCTCCGCTGCGGTCCGCAGCGCGTCCGCGGTGGCGTCCGGGACCTCAGCGATGGCGGCGTCCATCTCTGCCTCGGACACGGCCAGCGTCTCCGGCGTGAGGCGAATCCGGTCGAAGCGTTCGGTCAGCGCGATCAGGGCGGCGTCGCCCTCCGCGCGGACCTGCGCGATGATGTCGGCCACGGCGGCGTCCACGTCCGGCGACTCCTCGCGCTTCAGACCCAGCAGAGCCGTGAATTGCGCCTCGAAGTCCGCGTCGGCATAGTCAAAGAGGAATGGCATTCGGACGCTCCGGCGATTGCGAATGCGCCCGGGTCTAGCCCCAGCGGAGGAGAGCCGCAAGATGACTGAGATTACCCGCTGGAGCGCGGTCGAAACCGTCGCGCGCCTGCGTGCCCGTACCGTCACGGCAGCGGAGGTGACGCAGGCCCATCTGGACCGGCTGGCGGCGGTGAACCCCGATCTGAACGCCGTCGTCGATGCGGTGCCTGACGCGATGGACCGCGCCCGCGCGATCGACCGGGGAGAGATCGCGCCGGGCCTTCTGCACGGCGCGCCGGTCACGACTAAGATCAACGCCGACCAGGCGGGGCTCGCAAACACCAACGGGCTGCCGGTGCAGGCGGGCAATATCGCGCCGGCCCATTCGGCGGTTGTCGGCAATCTGATGGATGCGGGCGCGGTTGTAATCGGGCGGACCAACACGCCCGAGATGAGCTTGCGCTGGTGCACCTCGAACCCGCTGCACGGCACAACGCTGAACCCCTGGGACGCGCGGATCACGCCGGGCGGGTCGAGCGGCGGCGCCTCCGCGTCG
This sequence comes from Pseudomonadota bacterium, assembly GCA_039178165.1. GTDB lineage: Bacteria > Pseudomonadota > Alphaproteobacteria > Rhodobacterales > Rhodobacteraceae > JBCBCP01. Next base: position 4,817 of record JBCDFL010000113.1, on the reverse strand, counting down.
CTGGCCGCGGGGATCGGTGTTCTGGCCCACGGCAACGATCTGGGCGGCTCGATCCGCTATCCGGCCCATTGCTGCGGCCTGGTGGGCCTGCGTCCGTCGCTGGGCCGGGTGCCGGCGTTCAATCCCTCCGCCCCGGCGGAACGGCCGCCGATGACGATGCTGATGTCGGTGCAAGGCCCGCTGGGCCGGTCGGTCGCCGATGTGGCCTTGGGCCTGCACGCGATGCAGGGCCATTCGGGCGACGATCCGATGTGGAGCGCGGCGGCAGCCAGCGGCGGGCGCCGGGGACCCGTGCGCCGCGTCGGCGTCGCGGCGGGCGGCTTTGGCACCGTCCCGGCGCCCGATGTCGCGGAGGCTATGCGCCGGGCGGCCCGGGCGGCGGAGGACGCGGGGCTGGAGGTCGTGCCGGTCGATCTGCCCGCGGCGGAGCGCTGTGCAGAGCTGTGGGGGCAATTGCTGTTTACCGAGACGGAGGGCTTCTACGCAGAATTCCTGCGGCAGCACGGTTCCGAAGACTTGCAGCGCTGGCTGGAGGCGTTTCGGACGTACTTCCAGACGCTGGAGCTGCAGGGCTATATGGAGGCCATCGCCGAACGCGGTGTGCACCAGCGCGCGTGGGCGCATCTGCTGAGCGATGTCGACGCGCTGATCATGCCGGTGTCTCTTATTCCGCCGTTCGAGAACGATCTGGATTTCAAGGACCCCAGCGCCGGTCCGACGCTGATCGACGCGCAAAAGCCGCTGTGCGTGATCAACTTTCTGGGCTTGCCGTCCTGCGCCCTGCCGACCCATGTGGCTGGCGGAATTCCGCAAGGTGTTCAGGTGGTCGGCGCAATGCACGACGATGTCCGGGTGCTGAATGTCGCGGAGGCGCTGGAGCGGGAGCTGGGGAGCATTTTGGGCGATTTGCCGGAGCCATACGGGGTCGTATCTTGATCGGCTGCGCCCGTGCGGGCGTTTGAAGACGGATGGCGTGACCGGAGATACGCTCGGTTGCGGGAGAAGTGGAACACCCTTCACCAAGGCCTGGGTGATATCCTCGCATTCACATTGACCGAGAACGGCGCCGTTTGGGGGCGTTAACCTTGATAGAGATTAACCTTAACGGGTTCGGTTGTGGAGGACGGACCAGCGGCTTCGTCGTGTCCGCCACGGGGCGTTCTTCGTTCCCTTAAGTTGACCCAGCGTCCCACTCATGAAGCGCAAGATGGTCCGTTTTTTCAGCGCTAGATGATGGAGGGGGCGTCATTCGACGCGCTCCCCGCGGGCTCACCCGCTCCGGCGCAAATCCTTCACAAGGAACAGGTCATCGGCAGGTCCGTCCGGCGTGACCACGGCGTTCGGCAAGCGCCCCGCCTGCACGTACCCGCACTTGGCGTAGAACGACTGCGCGCGGGTGTTGCGCGCCTCGACGAAGAGCTCCAATTGCCAGATGCCGAGCGCGCCCGCCTGCGCCTCGATGGCCGTCATCAGCGCACCCGCGGCGCCGCGTCCCTGGTGACTGGCCGCGATATAGACCGCGCCGATCTCGCCCCGGTGGACGGTCTGAAAGCGCTGGGTCAGCGGGATAAGGGCCGCGATTCCAACCGCCTCCGAGCCGTCCAGGACGATGAAACTATTCTCCTGTTCCAGCCGCTGGGCGTAGTCCGCGACGCTGGCCGCCGCGCCCTCCGCGTAGGTGGTCAGGAAGGCCGAAGGGTACGCCCGCAGCGCGTCCAGACGCAGGGCGCGCCAGGCCTCGGCATCCGCCGGCGCGGCGACCCGGGCGGTGATCATTCGGGATGCTGGGGCGTTTGGCGAGATGGGGCCACGTAGGGCCGCGTGACATCGCGCAGCCGCGCGCCCAGCGCCTCGACCTGCAGGCGGATCGCGCCATCGCCCGCGAGGGTCAGCAGCACCTCGCCCGTGCCGTCCTCACCCGGCTCGAGCGTGATCGAGAGCAGGGACAGGACCGTCTCGGTTTGGCTGCGGTCGACGCCTTGGCTGGCCACGCCCAAAACGTCGTCGAAGCTCAGCACAGATTGCACGCGCTCCGCCCCGTGGCGGATGCGGCCGTCATCCTCCCAGCGGAAGCGGTTCAGCAGCAGCGCGAAGCGGCGCTGGCGCATCTGCCACCGCATCTCCGTGATCGGAAAGACCGCGTCCTGGCACAGCGAGGACAGGACCGACAGATCACTCGCATCCTCCGCGCCCAGGTTCAGCGGCGCCTCGCGCCCGTCCTCGAACCGTGCGTCCTCGCTCATGCGCCGGCGACCCGTTCGATCTGCGCGCCGACGCCGGACAGTTTGGCCACCACATGCTCGTACCCGCGGTCCAGGTGGTAGACCCGCGCCACGCGCGTCTCCCCCTCCGCCGCGAGGCCGGCGAGGATCAGGGAGACGGAGGCCCGCAGGTCCGTCGCCATGACCGGTGCGCCTTTCAAACGCTCCACCCCGTGCACCGTCGCCGTCCCGCCCGATACGTCGATCCGGGCGCCCATACGGGTCAGTTCGGGCGCGTGCATGAAGCGGTTCTCGAAGATCCGCTCTTCCAGCACGGAGGTTCCAGAGGCAGTGCATAGCAGCGCCATCATCTGCGCCTGCAGGTCGGTGGGAAAGCCTGGGAAGGGTTCGGTCACGACATCCACAGCCTGGATGGCGTTGCCGGTCCGGCGCACGGTGAGGCCCTTGTCGGTCTCCTCGATGGTGGCGCCTGTCGCCTCCAGCTTGTCGCAGAAGGCCGAGACCAGGCTGCGCCGCCCGCCCAGCAGCGTCACCTCGCCGCCCGCGATGGCGGGGGCCAGCATGTAGGTGCCTAGCTCGATCCGGTCGGTCACCACCTGGTGCGTCGCGCCGCCCAGGCGGTCCACGCCTTGCACTTGAATCGTGGGTGTGCCGTCGCCGGTGATCTGCGCGCCCATCTTGCGTAGGCAATCGGCCAGATCGACGATCTCCGGCTCGCGCGCGGCGTTGTGGATCAGGGTTGTGCCCTTGGCCAGGGTCGCGGCCATCAGCGCGTTCTCCGTCGCGCCGACCGAGGCGAAGTCGAAGTCGATCTGCCCGCCCCGCAGGCCTCGTGGCGCCTTGGCGTGCACGTAGCCGTCGCGCAGGTCCAGATCCGCGCCGAGCGCCTCCAGCGCCTTGAGGTGCAGGTCCACCGGCCGAGCCCCAATCGCGCAGCCCCCGGGCAGGGAGACTTTGGCATGCCCAAAACGCGCCAGCATCGGGCCCAGCACCAGGATGGAGGCGCGCATCTTGCGCACGATATCGTAATGCGCCTCGAAACTGTCGATGGCGTGGCTGGACATGGCCAGCACCTTGCCGTCGGCGAGGCTCGTGACCTCCGCGCCCAGGCTTTGCAGCAGGGCGGTCATGGTGCGGATATCGCTGAGCCGCGGGGCGTTGGTCAGCGTTAGCGGCTCCTCGCTCAGCAGGGTGGCCGGCATCAATGTCAGGCAGGCATTTTTTGCGCCCGCGATGGCGATATCACCGCTGAGCGCTCCGTTCCCGCGCACCAAAATCGAATCCATCAGCTCTGCTCCTCGCCGCCGGGTGTGCCTGTTTCTTCGCCTGGCGCCGGCCCGTCCTTGCGCGCTTTGGCCTGCGCTTTTCTGCGGCCCAAATTGGACTTGAGCGCCGCCTTCAGCCGCGCCGCGCGATCCGCCTTTGGGTCCGGTTTAGGGGGCTGCCGGTCTGCCATGAAGCGGCTTTACCGCAGGGCGCGTGGGCCGTCCAGAATGGGCTTGCGAAGGGGGACTTTTGCGTCTATTTCGCCGCGCACGGCGCTGCTGTAGCTCAGAGGTAGAGCACTCCCTTGGTAAGGGAGAGGTCGAGAGTTCAATTCTCTCCAGCAGCACCATTTTGTAATTCTCCGTCGAAAAATCCCCTAAAGCCTTGAAAGGTAAAGGGGTTTCCGAGTTCAAAAACCCTTCCTTGCGGCGGTAGGGTAGTGGCGAGATAAATCCCAATCTGCACACCAGTTTTTGCAGGTCATATTCGCCAGTTTCCCAGAGTTTCCAAGGCTTTGCGAGGAACCCAATAGAGAGTTCAATCAGCCGAGATTTTTTGGCCTTTGACGGCGCTGGTTGAGCCAGTTTTTCGTCCAAAACCAGACGCTTTCGCTCAAGCTCATCGACCTTACGTTCAAATGCCTTGACCGCACGCGGTGACGTCGTTTCGACCATACGCTCCAATAAGCCGTCCAATTGTTTGTCTAAGGCCGCGATCTCTTGCTTGATCGTCGTCTTGCCGGCACGCCACTGCGCTGACCTTTGATCCCATGCATCGAGGAACATAGCTTTGGCGATATCGAGCATTGAACGTTTCGGCGCGATCCTTTTCAGGAGCTGGGCAAAGTCCTGCTCGAGTTCATCTTTAGGGATGTTTTTGCTGACGGCGGTACAGCCCGGCGTTCTACACGTGTAGTAGGCATATCTCTTTGTCTTGCCTTCGGACCATGCGGCTTTGAACAGCTCGCCGCAGTCTCCACAAGCGACCGATCCGCGCAGCGGGAAGTCGCGGTGGATTTCCTTTTTTTGCGGTGCCATCGCTTTGCCCGCACGGCGTTCCTGCATCCGCTCGAAATCGGTGAAGGTGATCAGAGGTTCATGCTTGCCTTTGGTCAGCGGTATCCCAAGAACTTCACAGGATACGAACCCCGCGTAGATGGGGTTTGTGATCAGACGAGTAATCTTTTCGAGCCGCAAAGTGCCGTTCTTCGTCCGGCCGGGAAATTCTGGCTGCGCTTCAAAATATCTGAGCAGCTCGCTTTGGGTACGGAACATGCCGGAGGCATAGCCTTCGAAGCCTTCCTGCAGGATGGAGGCCAAAGGCTCGTCT
>JBCDFL010000112.1:0-10777 GCA_039178165.1 Pseudomonadota bacterium | reverse complement strand
TCCGGGTTCACGGCGCGGGACGGGCGGCCGACCACGGCGCGCGGGGCGGCGATGGTCATGGGCGTCACGGCGCGGCGCGGGTTCAGCTGCAGCTGCGCGGTAATCCCGATCTCTTGCCCGTACATCCAATAGCCGCCGAGCCGAAGGCGTTCGGAGTACTGGTATTCGGCCCCGAAGTTCAGCCGGCTGGCGCGAGTAAACACCCCGCGGGAGGTCTCTGGCTCGTACGCGTCCGAGCTGTATTCGACCTTCAGCCCCAGTTTGTCGTTGACCTGCCACTCGATCCCGCCGAACGGCGCGACGGGGCCGCGGAACCACGATCCGGCGGCAAGTTGGCCGCCGGTGTCCCCGGGATTGAACACGTCGCGGGTGCTGCCAAGGGGTGATCCAATGGCACCGGAAGAGCCAAGCCGTCCCCATCCAAAGCCCAGCGTGGCTTTGATCGTGCCGGGCAGGCTGAGCGGACGTTGAAACGTCTTGGTCGCCGCGATGAACTCGCCGGAATTGATGCCGGTGCCGGCAAAGTCTTGCAGGCCAACCGTGATCGACGGCCAGTAAAGCGACTCGCGCCGCACCTGGTAGCGGATGTCGAAGTTGCGGTCGCGGTAGGTCGAAAAGCCGTCGCTGTTCCAGTTTCGGATGCTCACGTAGCGAAAGCTGGCCGACAGGCGCGGCGTGAACTGATAGCTGAGCGAGGTGCGGGTGATCCCGCCGAAGCTGCCGACGGTTACGGCGGCCTGCCCGTCGGGCATCGCCTCACCCGTGGGCATATCCATCAGGCCGGGCAGACCGTAGAAGCCGAGGGAGGGCTGGTAGACGGGCTTGAAGTTCAGGTCGGTGCCGGGCTGGTCCCCGGCCTGCGCGATTACGGCGGCGGGCAGCAAGACGGCACAGGCCGCGCCGGTCATCCACGCTTTGACTGTCATCTGCCCCTTGCCCCGCTTCTGGCGCCTTGCGTCCTTACACCATGGCAGCGCCCCGCCGATCAAGCTGTGCCGCGCGTTCCAGGCCTGTCCCGCGGCATTCCCGCCACGCCTTGCTAGGTTTGTGGGCCGGTTCCGGTCTCCACCTGGGCGGACTCGGTGCGAGCGTACCCTTCGACATAGCGGGCGGCGACGGCGCGCGCCGCATCCTCGTCACCGCTCGCCAGGGCGGAGCGGAGATTGCGCAGCGCGCCCGCGATCTCGATCTCGGACAGGCGCTCATCGTCGGTGCAGAAGATCTTGCGGTGGCCCGTGCCAAGCAGCGTGCCGGATACCGTCAGCTCTTCGGTCATCTTCTCGCCCGGCCGCAGACCGGTGTAACGGATTTCGATATCGCCCTCGGGCGTCTTGGCGTCGCGCACCGTGTAGCCCGCGCTTTCGATCACCTGCCGGGCCAGGGCGTCGATGCTGACCGGCTTGCCCATGTCCAGAACGAACACCTCGCCCCCCTGCGCCATCGCGCCGGCGCGCAGCACCAGGTGAACCGCTTCCTGCACGGTCATAAAGTAGCGGGAGACATCGGGGTGGGTCACCGTCACCGGCCCGCCGCGGCGCAACTGCTCTTGAAACAGCGGGACGACCGATCCGGACGAGCCCAGAACGTTGCCGAAACGCACGGTAGCGAAAATTGGCCAGGCGTCCGGCGGCACACGGCTGGCCAGATCCTGCAGCACAAGCTCCGCCATCCGTTTGGAGGCACCCATGACGTTGGTCGGGCGTACGGCCTTGTCCGACGACACGAGTATGAAACGCTGCACGCCTGCCGCCGCCGCCTCGGACGCGAGGGTGTGCGTGCCCAGCACGTTGTTGGCCATACCCGTCAACGGGTTCGACTCGACTAATGGCACATGTTTGTAGGCCGCGGCGTGCAGGACCACCTCGATCCCGTGGGTGGACAGGACTTTGCGCACCTGGCGGGAATCCGTCACCGAGCCCAGGATCGGCACGATTTCCAACTCGCGCCCGGTCTCTTCGAGCAGTTGGCGCATCTCCTGATCGACCTTGTAGAGCGCCAATTCGCTCAACTCGAACAGGACAAGCTTGGCGGGTCCGACCTCCAGCATCTGCCGGCAGAGTTCGGAGCCGATGGAGCCGCCAGCGCCGGAGATCAGGACGACCTTGCCCCGGTAGCTCTCGATGCCCTCCCAGTTCCGATCACTGATCTCATCGCGGTTAAGGAAATGGCTCGCGTCGACGCTGGTCAGCTTGTCGACCAGCGCCTCTTCCCCGATCAACTGGGCGAAGGACGGAAGGGTCTGAACCTCCAGCCCCATCTTTTGCAGCCGCCGGGCCATCTGCGCCTGTTTCGGTAGGCTGAGCGACGGCAGGGCCAGCAGGACGCGGTCGATGTCCCGCTCCTTGACCAGTTCCGCCACACGCACGGGGGAGAAGACGGGCAAGCGAGACACGACCAGCCCGTGCAGGGCCTTGTTGTCGTCCACGAAGGCGACCGGTTCGATCTGTTCGTGTCCGCGTAGGGCTGATACGAGCTGTGTGCCGGTCGTGCCCGCGCCATAGATGAGCACGCGGCAGCGGTTTTCCGACCGGCGGTAGATGGCCAGCACGATCTGTAGCATCACCGCGCGGCTGATCACCGAAAAGACGAAGAAGGACGTGCCGAACACGACGTGCGTGCCCAGGGCAATCGGGACCCGCGCGGCCGTCGCCAGCAGGAACGATCCGATCACAAGCGCCGCTGAAAAAGCCGCCGTCAGCCCGACGGCAGAGGATTCGTAGGCGTTGAGCTGAACGCTCGACACGCCCAAGCCGATGGACAGCGCGGCAGCGACGACCAGCAGGTAAGGCAGCACCGGAAGGTAGGCGACCATCATCGGCCACGCATTGCCGCCCATCTGCAGATTGAACGCGAACAGCAGGGCCAGCGGGATCAGAGCCGTGTCGACAGCGATCAAGATGTTGCGCTTTTGACCGCGCGACAGCGATTTGATCAACTTCAGCATTCGGTTGGCCCTCCAACGTCCAGGCTCACCCACGAGCGCATACCGCACGCCCCACACTTAAAGTTCCACGTAACGTATTGCTGCGTATGCAAAACAGGTCTTACGCCCCAATTATCAATAATTTGCAACCAAGAGTGGTGAAAAAAACGGCACTGCGCCCAAGCTTTATGCTGCAAGTGCGATTCGTGAAAGGGGCTAGCGCGTCGTCGATTCGCCGCTGGCGCTCTTCCGCCGAAAGAGGTTCCCGATGGTCTGAAAGACGAGGTCGAAATCGTAGCAGGTCGATTGGTGACGTTGGTAGATCAGGTCGAGCCGCGCTTTGCGCGGCACGCAGATGCGGCAGTAAACGTCGTCCGTCTGCTCCGGCGTGGCGCAGCGGGCCAAAAGGCGGTCCTCGTGCTTGTGAAACCGGATCGTGGCGAGGCCCGTCACCCCGGGGCGTGATTTCAGCACGTCGGCATAGGTGTCCGGAAACCGTTCGACATATTCGCGCAGCGGCGGGCGCGGGCCGACAAAGCTTAGATCCCCGCGCAGGATGTTCCAAAGCTGCGGAAACTCATCCAGCCGTTTGGCGCGCAGCTTGGCTCCCAGTGGGGTGATCCGCGCTTTCTTGTCCCCGCCGCTGACGCCGCTATCCGCCTCCACCACTGTCATGGTGCAGAATTTCCATAGTCCGAAGCTTTGCGTCGGGCTTTTCATACGCTCGGCGACGTAGAAGAGCGGCCGGCCCTGTTTGATAAGGATCAGGACAATCAAGAACAGGATCACCGGCCCCAGGATCACGACCAAAAGGCTGGCGAAGAAGAGATCGAAAATGCGTTTGCGCCACGTCATGGGGGCGTCCTAGCGCATCGCCCGCCAGGCGCGCCAGTCCTGCACGATACCGGCGGCGGTGCTGTCATGCGGCGCAAAGGACACCAGCGCCTCAAGCCGTTCGGTGTCGAGCGCGACGCGCCAGATGACGTCTGCGGACGCGGCACGCGGTGTCCAAGGCAGCTCTGCCGCGTCCAGCAGAGCGCCCATTTCGACCGCGCCAGGCGCGGCCACGTTCAGCACACGTGGCGGGTCTGGCAGCCGCAGCAGGGCCGCAAGCGTCTGGGCCAGCCGCGCCGGTCCGATGTAGCTGCGGGCGGGTGTCCGCCCCCCGTCCGCATCCAGCGCCATGTCCGGGCGCCAACCGTCCAGGATCGCATCGGCGCCGGCGACGTTGCCGATCCGCAGGATGCAGCTTGGGTGCGGGTGGGCGAGGGCCATCTCCTCCATCCTGGCCTTGGCCGCGCCGTAGGGGGCGATAGGCGTCGGCGCCGCATCTTCCGTCAGGCCGTCCGAGCGCCGCCCGTAGATCGCCGCCGAAGAGGCGAGGAAGACCAGACCCGCCCCCGCGCTCGCCGCCGCATCCAAAGCCGCCTGGGCAAGCGTCACGTTGGCGTCGAGGTCCGAGCCCTGGCCCGGTACTGCACCCCATAGGCACAGGACGGCGGGGGCCCGCGTCAAAATCGGTGCAACCTCCGCCGCATCTGCGGTTTCGAAGCCGGCGCGCGGGGTGCGCGATTGCCACACAGCTGCCTCCGAACCCAGCACATCGCGCATCATTCCGCCCAAACGACCTGTTGCACCGAGCACAACAGGCTTGATTATCTGAGCCGGATCGGGGACGAGCGTTGACGACATGTGGGGGTAGGGTATCGTCCCACCCACGAAATGCCAGGGGCGTCTGAGGCGCAGGCTGGGGTGAGACGGGGACAAATGATGATCGCGCGACTGACTGCTTTTGCCTTGACCGCCGCCCTTCTGGCCGGATGCGCCGACAACCTGCCGCGGGGCGCTGCCGTCGACCGCGAAATTCTGAACGAAAGCAGCGATGTCGACGCGGACTTCGCCGTCTACCCCGTCACACGCGCCTTTCTCCTCTCCGTCGGACACTGGCCGCGCGTAAACGAACGCCATCTGAGCTGGATCGGTCACAGTCACGGTCCGCGGGCGCAGGTGATCGCGCCGGGCGATAGCCTCAACATCCGCATCTGGGATTCCGGAGAGACGTCGCTCTTCACCGGCCCGGGCCAACCGGCCACAGACCTCAATGATGTTCGCGTGACGGCGAACGGGTCGGTTTTCATCCCCTATGTCGGCAAGGTGCGCGTCGCGGACCGCACGCCCGACAGCGCGCGCAGCGTGATCCAGCGCAGCCTCGAAGACGTCGTGCCATCCGCGCAGGTGCAGGTCACGATGGCCGAAGGGCGCCAGAACTCCGTCGATCTGGTCGGCGGTGTGGGCGCGCCCGGCCCCTACCCGATGCCGGACCGCGACTTTTCCGTGCTCAGCCTGATCGCCGCGGGCGGCGGTGTGGCCAGCAGCCTCGCCAACCCGCAGATCCGCTTGGTGCGCGGGCACGAGATTTACGGCACCTCGATCGACCGCCTTTACGAGAACCCGCGCCTCGACACCCGTCTGCGCGGCGGCGACAAGGTGATCGTGGAGGAGGACGAACGCTATTTCCTCTCCCTCGGGGCGGCGGGCACCGAAGCCCTGCACCCGTTCACCAAGGACAAGATCACCGCCATCGACGCCATGTCGATCATCGGCGGCGTCAACGACGGGCGCGGCGATCCGCAGGGCATCCTGATCCTGCGCGAGTATCCGGCCACCGCGGTGCGCCCCGGCGTGCGCGGTCCGCGTCAGCAGCGGGTTGTCTTCACCCTGGACCTGACGAATTCCGACGGCCTCTTCTCCGCCCGGAATTTCGAGATCATGTCCGAAGATGTCGTGCTCGTCACCGAAAGCCCGGTCACGAACACGCGCACGGTGCTGACGCTGGTTGGATCGGTCTTCGGCGTCTTCGGCGCCGCCAACAACTTCTCCAACTAGGGCAGCGGGATCGTGCGGTCCGCGGGGACCAGCGCATTGATCTGGCGCAGGTGTTCCGGCAGGCAGACGGTCAGGAAGTCGTAGGTCTTCACCACATGCTCCCGGGCCGCCGGCCCGATATGGGCATAGTCCTTGGGCCGCGCGCAGACGTCGATGACCTGCCGGGCCAGGGCATCGGGATCGAAGAAGTCGACCAGAAGGCCGGTTTCGCCGTGTGTGATCGCCTCGCGCACTGGCGCGACGTCCGAGCCGACGATCGTCGCCTGCATCGACATCGATTCCAGCAGCGACCAGGACAGAACGAAGGGCATCGTCAGATAGATATGGCAGCGGCTGATTTGCACGATCTGCTTGTAGGCGCCGTAGGGCACCTGGCCGAGGTAGTGCACCCGGTCCCAATCGACGCGGTCACCCACTTCCGCCTCCATTTGGCCGCGCAGACCTTTGGGGTGCTTGGACTTCCCGCCGTAGGACGTGTCGTTCCCGCCCACGATAATCACCCGGGCCAAAGGCCGCTCGGCGAGGATCGTGGGCAGCGCCCGCATGAATTGGTGGTAGCCGCGCGTCGTCTCCAGGTTGCGGGAGATGTAGGTGATGACCTCGTCCCTGCGGGTCAGCGGCCGTCCGATCCGGCCCAGCGTCAGCTTCACCTTCGGGTCCTGCAGCAGCGTGTCGGTGCGGATACCGTCGTGGCAGACATACATCCGGTCATGGAAGGATGTGGGAAAGCGGTCGCGCTGCCACATCGTCGGCGCGTGGCCCACATCGACCCGCTCGATATTGACCAGCGGCACGGTGTTGTGCGCTTGCATGATGTAGGGCGCATGATCGCTGGGCGGGCTGGCCGGATCAAAGCCGACGGGACCGCCGGATGTGCTGTAGTAATACTCGAAAAAGCCGATGATCGGCACGTCCGGGTAGACTTCCTTCATGAAGGTCAACTCGCCCCAGCCGACATGCCCTATAATGATGTCCGGCGTGAAGCCCGACGCCTTCAGCTCCCGCGCCGCCATCGCGCAGCCAAAGCCGGACCCGGCGGCGTTCTCCCACGTTTTCACTAAGCCGTAGGCGTCTTCTTTCGCCTTGTGGTGGGGCGCGTAGACCACTGTCTTCACGCCAGGGAATATCGGATGCTTCTGGCGCTGGGTGAGGAAGACAATTTCGTGCCCGCCCTGGGCGGCCAGCCATTGCACCATCTCCCGGTATTGGCCGGGCATATTCTGGTGCACAAAAAGGAATTTCATCGTCCGCTCTCCGCCGTCCTACGCTGCATAGCCTGCGGGGCGTCAGGCCGCCAGCGCGGTGTCCAGGAGCGCGCGCACCTTGCGTGCATAGGGCTGGTTTTCCAGCCGCGCGACCTCCGCCCCCGCCTTCAGCACCAAAAGGGTGGAGCGGCGCGTGACCTTCAGCCGCTCGGTCATTTGCGAGGGGCCGTAGGTGTCCCAATCGACATCCACGATGGTCAGCCGGGCGTAGGCCGGATTGTCCAGCAGCGCGGCGACCATCAATTCGTGCTTTCTTTGGCAGGTCAGCGACCAGCGCGCGCGGAAGTTCAGGATCACCGCCGCCTGCTCGGCCTTGATACTGTCCCACAGGGTCGGGGTGTAGGTCAGCGTGCGGTAGGCCGCCGCCGGGCCAGGCAGCGCCGCAGCGGCGCAAGCGGACAGAAGAAGGGCACGGCGGGTCAGCATGGCGTGGTTATAGGGGGCCGCGGTGCTGTGGATAAAGTCAGGCTTTGGAAACAGTCTTTTGCTTGCTCAGCTGCACGGCGAGGATGCCCGCCATGATGATCGCAACGCCGAGGATATCCCGGGGGCCCAGCGCTTCCCCCAACAGCAGCGCGGCGATGGCGACGCCGAAGAACGGCGTAAGGAAGTGGAATGTCGCGGCGCGCACCGCGCCGATCCGCTCCACCAGCGTGAACCACAGCCAGGTGGCCAGCAGTCCCGGCGCAAGCGTGGTGTAGAGGAAGGCCAAGACCCACGGCACGGAGGGGCGGACGTAGATATCCTCGACGACCAGGGACGTCACGGCAAGGGCCGCAGCGCCGACGAGCATCTGCAGCCCGACGACCATCATCAGGTTCCCGCCCGATGACGCGCCCCGCATCGACAGCGTGGCGACCGCTAGCGCGGCCGCACCGATGAGGCACAGGGCGACGCCGTAAGGGTCCATCCCGCCGCCCATCCGCGCGGACATGATGACCGTCACACCGACAAGGCCCAGCACTAGCCCCAGCGCGCCGAACCAGGGCAGGCGGTCACCAAAGACGGCCCAGCCTGCGGCCGCCACCATCAGCGGCATAGTCGACGCGATGATCGACGCAAGCGAGGCTTCCACCGTCTGCATCGCGACGAAGTTGAGGCCGAGATAGACGGCGTTCTGGCACAGCCCGAAGACGATGGTCGCCCGCCACTGGCCGCGCGTCAGCCGCCAGCTTTCGCCCAGCGCACGGGCAATGGCGACACCGATCAAGCCCGACAGCAAAAACCGCGCGGCGAGGGAGGTAAGCGGCGCGGCATCCGCCACGATGATGCGCGCGGATGAGAAGGCGGAGGCCCAGATCAGCGCGAAGAGCAGCCCGATACCGATACTGCGCAAGTCCATCAGGCGAGCGCCCCGGTGAGCAATGCCTGGTATTGGATCGTGCGGCTGTGCGTCACCGGAAGCTCCTGACCGGGCAAAGCAAAAGGGCCGCCCAACGGGGCGACCCTTTCGGAAATTCAGCTAGGGGGCAAGATCAGCCGTTCACGCTGTCCTTCAGGGCCTTCGCGATGGTCATCTTGACCACCTTGTCGGCCTCTTTCTTGAACTGCTCGCCGGTGGCGGGGTTGCGCACCATGCGCTCGGGGCGCTCGCGGCAGTAGATCTTGCCGACGCCCGGCAGGGTCACGGCGCCGCCGCCGGACACTTCGCGGGTGATCAGGTTGCACACCGCATCCAGCGCGGCGGAAGCGGATTTCTTGTCTGTCCCCATTTCATCGGCCAGTGCAGCGACGAGCTGGGTTTTGGTCATCGGTTTTGCCATTTTTGGTCTCCTTCGTCTGCCCGATGTCTTGGGCCCGATGGGCCGAGTGTAACGGTATGTTGTGCATCGGCACAACGCGCGACACGGGAAAAGTGCCCGCAAAACGCGGCTTTTCGGTGCTTTTTCGCTTATTTGATGTCTTATGACATACCTGCGGCGCGTCTGGCGAACCACAAGATCGTGGGTGCCCTAGAGGAAGGCCGTCTCGTCGAAGCTGCGCAGCTTGCGGCTGTGGATGCGCGCCAGGGGCATTTCGCGGATCCGCTCCATCGCGCGAATGCCGATCATCAGGTGGCGCGCGACCTGCGTGGTGTAGAATTCGGAGGCCATGCCGGGCAGCTTCAACTCCCCGTGCAGCGGCTTGTCACTGACGCACAGAAGCGTGCCGTAGGGCACCCGGAAGCGGTAGCCGTTCGCCGCGATCGTCGCGCTTTCCATGTCGAGCGCGATGGCCCGCGATTGGCTGAGCCGCTGCACCGGCCCGTGCTGGTCGCGCAGTTCCCAATTGCGGTCGTCGTGCGTGGCCACCGTGCCGGTCCGCATGATCCGCTTCAGCTCGTAGCCTTCCAGCTCTGTCACCTCGGCCACTGCGCCTTCCAGCGCGATCTGGATTTCTGCCAGGGCCGGGATCGGCACCCAAGGTGGCAGGTCGTTGTCCAGCACGTGGTCTTCCCGCAGGTAGGCGTGGGCCAGGACGAAGTCGCCAAGGGCCTGAGAATTCCGCAGGCCCGCGCAGTGGCCGACCATCAGCCAGGCATGGGGACGCAGCACGGAGATGTGGTCGGTCGCCGTCTTCGCGTTGGACGGCCCGACGCCGATATTGACCAGCGTGATCCCCGACCCGTCCGCGCGCTTCAGGTGATAGGTCGGCATTTGCGGCATCTTCACCGGCGCCGCGATCTCTGCGCTGCCGCTCGTGATGACGGCGTTCCCAGTACTGACGAAGGCGGTGTAGCCGCTGGCCGGATCGTCCAACTGCGCGCGGGCGTAGGCCTCGAACTCGGCAACGTAGAACTGGTAGTTGGTGAAGAGGACGTGGTTCTGAAAGTGATCCGGATCGGTGGCCGTGTAATGCGCCAACCGGGCGAGCGAATAGTCGATGCGCTGGGCGGTGAAGGGAGCGAGCGGGCGCACACCGTCTTCGGCCTCGTAGGTCCCGTTGACAATATCGTCGTTCGTGTTGCTGAGGTCCGGCACGTCGAAGACGTCGCGCAGCGTGAACTCCGCCGCGCCCTGCTGCGGGACCGTCAGGCTGTCATCGCCCGCCACCGCGAAATGCACCGGCATCGGCGTGGTGGACCAGCCGATCTGAACGGGTCGGTCGTGGTTCGAGAGCAGAAGGCCGATCTGCTGCGTCAGGTAATTGCCGAACAGGTCCGGCCGCGTGACCGTCGCTGCATAGGTGCCAGGGGCTGAGACGTGGCCAAAGCTCAGGCGGCTGTCCACCCGGTCGAACGTCGTCGTGGTAAACCGGATCTCGGGATAGAAGGCGCGGATGCGGGCGTCCGGCGCGCCGTTCTCCATCGCCAGCTGAAACTGCGCGCTGAGGAAGGCGACCGCCTCGGTATAAAGGCTTTGCAGCAGCGCGACCGCCTCCGCCGCGTCGGTGAAGCTTTGGAAGGGGCGGCTGTCGGGGGTGAGGATCTTCATGTCGGGTCCAGAACGGGGGTCAGTTCGAACGTGCGCACGTCCACCAGGCCGAGGTCGGAGATGCGTAATTCGGGAATGACGACAAGCGCCAGCAGCGAATGCTGCATGTAGGCATTGTTGAGCGTGCAGCCACAGTCCTGCATCGCGCGGGTCAGGGCGTCCGCCGCCGCGGCGACCTCTGCCGCCGGGCGGTCGGACATCAGGCCCGCGATGGGCAAGGCCACGTGGGCCAGCTCTGCCCCGTCTTTCCAGATTGTGTCGCCGCCGCCCAAGGCGCGCAGGCGGTTCGC
>JBCDFL010000111.1:0-10880 GCA_039178165.1 Pseudomonadota bacterium | reverse complement strand
CTCCGGCCCCTCGACCAGGGCGCGCAGCGGGCTTTGCTCCCAGCCGTAATCAATCTGGCTGTTCCGGTCGTAAAGCTCGTGACTGATGCCGCTGGCCCGTTTCCAGCGGTAGGCGAAGGCTCCGAATTCGGGGTGGTAGGCCCGCATAGAGAAGTTGGCGCGCACCAGTGGCACGCCCGCGCTGACGAGGCGCTCGCACAAAGCGGTGATCATCTGGGCGTAGGGCGTGCCGGCCAGGCCCTCGCGGATCAGCCAGTCCGCGATGTCCCGGCCGGCCATATGTCAGGCGCCTGCGTAGCCGATGGTCTGCAGCGCGCCGCGTACCTCGTCCAAGATGGCCGGATCGTCGATGGTCGCGGGCATCTTGAAGTCTTCGCCGTCGGCGATCTTGACCATGGTCCCGCGCAGGATCTTGCCCGAGCGGGTCTTGGGCAGGCGGTCCACCACAACGGCCAGTTTGAAGGCGGCGACAGGGCCGATCTGCTCGCGCACCATCTTGACCACCTCGGCGGTGACCTCGCCATGATCGCGCGTGCTGCCGGCGTTGAGGCACAGGAACCCGACCGGCATCTGGCCCTTGAGGCTGTCGGTGACGCCGATCACGGCGCATTCGGCCACGTCCAGGTGGGCGGCCAGGACTTCCTCCATCCCGCCGGTGCTGAGGCGGTGGCCGGCGACGTTGATCACGTCATCGGTGCGCGCCATGATGTAAAGGTAGCCGTCCGCGTCCTTCATGCCGGCGTCCCCCGTCTCGTAATAACCGGGGAAGGTGTTGAGGTAGCTTTTCTTGAACCGCGCCTCAGCATTCCAAAGCGTCGGCAGGGTGCCGGGGGGCAGGGGCAGTTTGACCGCGATGGCACCCAGCTCGCCGTCCGGGACGGGGTGGCCCGCATCGTCGAGGATTTGCACGTCAAAGCCGGGCATGGGCACGGTGGGCGAGCCGATCTTGACCGGCAGCGCCTCAAGCCCCGCGGGATTGCCGGCGATAGTATAGCCCGTCTCTGTCTGCCACCAATGGTCGTAGACGGGGATGTTGAGCACCCGCTGCGCCCATTCGATCGTGTCGGGGTCCGCCCGCTCGCCCGCAAGGTACAGCGCGCGCAGGCCGGAGAGGTCATAATCCGCGACCAGCTTGCCCTCCGGATCCTCGCGCTTGACCGCGCGGATAGCCGTCGGGGCGGTGAAGAAGCTGCGCACGTTATGTTCGGAGATCACGCGCCAGAAGGTGCCGGCATCGGGCGTGCCGATGGGCTTGCCTTCGAAAACGACGGTCGTGTTGCGGTGGATGAGCGGCGCGTAGCAGATATAGCTGTGCCCGACGACCCAGCCGACATCCGAGGCGGCCCAGAACACATCGCCCGGATCGCATTGGTAGATGTTCTTCATCGTCCAATTCAGCGCCACCAGGTGCCCCGCCGTGGGGCGCACCACGCCCTTGGGTGCGCCGGTCGTGCCGGAGGTGTAGAGGATGTAGGCCGGGTGATTGCCCGCCACCGGCACGCAGTCCGCGGGCGCGGTGCCCTCCTGAAAGGCGTGCCAGTCGACGTCGCGCGGGCCCAGTTCGCAGGGGCTTTGGTCCCGCTGCAGGATCACGCAGAACTCGGGGCTGTGCTCTGCCAGCTCAATCGCGCCGTCCAGCAGGGGCTTGTATTCGACCGTGCGCCCCGGCTCCAACCCGCAAGAGGCGGCGATGATCGCCTTGGGGGTACAATCGTCGATCCGCACGGCCAGCTCGTTCGCGGCAAAGCCGCCGAAAACGACCGAGTGCACCGCGCCGATCCGCGCGCAGGCCAGCATGGCGACAAGAGCTTCGGCGACCATGGGCATGTAGATGATGACCCGGTCGCCTGCGGTGACGCCTTTGGCGGCCAGGCCCCCCGCGAGGCCCGCGACCTGGGCCTGAAGCTCGGCAAAGGTCGTCTTGGATTGCCTGCCAGTGATGGGGCTGTCGTAGATGATCGCGACCTGGTCCCCGTGGCCCGCATCGACGTGCCGGTCGACGGCGTTCCAGCAGGTGTTGACCTTCGCATCGGCGAACCATTCGTAGATGTGGTCCCCGCGGTCAAACAGCGCTTGGGTCGGAGCCGTGTCCCAGTCGATCCCGCCGGTTTGCGCCATCCACCAGCCTTCGGGATCGGCCTGCCAGGCCGCGTATTCGTCTTTGTACCCCATGTGCCCTCCGTCTAAGTCGGTCACGCTTTACGCTCCGGCACGGCGGAAGCGCAAGCGCTAGGGTGACGCGGGGTTGACGGGTGTGGGGTGCGTGCCTGACCCTTGCGCATGACAATTGGCGGAGGCCGTTTTGCGCATTTTGACACTTCTGGTTTTCATGGCCCTGGCGAGCACGGCGCGGGCGGAATGGATTTTCAACTATGCTGCGAACGCGCAGAAATCGGCGGCCGGGGCCTGCCCAATCAATGACATCGACGATACGGCCCAGCAGTTTTGCTTCTACGCCTCGTGTGAGGGAGGTGGTCCGCTTCGCTTCGAGGCGACAACATCGAAGATCCCGGTTCTGCAGGGCGCAACGGAGTTTGACATAAGGGTGATCGTCGATAACCAGATCGCGACCACCCTCGAATTTGTCCGCTTCGGGCAGACGCACCACTACAATGCGCCGCTGGAGCAGTACCAATTGCGCGCGCTTGAGATGCTGCGCAACGGGCGGCGGGCGGAGCTTCAGGTCGTGATCGGGCGCAGCGCGCCGGTCTTGCGGATGGACCTGTCCCTGCGCGGGTCGGGCCGGGCCATTGGACAGGCGCTGGCGGCTTGCCCGATGCCCGATTTCGCCGCGCGGGATTTGCAGCGGCGGATCACGGCGGATCCGGCCAAACACGCGGGTGCGCCGCTGCTGAAGGAATGCACCGAGGTGGGCGGCACCATGACGGTGGAGCCGGGCTATGCCGAATGGACCGATATTGACGGCGTGGGTGGCCCGGACGTGCGGGTCAATTGGGGCGCGGCGGTTTGCGATGCGGCGCCGCGGATGTATTGCGGGACGGCGGGGTGTACGCACTCGCTTTATGTTGCGCAGCCCGATGGGATGTATCGGCGCGTGTTCACCGACAATATGCATGGCTTCCAGACCGAAGGGCCGGGCATCGTGCGGATTCATTTCCACGGCAGCTATTGCGGGCGCGTCGGGGCGGAGGCGTGCTCCAAACGCTACCGCATGGGGCCGGTGAAGCTGGAGGAAATCCCCTAGGCCCTCAGCCGTAATGCGCCACGGGCGTGCCGGCGATGGCGGACATGTTCAGAAGGCCCCGCGCGGTGATCGAGGGGCTGACGATGTGGGCGCGGTTGCCCATGCCCATCAGGATCGGCCCGACCTCCAGCCCGCCGCCTTTCATCTTCAGGATGTTGCGCACGCCGGAGGCCGCGTCGGCATGGGCGAAGACCAGCACGTTGGCCGAGCCCACCATGCGCCCGTTCGGCAGCAGCCGCGCGCGCAGATCGGCGTCGAGGGCGGTTTCGATGTTCATCTCGCCCTCGTAGACGAAGTCCCGCGGCGCGGCGTCCAGCAGGGCCATCGCGTCGCGCAGCCGGGCGCCCGATCCGCCCGCGATGTTGCCGAACTGGCTTTGGCTGCACAGGGCCACGCGCGGCTCCAGCCCGAAGCGGCGCACGTGCCGGGCAGCGCCGATGGCGATCTGCGCCAGCTCCGCGGGGCCGGGCTCCATATGCACCTGCGTGTCCGCGATGAAGAGGGGGCCGTCCTCTAGGATCATTAGGCTGAGCGCGCCGACGGGCTGGAGCGCGTCCGTCCCAAGGACTTGGGAGACATAGTTCAGATGCCAGCGAAACTCGCCGAAGGTGCCGCAGATCAGGCTGTCCGCCTCCCCCCGCTGGACCATGACGGCGCCGATGGCCGTGGTGTTGGTCCGCATGATCGCGCGGGCGATGTCGGGGGTCACGCCGCGGCGGCACATCAGCTCGTGAAAGGTGCCCCAATAGTCGCGGTAGCGCGGGTCGTTTTGTGGGTTCACCAGGTCGACGTGATCGCCCAGCCGGATGGTCAGGCCGGCGCGGGTGATGCGGGCCTCGATCACGTCGGGCCGGCCGATGAGGATGGGGCGTTCGGTGGTCTCTTCGACCATGGCCTGTGCGGCGCGCAGGACGCGCTCATCCTCGCCCTCGGCAAAGACGATGCGGCGGGCCTGGGCACGGGCGGCCTCGAAGACGGGGCGCATCAGCAGGGCGGATTTGAAGACCGAGCCGTCCAGGGTCTGGCGGTAGGTGTCGAGGTCGTCCAAAGGCCGGGTCGCCACGCCGCTCTCCATCGCGGCCTTGGCCACGGCGGAGGAGACGACGCCGACCAGGCGCGGATCGAAGGGCTTGGGAATCAGGTAGTCGGGCCCGAAGGTCAGCTGTTCGCCCTGGTAGGCGGCGGCGGCCTCCGCGCTGGTCGTGGCGCGGGCGAGGGCCGCGATGCCGTCGATGCAGGCGAGCTGCATGTCGTCGTTGATCGTAGTGGCCCCCACATCCAGCGCGCCGCGGAAGATGAAGGGGAAGCACAGCACATTATTGACCTGATTGGGAAAATCGCTGCGCCCGGTGGCGATGATCGCGTCCGGCGCGGGGCGGCGGGCATCCTCGGGCAGGATTTCGGGCGTCGGGTTCGCAAGGGCAAAGATGATGGGCTGCGCGGCCATTTGCGCGACATGCGCCTCCGTCAGGACGCCCGGCCCGCTGAGGCCCAGGAACAGGTCCGCGCCGGCAATCACATCGTCCAGCGTGCGCGCGTCCGTGGCCTGGGAAAAGGCGGCCTTCGCCGGGTTCATATCCTCCGTCCGCCCTTCGTAGACGAGGCCGTGGATGTCGCAGAGCCAGACATTTTCGCGCCGCACGCCCAGTTTCAGCAGCATGTTAAGGCACGCGATGCCCGCCGCGCCGCCCCCTGTGGAGACGATCTTGATGTCCTCGAACGCTTTGCCGGCCAGCTTCAGCGCGTTTGTGGCCGCGGCGCCCACGACGATGGCGGTGCCGTGCTGGTCGTCGTGGAAGACGGGGATGTTCATCCGCTCGCGGCAGATCCGCTCCACCGTGAAGCAGTCGGGGGCCTTGATGTCTTCGAGGTTGATGGCGCCGAAGCTCGGCTCAAGCGCGCAGACGATGTCGGCCAGCCGTTCGGGATCGGCCTCATCCACCTCGATGTCGAAACAGTCGATGCTGGCGAATTTCTTGAAGAGGACCGCCTTGCCCTCCATCACCGGTTTAGAGGCGAGCGCGCCGATATTGCCGAGGCCCAGCACCGCGGAGCCGTTGCTGACCACCGCCACCAGATTGCCCCGCGCGGTGTAATCGCGCGCCGTGCCGGGATCGGCCTTGATCTCAAGGCAGGCCTCGGCGACGCCCGGGGAGTATGCGCGGGCCAGGTCGCGGCCCGTGGCCAGGGGTTTGGTCGCGCGCACCTCCAGCTTGCCGGGTTTTGGGAAGCGGTGGTAGTCGAGCGCGGCCTGCCGCAGCGTGTCGTCGGTCATCATCGTGCCTTTGTTGGTTGCCGATGCCTAACGCGGATGCGAGCCTACGTGCAAATGAACAGGGCGGGAGCGAGGAGTGATCTCCCCCTTGCGGCAGCTTCGCTGTGCGAAGCGCTTGTCGGGCGGGGCACCCGCTCCCAAGAGTTGTTTTTGGCCAAGTGAAGGGGCTGGCATGCAGAACATTCGGGCCGAGGTGGTTTTGGGGACCTCCGATCTGGCCGGGGACAGCGACTTTTTCGAGGACCTGGGCCTGCGGATGGAAGAGATTTTCCCGGCCGATGACCCGGCGGAGGCGGTGTTTTCAGGCTTCGGCTGCAGCGTGCGCCTGGTGCGCGGCGACGCGCCGGGGCGGATGCGGCTGCGGGCGGACGATCCGGTCCTGCTGGGGGCTGCTCGGCAGGTGTCTCCGGGCGGGAATGTGGTCGAGATTGCGCCGCTGCGCCCGCCGGTGGAGACGCCGGTGCCGACGTCCGAATTCATCGTGCGGCGCCTGACCGGGGACGCGCCCTGGGTCGTGGGCCGGGCGGGCATGGAATACCGTGACCTGATCCCCGGGCGGCTCGGCGGCAGCATCATTGCGAGCCATATCCGCATCCCGGGTGGCGGGCCGGTGCCGGACAAGGTGCATTTTCACGATGTCGGGTTTCAGCTGATTTTCTGCGTGCGCGGCTGGGTCGATCTTGTCTACGAAGACCAAGGCCCGCCCTTTCGCCTGACGCCAGGCGCCTGCGTGATCCAACCGCCGCAAATCCGGCACCGGGTGCTGCATTCGGGCGATGATCTGGAGGTGATCGAGATCGGCGTGCCGGCGGAGCATCTGACGACAATCGAGCGCAACATGGACTTGCCGACTGCGCGCCACCAGCCGGACCGCCGCTGGGACGGCCAGCGCTTCGTGCACGCCGTGCCCGAAGGTGCGGACTGGCAGCCGGAGGTGCCGGGGTTTGAGGGACGCGATACCGGGATCTCGGAGAATACGGGCGGCGTGGCCGACGTGCGCGTGTTGCGCCCCGCGGGATCTTCGGCGCCGTTCGTGCAAGACCACTCGATCCATTTTACCTACGTCCTCAGCGGTGCGATGACGCTGCGCGCGGGGCGTGATCAGGGGGTAAGCGCCGGCGACGCCTTTGTCTTGCCGCCGGGTCAAAGCGCGGAATATGCAAACGCCACGCCCGATCTGCAGCTGTTGCAGGTGCGCTTGCCCTAGCCGGTGCTGAGCAGGATGCGGATGCGCTCGCGCGCCTGGCCCTCGGTCAGGGCGGTGTCCACCGGCTCTCCGGCGCGCAGGCACACTTCGATCAGCGAGGCGGCGGTGCGGTTGCTCATGGGGGCGTCGTCGCGCATTGCGGCGAAGCGGTCGGCTTCAATGGTTTTGGTCACTGTGAAACTCCGGTATCGGTAAGGCTTAGTTTGGAAACGACGCGGGCCTGCTTTGGGTTCCGCGCGGGAAAGGCGAGGGTATGGATTTGCGAGCGGCAGCGCTGGACGTGCGGGACCGGGCCTACGCCCCCTATTCGGGCTTTGCGGTCGGGGCGGCGCTGCGCACGGTGGACGGCGCGGTCTTCACCGGCTGCAACGTGGAGAACATCGCCTATCCCGAAGGCACCTGCGCCGAAGCGGGCGCCATCGCCGCGATGTGTGCCGCCGGCGCGCGCCAGATCGCGGAGGTCTATGTCGTGGCGGGCGGCACCGCGCCCGTGACGCCCTGCGGTGGCTGCCGTCAGAAGCTGGCCGAATTCGGCAAGGGCGATGTGCCCGTCACCATGGCAACCACGGACGGGCAAGAGCTGCACATGACGCTCGCCGACCTGCTGCCCGGCGCCTTCGGTGCGGAGCATATGGAATGAGCTTCAGCCCGCGAGACATTATCGCCAAGCTGCGCGCGCGGCAAAGCCCGGGGCGCGAGGCGCTGGCGTGGTTCGCCCAGGGCCTGGCCGACGGGCAGGTCAGCGACGCGCAGGTGGGCGCCTTTGCGATGGCGGTGTGCCTCAACGGGCTGGGCGATGTGGGCCGCGTCGCGCTGACCATGGCCATGCGCGATTCGGGCCGGGTGCTGGAATGGGACCTGCCGGGCCCCGCCCTGGACAAGCATTCGACGGGCGGCGTGGGCGATTGCGTCAGCCTGGTGCTGGCGCCGGCTTTGGCCGCGTGCGGGGCCTACGTGCCGATGATCTCCGGCCGCGGGCTGGGGCATACGGGCGGCACGCTCGACAAGTTGGAGGCGATCCCGGGCGTGTCGGTCACCCTGGGCCAAGACCGCTTCGCCGCTGCGGTGCGGGGGGCGGGCTGCGCGATCGTGGGCGCGACGGCGGATATCGCGCCGGCGGACAAGCGGCTCTACGCGATCCGCGACGTCACCGCGACGGTCGAAAGCCTGGACCTGATCACCGCCTCCATCCTGTCCAAGAAGCTGGCCGCGGGCTTGGATGGTCTGGTTCTCGATGTGAAGGTCGGGCCCGGCGCCTTTATGAAGGACCTGGCCGAGGCGCGCGCCCTGGCCGAGGCGCTGGTGCGCACCGCCAATGCGGCGGGCTGCAAGACGGCGGCGCTGATCACGGACATGTCGCAGCCGCTGGTGCCGGCGATGGGCAACGCGCTGGAGGTGGCTGAGGTCATGCGCGTGCTGCGGTCGGGCCAGGCCAAAGGACCGCTGGTGGAGATTTGCGCCGCCCTTGGCGGCGTCCTGCTGGCCGGCGCGGGGTTGGCCGAGGATGTCCAAGCCGGTGCCGACGCGGTGTCCGGCGCCATCCGGTCCGGCGCCGCGGCCGAACGCTTCGGCAAGATGATCGCGGCGCAGGGCGGGCCGCTGGGCTTCGTCGATGCGCCGGGCCGGTTCCTGCCCGAAGCGACGGTGATCCGCGAGGTCACGGCGCCGGCCTCTGGCGTGGTCAGCGCGATCGACGGGGAGGCGCTGGGCCTCGCCGTCGTGGCCCTGGGCGGCGGGCGCAGCGTGGAGACGGACGTGATCAACCCCGCCGTGGGCTTGTCGGACATCGCCCCGCTGGGCGCGCGTCTGGCCAAGGGCGCGCCGCTGGCCGTCGTCCACGCCGCCCGGCCCGCCGATGCCGACAGGGCCGAGGCGGCGGTGCGCGCGGCCATCCGGCTCGGCCCCGGCGCGGAGGTGCCGCCGCTGATCCACGAGCGTGTGGGCTGATGGCGCGGGCCTTTCTGGTCGTTCTCGATTCGGTGGGCATTGGGGGGGCGCCGGATGCGGGCGCTTTCTTCAACGGCGATGTGCCGGATACCGGCGCGGACACGTTGGGCCATATCCGCGCGGCGCAGCGGTTGAACCTGCCCACGCTCGCAGGCCTCGGCCTGTGGCACGCCCACGCGCTGGCCAATGATCTGCCCCTGCCGCACGCGCCCGCCGCGGGTGGCTGGGGCGCCGCGACGGAAGTCTCGCCCGGCAAGGACACGCCATCGGGCCATTGGGAGCTCGCCGGCCTGCCGGTCCCCTGGGCCTGGCATTTCTTCGAAGAGGAGGTCCCCTTTGACGCTGAACTGGTCGCAGAGGTCGCCCGCGCCGCTGGCACGGACGGCATCCTGGGCAATTGCCACGCGCCCGGCACGGCCATCGTCGACCGGCTGGGGGTGGAGCATCTGCGCACGGGCAAGCCAATCTGCTACACCTCCGCCGACAGCGTCTTTCAAATTGCCGCGCACGAAGAGGCGTTTGGCCTGGACCGGCTTTTGGACCTTTGCGCCGCACTCGCTCCGCGTCTGCACGCCATGCGCGTCGGCCGGGTCATCGCACGGCCTTTCGTGGGGCGGGACGGCGCGTTCACCCGCACGCAGAACCGCAAGGATTTCGCGATCCCGCCGCCCGGCCCGGTAATCAGCACAAGGGCGCAGGCGGCGGGCCGGCCCGTGCACGCCATCGGCAAGATCTGGGATATCTTCTCCGGCGCGGGCTTCGACGATGTGCGCAAGGGTGACGATGCTACGCTGATGCAGCACCTCGCGGACCGCGTTGCGGAGGCGGCGGAGGGCAGCCTGACCTTCGCCAATTTCGTGGAATTCGACAGTCTTTACGGCCACCGCCGGGACGTGTCCGGCTACGCCGCGCAGCTCGAATGGTTCGACGCGGCCATCGCCGGCGTGATCGCGGCGCTGCGCCCCGACGATATGCTGATCCTCACGGCGGATCACGGCAACGATCCCACCTGGACCGGCACCGACCACACGCGCGAGCGGGTTCCGGTCCTGGTCGCAGGGCAGGGCCCGCGCGCGCTAGGCCATATGGGCTTTACGGGCGTTGCGGACCTGATCGCGGACCACATGGGGCTGCCGGGCGCGCCCTGACGCGATAAGGGGCCTTTGTTCCCCACGCCGCGCGCGGTATCGGTGGCGAAACAAGGACAAGGGACAAGGCACATGGCCGATCATCTGACCGTGGTGGATCACCCGCTGGTGCAGCACAAACTGACACTGATGCGCGATAAGGATACGCCAACGGCCGTCTTCCGCCAGCTTCTGCGCGAGATCAGTCAACTCCTCGCCTATGAGGTGACCCGCGAGCTGGAGATGACGACCCGCACCATCCAGACGCCCATGGCGCCGATGGACGCGCCGGTCCTTGCGGGCAAGAAGCTGGCGCTGATCTCGATCCTGCGGGCGGGCAATGGCCTTCTGGACGGCGTTTTAGAGCTGATTCCCTCCGCCCGCGTCGGCTTTGTCGGCCTTTACCGGGACGAGGAAACGCTGCAGCCGGTGCAATATTACTTCAAGGTACCCGAAGGGCTGGACGACCGGCTGGTGATCGTCGTCGATCCGATGCTGGCGACGGGCAATTCGTCGGCGGCGGCGATTGACCTGTTGAAGAGTGCGGGCGCTACGAATCTGCGCTTTTTGTGCCTTCTGGCCGCGCCGGAGGGGGTCGCGCGGATGAAGGAGGCGCATCCTGACGTGCCCATCGTCACCGCCGCGCTGGACACGCAGCTGAACGAGATCGGCTATATCGTGCCGGGCCTGGGCGATGCCGGGGATCGGATGTTCGGCACCAAGTAGCGCCCGGCGCGGGGCCCTCTAAGCTCTGGACACCGTTGTGGTTTTGCGGCAGCCTGCCACAAAATCCTGCGGGGGCAGAGATGAAATTGACCAAACTCCTGACCGTGGCTGCCACCACGGTCTTCGGGTTGGCGAGCTGGGCAGGGGCCCAATCGACCAACAACGGACGTCCGGCCGAATTGCCGCCGTCCAGCTTTACCGGCGGACAATTCGTGGACAGTCGCGGGTGTATCTTCATCCGCGCGGGCATCGACGGGAACACCACCTGGGTGCCCCGGGTGACCCGTCAGCGCCAACCGATATGTAACGCCACACCGACCTTCGGATCGCGCGTGGCGGCGGCCCCGGCTCGGCCCGCGCCGGCCCCTGCGCCGCGTCCCGCGCCCGCGGCGG
>JBCDFL010000110.1:0-10965 GCA_039178165.1 Pseudomonadota bacterium | reverse complement strand
GCCGATGCCAAGCCGGGCAAAGACCTTGAGGTCGTATTTCATATTCTGCCCGATCTTTAGGATGCTATCGTCCTCCAGCACGGGTTTCAGCATCTCCAGCGCGGTCTCCAGCGGCATCTGCCCCTCCGCCAGCGCGTCCGAGCCGAAAAGGTCATCGCCCCCATCCGCCTTGTGGATCAGCGGGATGTAGCAAGCATAGCCCGCATTCACGCACAGCGAGATACCGACCAGATCGGCGGTCATCTCATTGAGGCCTGTCGTCTCCGTATCCACCGCAACCCAGCCGCGCTCGTAGATCAGGTCGATCCAGGTTTGCAGGCCCGCGGCGTCGCTCACCTGCTCATAGGTGCTGTCCTCGAAGCTGGGCGCTTCGGGCGCGGGCAGCGCGTCGGGCTGGGGCCGCGTCGCCTCGATCACCGGCGCCTCGACCCCCAGCTCATCTGCGATGCGCTTGGTGAGGGTGCGGAACTCCATCTCCGCCAGGAAGGGCATCAGAACCTCGGGCTTCGGGTCACGCACCTCCAGATCGTCGACGGTGAAATCCAGCGGCGTGTTCTCGTCCAGCCGCACCAGATCGCGGGACAGGCGGATCTGATCCGAATGCTCGATCAGGGTCTGCCGCCGCTTGGGCTGCTTGATCGTCTCGGCCCCCTCCAGCAGGGCGTCGAGGTCTCCGAATTCATTGATCAGCAGCGCGGCCGTCTTGATCCCGATGCCCGGCGCACCCGGCACGTTGTCCACGCTATCGCCGGCCAGCGCCTGCACGTCCACGACCCGCTCGGGGTAGACG
This sequence comes from Pseudomonadota bacterium, assembly GCA_039178165.1. Lineage (GTDB taxonomy): Bacteria > Pseudomonadota > Alphaproteobacteria > Rhodobacterales > Rhodobacteraceae > JBCBCP01. The sequence continues at coordinate 10,175 of JBCDFL010000110.1, read as the reverse complement.
CCGAACTTCTCGAACACGCCGTCGCGGTCGATGCGGGTGTTCTTCATCGCATCGAGCATCTCCACCCCGCCGCCGACCAGCTGCATCAGGTCCTTGTCCGAACTGATGATCGTACAGCGCCCACCCGCCTCGCGCGCCTGCACGGCGAGGGTGGCGATGATGTCGTCCGCTTCCCAGCCCTCTTTCTCCTTGCAGGCGATGTTGAAGGCTTCGGTGGCGGTCCGCGTCAGCGGGATCTGCGGGCGCAGATCGGCGGGCATCTCGTCCCGGTTGGCCTTGTACTGGTCGTACATGTCATTGCGGAACGTATGGCTGCCCTTGTCAAAGATCACCGCCACATGGGTCGGCGCGTCGGGGCCGTGGTTCCCTTCGACATAGCGGTGCAGCATGTTGCAAAAGCCGCTCACCGCGCCGATGGGCAGTCCGTCCGACTTGCGCGTCAGGGGCGGCAGCGCGTGATAGGCACGGAAGATAAAGGCCGAGCCGTCGATCAGGTGCAGGTGGTGCCCTTTCCCAAATGCCATCCCGGTGCTCTCCTTCTATGTGCAGTCGTGATGTGCCACGTATCCCGGCCCGGGACCAGCGCAAGGCTTTGTTAACCTCGCCGCGCTAAGCGGAGGATATGAGCCAATCGCACCGCTTGTCGGACATTACGGACACTTTGGGTCAGCAGGCGGGGGCGACTGGTCTGGTCGCCCGGGCGGAGCTGCTTCGCGCCGTGGACATGATCCGCTCCCATTGCGCGCGGGCGGTGTTCTACGCCACGTCCGCCGCCCTCCTCGACACGGCGGAGGAGCGTGCCTTGTGTGCCGCCGGGATCGGACGGGCGCTGCCGGGCGCGCAAAACACCGTGCGGCTGATGCAGGCGGACACGCCCGAGCCTGGGATCGACCCCGACGCGCTGGCCTGGCTGCGCGATCACGCGCGAGCCATGTCCGAAGCGGTCGAGACGATGGCGCATTTCGTGCGTCTGTGTGAGCGGATGGTGGCGGCGTTCGAGGCGGATGCCTTCGATCCCGCGCTCCTGCGGGAGGTGATTGGGATGGCCGGCGGCGCCTTCAACCGCAATTTCGCGCAGCTGGTGAACACGCTCAGCGCCGATCTGCACGAGGCGCGTGAGGCAGGGCGGGCCGAAGCCAACGCGATCGGCGCCGAAGCGCGCGCGGCCCTCGACCATATCGCGGAGACGACGCGGGGCGTCGGGCTCATCGCCATCAACGCCTCCATCGAGGCGGCGCATGTGGGCGCGCAGGGCCGCGGCTTTGCCGTGATCGCGTCCGAAATCCGCGAGCTGTCCGCCCAGATCGAAGCGGCCAACGCGGCCGTGCAGACGAAGGTCGACACTCTGATCCAGTCCGTCATCGACGACTGACCCGAGGGCCGGTCGTTCGAGGATCAGGCCCGGCGCCGGCTCCATTCATTGGGCCTCGTGCGGAAGGTGCGGCACCCTGATCTTCTGCGCCCGACCGAGCGCTTCAACCTAGTCTTTTCTTGGGCCGGACGTGCACATCACCCGTAAAGCCAGTGCGACAGACGCATGGCGAAGGGCGTAGGCGTCCACACGCCGAAAGGCACCCCTGCCGATCGTAGGGTGCGGCCAATCCAGACATTGCAGGTGTTCAGAAGGTGAAATCGCCCCGTGGCGGCGAAAAACCGATCGAACGTGCCGAAGCCTGGAACGTCCAGTGGCGTGACGTTCGCCACGTCCGCGGTGATCTGGTCCAAAAGCACCGCGTATTGCGCGTGGCTGAGCGCGATACGCGCCGCGCGCAAGTCCGGCGGCAGGGCGCCAGCGACATCCATCCGCATGACAGCGCTGTCACCGACTGCCGCGCGCCACACAGCGCGCAAGCTCAGATCGGCGTAGCTGCCGGTTTGGGTGTAGAAGTCGCGTGCGCCCCACCCAACGACCAGCCATTCGGCGGCGGCGAGTTCGGCGCCGACGCCGTAGACGGCAAATCGCTCCCGCGCGGCGGGCGTGAGCGGCAAGAGCAGATCGGTGTGGATCGGACCAGCGATCAGCCGCACGTTCAGGCCGTCTCCCCGCGCCACATCGGCGACGCGGCCTGGGATCATGGCGCCGAGGGCTGCGGATATTAGGTAGGCTGCAACAAGGCCTGGCAGCGCCCAGACGAAAGCGCGCCGGATCAGACTTTGCCTACGAAATCGCGGTGGATGTATTTCGTATCGCAATAGGGGCATTCGACCCAACCGATATCGGCGGGGATCTGCAGCCAGACGCGGGGGTGGCCGAGCGCGCCTTCACCGCCGTCGCAACACACGCGGTAGCTGTCCACGATTTTGGTTTCGGGGGCGTCGAGTGTCATGGCTGGTCTCAGTCTGGCTTCGCGCGCTTTATGCGCCGAGGCGGCGGGCCGCGCAATACGCCTGGGGCACGGCGCCTTGCCGCATCCGGGGGCGTGATCAATCCCGTGTCACCCGCGCCTGGTAGCAGTTGTTCCGGGCGGAGCGCACGTGGATCTGCGCGACGTTCGGATCGGCGAAAATCTCCGCGATGCGGGCGTGCATCCGGTCGGCGAGAACCACCGCGCCGGTGCCGTAGACGATCCGCTCGTCCGCCGAATAGCCCTTGATCAGATAGTCGGGCGATGTGGTCAGGATCGGTGGCTGTTCTGTGCCGCCGCCCCGCGCGCACTCCGATGCGCACAGGAAGATCGGGCCAACCTCCGCATAAGCATGGCTGCCCTCGAACGGCTGGTAGGCCAGCACAAGCATCTCGGCCCCCTTCGGAATGAGCCGAAGGCAGTGACGGCACGGATTTCCGGCCCCGTCAGAGGTCTTGCGTTCGGGCACATTGCCAAGCGCGTCAGGGCGGCCCGCGCGGAACGCGGCGGCGTGGCGGGTGGGGATGGCATGGAATGTGGGCATAGGCGTCTCCTTCAAAACGCGGATGCCATAGGCCCAGGCCGAACCCGACCCGAATGCTGCGCATTGCGCAGGCCAGTTGCCATATCCAAAGGAAAACGATCACCCGTTCAGCTTCGCCTTTGGATGTGAACAAAAGGTGAATATACTCGTCCTCTCAGGCCGATTCTCTGTGCAAGCGTATGCAAAACGAACTGTCCGCTCTGTCGAATTTCACCTTCCTGACCGGCGCCTCCCACCCAGAGGAGTATACGCGCAGGGCGGCGGCTTATGGCATGGACGGCGTCGCCATCGCCGACGACAATTCGGTGGCCGGCATCGTCCGCGCGCATACCGAAGCGCGCAAGATCGGGCGCGAGATCACCGAACGCGCCGATTGGGACGCCGCCCATGGCGTCTACGGCCCACCGAAACCCGCGCATCTGCCCCAGCCGCCCGGCCTGCCGAAGCACGCGCCCCGGCTGATCCCCGCGGCCCGGCTGCTGCTGCAAGACGCGCCCCCCATCACCGCGCTGCCGCGCAATCGCCAAGGGTGGGCCAGCCTGTGCCGCCTGATCTCGCGCGGGCGGCTGGCCGCACCCAAGGGCGACTGCCTGCTGACCCTCAGCGATCTTGAAGACTTTACCGAAGGCTTGCACCTGCTGGTCTGGCCCCAGGGCCGCGCCTGGCCTCAGATCGCGCAGCGGCTGGCGAAACGCGCCCCGACCGACATCCTCTTGACCCCCCGCTACGATGGCCGCGACGCCACGCGCTGGGCCAAGATCGCCGAACGGGCGGCATCCATCGGCCTCCAAACCGCCGTCAGTGCCGCACCCATGATGCACCACGGCGCCCGCCGCCGCATGGCCGACGTACTGACGGCGATCCGCCTGGGCACCACCGTCGACACGCTGGGCCGCGCGGCCCTGGCCAATGCGGAACAGCGGATGCGTGGGCCGGCGGACATAGCGCGGATGTTTGCCGGCTTCGAAGACGCGCTGGCGCGCACCGATGCCATCGCCGGGACCCTGGACTTTTCGCTGGACGAGCTGCGCTACGAATACCCCTCCGAAGTGGCCGAAGGCGAGGCGCCGCAGGACCGCCTGGCGCGGTTGGCCTACGAAGGCCTCGACTGGCGCTACCCCGCGGGCGCGCCGGAGAAGGTGCAAAAACTGCTCGAACACGAGCTGACGCTGATCGCCAAGCTGAATTACGAGCCCTACTTTCTGACCGTCCGCGACGTCGTCGCCTTCGCGCGATCCCGCGGCATCCTGTGCCAAGGGCGGGGGTCGGCGGCCAACTCGGTCGTGTGCTTCTGCCTCGGCATCACCTCCGTCTCGCCCGAGATCGGCACGATGGTCTTCGAGCGCTTCGTGTCGGAGGCGCGGGACGAGCCGCCCGACATCGACGTCGATTTCGAACACGAGCGCCGCGAGGAGGTGATCCAGCATATCTATGACCGCTACGGGCGCCACCGCGCGGGCCTCTGCGCGACCGTCATCCATTACCGCGGCAAACGCGCCATCCGCGAGGTGGGCCGCGCCATGGGCCTGACCGAAGACACGATTAGTGCCATGTCCTCGCAGCTATGGGGTTTCTTCAGCGTCAAGGGGTTGGAGGCGGAGCGCATGGCGGAGATTGGCCTCGACGCCTCCGACCGCCGCCTGCAATTGGTGCTCGACCTCGTCTACGAGATCGTCGGCTTCCCCCGGCACCTCTCCCAACATGTCGGCGGCTTCATCATGACCGAAGGGCGCCTGGACGAGCTTGTCCCGATCGAGAACGCCACGATGGAGGACCGCACGGTTATCTGCTGGGACAAGGACGACATCGACAGCCTTGGCATCCTCAAGGTCGACGTGCTCGCCCTCGGCATGCTGACCTGCATCCGCAAAAGCTTTGACCTGCTGAAGATGCACCACCAGCAGGACTGGACCCTCGCGACCCTGCCGCCCGAGGATCCGGTCGTCTACGACATGCTTTGCAAGGCGGACAGCATCGGCGTCTTCCAGGTGGAGTCCCGCGCGCAGATGAACTTCCTGCCGCGGATGAAGCCGCGCTGTTTCTACGATTTGGTGATCGAGGTCGCGATCATCCGCCCTGGTCCGATCCAGGGCGACATGGTCCATCCCTACATCCGCCGCCGCAACGGGGAAGAGCAGGTCAGCTTCCCCTCGGACGAGTTGGGCGAGGTGCTGGGCAAGACCCTCGGCGTGCCCCTCTTTCAGGAACAGGCCATGCAGATCGCCATCGTCGGCGCGGGCTTCACCCCCGAACAGGCCGACCGGCTGCGGCGGTCGCTGGCGACGTTCAAGAAGCACGGCAGCGTCAGCGAATTCCGCACGCTGTTCCTGCGGGGCATGCAAAAGAACGGCTACGACCGCGACTTTGCGGAGCGGTGCTTTAGCCAGATCGAAGGCTTCGGCTCCTACGGTTTCCCCGAAAGCCACGCGGCCAGTTTTGCGCTGCTGGTCTATGCATCCTCGTGGATCAAGCGGCATCACCCGGGCATCTTTGCCTGCGCGCTGCTGAACTCCCAGCCGATGGGCTTCTACGCGCCCGCCCAGATCGTTCGGGACGCGCGCGAGCATGGGGTGGAGGTGCGGCCCGTCTGCGTCCAGCACAGCTATTGGGACAACGTGATGGAGCCCGATGGGACCGGCGGGCTGGCCCTACGGCTGGGCTTTCGCCAGGTGAAGGGGCTGACCGAAGAGGACGCGACCTGGCTGACCGCGGCGCGCGGCAACGGCTATGCCGAAGTGCGCGACGTGTGGCGCCGCGCGGGCCTGGCGCCGAACGTGGTGGCCCGGCTGGCCGAAGCGGACGCCTTCGCCGCCCTTGGCCTGGGGCGGCGCGATGCCCTGTGGGAGGCCAAAGCCCTCGCCCCCGGCGCGCCCCTGCCTTTGTTTGCGGGGGATATCGACGGCGAGGTGGTGAATGAGCCCGCCGCTCTGCTGCCCGAGATGACGGTGGGGGAGCAGGTGGTGGAGGATTACGTGTCGATGCGCCTAACGCTCAAGCAGCACCCCGTGGGGCTCCTCCGCCACATCCTGACGCCCGAGGAGGGTAGGGTGGGGGCCAACCCACCGCCGCCACACGCCAAAGCCCCCGACCTGTCGAAGCTCAGCTTCACCAACGGCAACCCGGATTGAAGCCAAAAGACAAAGGCCACCGCACTGGGTCAGCGCTGCCCTTGGAAAAAGCTGAACGACCCGAGCCACGGTAGGATGGGCAATCTGCCCATCACCCCTTGAGCCCCGCCACCAACGCATCCCAGACCGCTCGCACCCGTGGCGCGCGCAGCACATCTCCCTGCGCCGCCAGCCACACGGGCAACGATGGCAATTCCAGATCCACAGGCACACGCACCACCCGCGCGTCCGCCTCCCCCACCTGCACCTGCATCCCGCCGATCCCGCAGCCCGCGCAGACCAGCTGCCAGAACGCCGCCTGATCGTCGCAGCGCACGCCAAAGAAATGGCGGTCCACGTCCATTCCCATCGCCCGCATGTGCCGCAGGATCAGGTCCGACCGGTCGAAGCCCACGAACGGAATACGCGCCAACGCCTCAAGGTCCCGCGGAACCCCAAATCGCTCCAGCAAGGATGGCGCCGCATAAAGGGCCACCGGCGCGTCCCCGACATGCCGCGTCACCACGTCCAGCTGCGTGGGCCGGTACATCCGCACTGCGATGTCCGCCTCGCGGTAGATCAGGTTCTCCGTCCCATCGGTCGGCACCAGCTCCACCTCGATCTGAGGCGCGGCGCGGCGCAGCTCCGCCATGATCCGCGGCAGGACAAAGTGCGAAACGACCACGCTCGCCGTGATCCGCACCGTCCCGCGCAGCTCCGTCTCCTGCCCCGACACCAGCGCGGTCAGGCGCGCCGCCCCCTCAGCCATCTGCCGCGCCGGCCCGACCAGTGCCGCGCCCGCATCGGTCAGCGCCAGACCCGACGGCACCCGCTGGAACAGCTCAACGCCTAGGACCGCCTCCGCCGCCTTGATGTGGCGCCCCAGGGTCGGCTGGCTTTGCCCCAGCTTTCGCGCCGCCGCGGACAGGGAGCCCGCCTCGGCCACCGCCAGAAAGGCGCGGATGAGGGACCAGTCGAGGTTATCGGCGGATAGAGACATTCAAAACTGAATATCAGATCGTGATCTTTGGGCAATATCCCTTCAGGCTCGTGCATCTCATCTTCGCCTCACCAACGCGAAAAGGAACGCACCATGCCCGACACCGTCCTCATCCTCGGATCCTCCGGCCGCATCGGCCGCCACAGCGCCGCGGCCTTCGCCCGCGCAGGCTGGCTCGTGCGCCGCTACACCCGCGGCACCGACATGCGCGAGGCTGCCAAAGGCTGCGCAGTGATCGTCAACGGCCTCAACCCGCCGAACTACCACAACTGGGCCGGCCTGCTGCCGCGCATCACAGCGGACGTCATCGCCGCAGCGAAGGCCAGCGGCGCCACCGTGGTCCTGCCCGGCAACGTCTACCATTTCGGCGATACGCCTGGCACCTGGTCCGAATGCACGCCGCCCCGCCCCGTCGCCCGCAAGGGTGACCTGCGGCTGGAGATGGAGCGGACCTACGCGGCCTGCGGCTTCCAAACCATCATTCTGCGTGCGGGCAACTTCATCGACCCGGACCGCCAGGGCTGCATGTGGACGGAACTCTACCTGCGCAAGCCCGGCACGCTCACGCTGCCCGGACCCGAACGCACGCGCCAGGCCTTCTGCTATCTGCCCGACTGGGCCCGTGCCGCCGTCGCCCTGGCGGAGTTGCGCACTCAGCTTGACCCGTTCGAGGACATTCCTTTCCCCGGCCACACGCTCAGCGCCGGCGACATCGCCGCTGCCGTCGAAGCGGTGACCGGCCGGCCGCTCCGCCGCTCGTCCTTCCCTTGGTGGGCCATGCGCCTGGCCAGCCCGGTGTGGGAGATGGCGCGCGAATTGACGGAGATGCGCTACCTCTGGCGCACGGATCACGCGCTGTGCGCAAAGCGGCTTTCGGCGCTGTTGCCGGGCTTCGCCGTCACACCGCTGGACGAGGTTGTCGCCGCTTATCTGCACACGGCGCCCGACGGGCAGGCGTCCCACGTCGCCGTAGCACCTTAGCGCATCTTTCCAGCCTGGCGCCCCTGCGATAGGACGGGCGCCAGAGCAGTAGGAAGGCCCGAACATGACCCCCCGTTCCCCCGTGGTTCTGTGTATCCTCGACGGTTGGGGGCTGGCGCCGCCGGGGCCGGGCAACGCGCCGTATCTGGCCGATACTCCGAACGTCGACCGCATCCTGGCGACGTGCCCGAACGCCACGCTGATCACCCACGGCACGGATAACGGCCTGCCGGACGGTCAGATGGGCAATTCGGAGGTCGGGCATACCCATATCGGCGCGGGCCGCGTCGTGCCGATGGGCCTGCGCCGCATCGACCTGGCCATAGAGGAGGGTAGCTTTGCCAGCACACCCGACATCGCTGGGTTCATCGCGGACGTCAAAGCGGCGGGGGGCCGGGCGCACCTGCTGGGGCTGGTGTCGGACGGCGGCGTGCACGCGCAGATGGCGCATATGATCGCTGCGGCCCGCGCCTGCGCCGCGGAAGGGGTGGAGGTGCTGATCCACGCCATTACCGACGGGCGCGACGTGGCGCCGGGCTCGGCCTACCGCTTTGTCTCCACCCTGACCGAGGCGCTTCCGGACGTGCAGATCGCGACCCTGACCGGGCGCTACTTCGCCATGGACCGCGACAACCGGTGGAGCCAGACGAAGGAGGCCTACGACGCCATCGTGCACGCGGCGGGCCGCGGCGCCGTGGATGCCCATGCGGCCATCACCGCGGCCAGCAACCGCAGCGAAAGTGACGAATTCATCTCCGCCACCGTGCTGGGCGATTACGACGGCGCGCGGGACGGCGACGGCGTCTTCTGCCTCAGTTTCCGGGCCGACCGCGCCTTGCAGATCATGGCGGCGCTTGGGGCGCCTGATTTCGACGCGTTCGATATCGGCGCGCGCCCGGCTTGGGCCTCGCTTCTGGGCATGTCGGACTACTCGGACGCGCACAACGCCTACCTCCGCGCGGCCTTCCCCAAGGCGGAAATCCCGAACACGCTGGGCGACGTGGTGGCTGCGGCCGGCAAGCGCCAATTCCGCGTCGCGGAGACGGAGAAATACCCGCACGTCACCTATTTCCTCAACGGTGGGGTTGAGGCGCCGAGCGTGGGCGAAGACCGTGAAAACCCGCCCTCCCCCCAGGACAACCGCTACGACCGGCAGCCGGAAATGTCGGCCGAGGCGGTGACCGACGCGCTGGTCGGCGCGATCGAGGATGGCTACGATCTGATTGTGGTGAATTACGCGAACCCCGATATGGTCGGCCATACCGGCGTGCTGGAAGCGGCTGTGGCCGCGTGCGCGGCGGTCGACCGCGGCGTCGGGCGCGCGCTTACGGCGCTGGAGGCGGCGGGAGGGGTCATGCTGCTGTGCGCCGATCACGGCAATTGCGAGGTCATGGTGAACGAGGGCAGCGGTAAGCCGCATACGGCCCATACGTTGAACCCGGTGCCGGTCGCTTTGATCGGCGCAGACGGGGACATGGCGGATGGGCGCTTGGCGGATGTCGCGCCGACGCTGCTGGCGCTGATGGGCCTGGACCAGCCGGCGGAGATGACCGGCCGGGTGTTGATCTCGTGAGGCTTTTGGCGCTGCTCGCGCTGTTATGGCTGCCCGGCGCCGGGGCCGCGCAGGACGATGCGGCTCGGCAAGCGCTCGCGCAATTGGCGGAGGCCGCGCGGCTTCTGGAAGGGGCGGACAGCGCGCGCGACCGGGTGCGTGCCCTTACCGCGACGGTGCACGCCTACGAGGCTGGGCTTGCCGCGGTGCGTGACGGGCTGCGCGGCGCAGCGCTGCGCGAGGCGCAATTGTCCATGCAGCTGGCCGCGCGGGACGAAGAGATCGGTCTGCTGATCGGCACCCTGCAGGCCATGGGTGACAGCCGTACGCCAACCCAGTTGCTGCATCCCCAGGGCCCGACGGGCGCCGCCCGTGCGGGCATGATCCTGGCGGATCTGACGCCGACGCTGAATGCGCGGGCTGCGCAGCTGCGCCGCGACCTGACTGAGGTCCAAGAGCTGCGGGCCTTTCAAGAAGAAGCGGCCGATCAATTGGGCCTTGGCCTGGCGGAGGTGCAAACCGCGCGCACGGCCCTCAGCCAGGCGATGGCGGAGCGCACCGATCTGCCGCGCCGCTTCGTCGTCGATCCGGTGCGCACGGCAATCCTGATCGCCAGCGCCGAAAACTTGGACGCCTTCGCCCGCGG
>JBCDFL010000109.1:0-10991 GCA_039178165.1 Pseudomonadota bacterium | reverse complement strand
CGGTCAGGAGGTTTCGACCAACGCCGCCAATGCTTTCAACGCGGGCATCAAAGGCCGGTACATGGAGCAGCGGATCGAGGATGATCACAAGCTTCAAAGCGACACCTACGGCGTCACCACGATCGAGAATGGTCAAATCGTGACCAAGGACGTGCCGGCACTGACGGCGATCAACATGCGTCTGCGCGACGATTACAAACGTGACGCATCGGGCGGTCTGCGCCGGTGGAACAAGCTGATCCAGCGGGCAGGCATCGAGTTCGAGTTGGCGCTGCCGCACGAAGCCTTCAACCGCAACATCGGTGTCTTCGCCCCGATCAACGCCAATCCGCAGGGCGATTTGATCAGCGATGCGGAATGGGCCGCAAAGAAGGACGAATGGCTGCCGACCAAAGAAGACGGCGCCTTTATCCAGTCGCTCATGAAGCCCTGCTACGAGCCCGGCAAATACGCCAGCTGGATCGCCCCGCCGAAAGTCGGAATCGACAACAAACCGGGTGATTTTGAATACGTCAAACTACATATGGCGTAACGCAGGGCAGGATGGAGGCTCCCGTGAAGATTCACTTTCTCTACGGAACGGAAACCGGCAACTCGGAAATGCTGTGCGAGGATATGCAAGCGGAACTTGGGGATGCGGTGGAGAGCCGCATTTCCAACATGGGTGACGTGGGCCCGACCGAGCTTGATCCCTCCGAATTCCATGTGTTCGTGACGTCGACCTATGGCAACGGCGATCTGCCCCAGACCGCCGTGTCGTTCACCGACACGCTGGAGGCGGACAAGCCGGACCTGTCGAACATCCAGTTCGCAGTCTTTGGTTTGGGCGATATGGTCTTTTCCGGCACCTTTGCGCATGGGTCCAAGACGCTGGCCGAGCAAATGGTGGCCTGCAAAGCCACCATGATCGGTGAGCGGCTGACCCACGATGCATCCGGTCACGAAATGCCCGAGGATATCGGGCTGCCGTGGCTGAGCACGGTGCTGGATCAACTCAAAGCGCAGGCCGCGTGACGGTCCACAGCGCTCCGCCGGTGCAGCCCGACGCGCTTTTGGGGCGCGTTGCGGCGCGGGTGCGCGCGGCCCGTTCGGCGCGCAGCTTGCCGCGGCGGGCCCTGGCCGAATTGTCGGGCGTGTCGCCCCGGTATCTCGCGCAGCTTGAGGCGGGTGAAGGCAACATCTCCATCGCCTTGCTCAACCGCGTGGCTATCGCGCTCGACGTTCCGATTGAGGCTTTGATCGGCGAACGCGCACCGCTGCCTGCGGACGTGGCGCGGGTCGCGCAGCTCTACGCCGCCGCGCCGGCGGAGGTGAAGGGTAAGGTCCGGGCGTTGCTGGCCCCGCAGAACGTGCAGGCGCTGCGGGCGCAGAGGATTTGCCTCGTCGGGCTGCGCGGCGCTGGAAAGTCGACCCTGGGCGCCGCGGCAGCCGCCGCTTTGAATATTCCCTTCATCGAGCTCAACAAAACCATTGAGGCGCGCACCGAAATGCCGCTGTCGGAGGTTATGGCGCTTTACGGTCAGGACGGCTTTCGCGATCTGGAGGCGGAGCTGCTCGACGAAGTGATCGAAAGCAGCGAACGCGCAATCCTCGCCGTCGGCGGCGGCATCGTTGGTGCGCCTGGCACCTACAAACGATTGCTAGAGCGGTGTCACACCGTGTGGATCACGACCAGTCCGGCGGAGCACATGGCGCGAGTCCGCTCCCAGGGTGACATGCGACCGATGGAGGGAAACCCGCGGGCCATGGACACGCTGAAAGCCCTGCTTGAGGCGCGCACGCCGATGTACGAACGGGCGCAGGCGCGGGTGGATACGGCGGGCAAGCCGGTCAATTCCTCCGTCAACGACCTTCTGGCGCAGATCGCCAAACATCGCTTCCTCGAGCCGTGACCGACGAGGTCCGCGCGCTGCAAGACCGCTTCTGGGCCGAGGCGGAGCGCCTTATGTGGGCGCACTGCGCCCCTTGGGAGCTGGACGAGGCGCTAACGGAGGCCGGGTTCGAGATTGGGCCCTGCGAAGCTCAGGATCTGGTTGGTTTGGAGACTGTCTTAGGACGGCGGCGCGCGATGGGCGCGCCCGATACAATTCTGGACCGTATGGTCGCCGAGGGCCGGGTTGGGAAGTTGGGCGGCTGGGGATATTACCGCTACCCGGGTGGAGGCGGGGCGGTGATTGATCCGCTGCTCGAGGATCTGATCGACGAAGAGGCGCATTTTCACCGCGCTGTGCGGACCAACATCACCGATGCGGAGATTGTCGCGCGGATGACAGCAGTGCTTCAGGGCGTGCCCGCCGATGTTGCGCGCGCAGCGGTCGGAGCGCCCGTGATTGGTGCGCAATGAATGCGCATCCCGCGCTGCATTTGATCGGATGATAATCGCTGCCTGACCCAGAGCTATTGGGCCAGCAAGATCAGTGTACCCAGGCCCCAGAGGGTCATTTGGTAATGCGTATTCTGCGCGCCCTCATGGCAAAACCAGTAGCAGAAGTAATTGCCCACCACGAGGAACCCTCCCCACACGGCCGTGAAGAGCGTCGCACCCAGCATTGCGGTCCCAAGGGCGAAGGAAGTACCGGCAAGGCCCAAGACCGCTCCGGCCAATAACACCGTCGCGACAGTCAAGACGATGGCCCCCGCCAATTCCGCGATGACGACGATCCGAAAGGCGAGGCGCTGCAGGCCGCGATCCTCCACGACCCGGTGGGCGACGCGCGCATATTCCTCGGGAAACGCCTCGCGCATGCGCGCCATCCTCATTACCTCGGCGGTGTAGGCCTCATTGTTCGCGGGGTAGACGATGTTGTCCCATACGCCGGTGATCAGCCAAGCGGCGATGAGGCCACACGCGACCAATTGAGCGATCAGCAACATTATACATCCCTCCAGCAAAAAGGGGCCGCCCGAAGGCGACCCCTTATCATGGCGCGATCCCGGTCAGGTCCAGGCGAGGTCCGCCGGACGGATCTCGAACGAGATGTGGTGTTCCCCACCGACCAGGCCTTCCTTGGTGTGGTTGTAGAGCGACCGCCAATAGGGCTGGATCGTCACACCTTCGGCTTGGATCATCGCCTGACCTTCGGCCATCAGCGCCCGGCGGGCTTCGACGTCCGCGGTGGCCAGGGCCTGTTTCAGGATCTCGTCGAATTCGGGGCTGGACCAGCCGAATTCGTTCCAAGCCTCACCCGAGCGGTACGCCAGCGCCCAGATCTGGACGCCCAGCGGGCGGTGGTTCCAGTTGGTGGAGCTGAACGGATATTTCACCCAGTCGTTCCAGAAGGTGGAGCCGGGCAGGATCGTCCGCTTGACCGGGATGCCCGCGTCGCGCAGCTGCGCGGCGACGGCGTCGGTGGTGTCCTTACGCCACGCATCGTCGATGGAGATCAGCTCGTGCTCGTAATCGCCCATCCCCGCTTCTTCCATCAGGGCCTTGGCGCCTGCGGGATCGTAGGGCATCGGCTCCAGCTCGGCGTATTCCGGGTGCATCGGGCCGACATGGTGGTTTTCGGCCGGGATGCCGCGGCCGGCATAGCCAAGCTCAAGCAGGACTTCGTTGTCGACCGCCATCGCCAGCGCGCGGCGCACCCGGGCGTCAGCGTAGGGTTTGACGCCGTCGACTTCGGCTTGCTGGTTCGGCCGGATGACGATGGTCGCAGCCGTTGCGATCTCGTTCCGCACAAAGCCGTCGATGGTGTCGAAGATGTCGATGAACTCACCGTCGATTGAGTAGGTCATGTCGATCTCGTCGGCCTCACCCGCGGCCACCCAGGCCGACGGATCGGTGCCATAGTCGATGTATTCGATCCGGTCCATGAAGGCCGCATTGCCGGCATTCCAGTAGGTGTGATCCTCGTTGCGGACCAGCACCGATTTGACGCCGACTTCCAGTATTTCCGGCAGGTACGGGCCGGTGCCGATGGGCGCGGCCATCAGGTCCGAGCGCGGCGTGTCGGGGTGCATGATCGCCGCCGGATAGTCGGCCATGCCGGCGATCAGCGTGATGTCCGAGGTCGGCAGGTTCAGGCGGATCGTGTGGCTGTCAACAACCTCGATTGCCCCGTCGATGGCGACATTGGTGTCGGCATCGATCAGCGTGGCGAAGCGTCCGGCCATCGAGTTGCCCTCGACGTCCTTTTCGCACCAGCCGGCGATGTTGAAGGCGACGTGTTCCGCCGTCAGCTCTTCGCCGTTGTTCCACATCACGCCCTTACGCACGTTAAGGGTATATTGGGTCGCGTCGTCGTTGATTTCCCAGCTTTCCAGCAGCGACGGCGAGAATGTCCCGTCATTCTCGTACAGGACCAGATATTCCAGCCATCCGCGCGAGAAGTTGGCGATCTGCGACCAGTCGTTGGTCCGCGGGTCTTTCAGGGCGCGGACTTCCATCTGGATGCGAACGGTGCCGCCCATCTGATGGCCAGCGGCCTTGGCGGGCGCAGCGGCGCCGATCATCGCGTACGCGGTGGCGGCCGTGGAACCGAACGCGCTGGCGACGGCCAGAAACTCGCGGCGGTTCACAGGGTCGGTGCCGACCTTGGCGGCGCTGTCGACCACATTTTTCGGCAGCGGCTTCCCAGTACGGGTAAGAAACTCCATAATCTTCCTCTCTGTTGGGTGGGCCAGGGGTCAGTGCCGCAGCCCGAATCTGCAGTTTTTCTGCGTTATGGTTGCACCCGCGCGCACGGGGTGACGGCCAAAAGTTCAGCCGATCAAACGCATGCCGTCAAGCCCATCTTCGGGGCGCGCGGTGACGCAAATGCTCGATAGACGTCGCGGTTTGCTATAGTCCCAGGGCGTCGCGCGGTGTAAGGCGGCGCGCTGGTCCCAGATCAGGACGTCGCCGGGGTGCCAGGTGTGGGCGTAGACGTAGGCGGGCTGAGTGACCCAGGCGAGCGCCTCGTCGATCAGGGCTGTGCCCTCGGCCGCGTCCAGCCCTTCGACAGCAAAGGCATGGGAGGCGATATAAAGCGCCTCTTCCCCCGTCACCGGATTGCGCCAGACCGCCCGCCAAAGCTGATCGGGCCATTTGTTGAACATGGGCAGCTTGGCCAGCTCCGGGTCGATCCGCGCGCGCGAATGGGAGTATCGGTGCCAAAGGCCGGCGCCGCGCAGGCGGGATTTCAGGTCTTCGGGCATGTCGGCCCAGCCCGCGCGGGTGGAGGCAAGCTCCGTCTGGCCGCCCGTCTCCGTCACCACGCGCCCGATCAGGATGTTGGTCAGCGCGGGGAGGGGCAGGAATGTGCTGTCGGAATGCCAGAGCATGTTGGCCTTGAGGTTCAACGTGTGCAGATCCATCGCGCCGGTCACGCTGCCATCCGCGCGGATATTGCTGACCTCGGGCACCTTGAAGGCCTCGTCTTTGCCGCGCTCGTCCGCGAGGCGGTCTTCGATCGGGCCAAACATTTGGGCGAGGCGGATATGCGCGGCGTCGTCCAGGTCTTGGCCGCGCAGCAACAGGGCGGAGTGCTGTTCGAAGAGCGCGCGAAGGGCGGGAAAGCTGGCGTCGTCCAGATCGGCCAATTGCAGGCCTTCGACGCGAACGCCGAAGCGCGGGTGAAGCGGTGTCGTCGTCCAGGTCATGCGGCCCCCTTCGCGGCGATCTCGTCCGGTGTGAGGTCCCGCACATCGGCCCAAAACCGCGACTTGGCGGCGTTCAGAAGGCCCTTCGGGTCCAGCCGTTTCTTGGTGGCGAGGTGGGCGTAATCGGGCTTCAGCCCGCCCCCTTCAACATGATGCGTATGCGCGTCGTAGACTGGAAAGCCAGCGGCCTCGTAGGTGGCGTTGATCTCGTCCAGGCGCTCGGGCGTGGTGAACCAGATGATGGGCAGATCGAAGGTCACGATCTCTCCGCCGACGCGGGCATATTCGTGGTGCATCCAGACGTCGTCGCCCAGCTTCTCGCGTAGCGCGGCGATACGGGCCGCGTCGGGCGGGGTGGGGCAGCCGACCTGTTGGTAGGTGGCCGAGCGGTCGGCCTTGAGCACCTGCAAGGTCGTGTGGTTGTAGCTGAAATCGTACATGTGGGGCAGAGACTTGGCGGCGCGATCCTCGTCCGTCAGCACCTGGTCCACATGGCCGCCGCCTGCCTGGACCAAGGCGCGGAAGGCGTCCGCATCCTCGGCGGGGAACATCGACACGACCAGGTGCTTTTCGGGCCGGATGTGCCCATCCAGCCGGGGGAAATAAGCGCAGATGCGGGCGTCCACGGTGGTTAGCAGCTTGCGGGCGACGGCATCGGATTTTGCAATCTCGTAGCCGCAGGCATAGGCGGCCTCGTAGCTGTCGAAGGTGGCAAGGCCCCCGACCCAGTTGCGCTTGGGCACGGTACGCAGGGTCACCTCGGTGATCACCCCATTCAGGCCCCAGGCGTGGTGGATCAGCAGGGTGTCCGCGCCTTCAAAGCTGTGCTCCTGCGGGGCCTCTTCGACGCTGAGCGCCTTGAGCGCGATGAGGTTGCCGGGATCGCGCAGCGCGCCGTTGGCGATGGAGCCGATGCCGGCGCTGCCGCCCGCCACGAAGCCGCCCACGGTCGCGATGTCCTGGGTGGAGGGGAACATCGCCATCTCGCGCCCATGCGGGGCGAGGGCGGCGTTGATGTCGGCCATCAGCGCGCCGGCCTCTACCCGGACGAAGTCGGCGCCGATTTCAAGCACCTGGTCCATCGCCGTCGTCTCGATAATCAGCCCGCCATCCATTGGGACCATCTGGCCGTAATTGCCCGTCCCGCCGCCGCGCAGGACGATGGGGGCTTCATGGGCGTAAGCGGCGGCGAGGGTTTGGGCCATCTCATCCTTGGTCTTGGGGCGCGCGACCAGATCGCCGAAGCACTTTTTCAGCCGGTCGTTCAGGATGGGGGAGTACCAGAAGAAATCGCGGCTGCGTTTTTTGACGAGGACGGCTTCGTCGATGACCTCCACGGGGGCAAGGGCGGCGGCAAAGGCGGGCCAGTCGATATTGGTTTTGCCGGAAATGCTCATAATAGATCCTCTGTGGCGGGGCGCAGGGGGGCACGGCCTGCGATCAAATCGGCGGGATGGGTGGCGTCCGACAGGCGCAGGGCGTCCAGCGGAGCGTCGTCGGCGTAGACGGGTGCGAGGCCCATGGCGGTGCGGGCGTCGGTCGTGATCATCGGTAGCAGATCGCCCAGCGGCGGGTCCAGATGGGCGGTCAGGTGCGCGAGGTGCAAGGCCGCCATCGGGTCGTGCTGGCCCGTTGGGCAGAAGGCATCGCCCACATTGTCGGAGCCAACGATGATGGGCACGCCCGCGCGTCGCAGCTCTGCCAGCCGGGTGATGCCGCGGCGGTCGGGCGTGCCGTCCGTGCGGCCTTGCAGGTAGAGGTTCGTTGTGGGCAGCGCGCAGATCGTGACGCCAGCGCGCGCGCATTTGTCGGCGATGCGGGCCACGTCCTGCGAGGCCTTGTCCATCAGCGCGACGGCGTGGCCGCAGAGAATCGGGCCGTCGAAGCCCGTGGCGAGGGCGGTGTCGGCGATGGCCTCCAGACCGTTCAGATCGCCGAGGCCTTCGTCCACGTGGAAGTCGAGCGGTAGGCCGTGCTTGGCAGCGAGGGCGAAGGTGTTTTCCAGCCCTTCGTGGATTTGACCGTGGTCGAGGATGAAGGCGCCGAGGACGTGGTCTTTGACGTGCGGCGCGAGGGCCGCAGCAAAGTCCGGGTCGGCCAGTTGATCGATCCCCAGCAGCGCGGCGCATTGCACGTCCAGCTGGGTCAGGACCGACCAGGCCAGCGGCGGCTGCGGGCCGTCACCCCAATCGACATGACTGCGCAGGGTAGTGCAGCCGGCGTCCTGCGCCTCCGCCAAGCCGCGGGTGGCGCGGGCATGCAGGTCGGCTTCGGTCCAGTTGGCCTTGTCTTCGGTCTGCGCCGCAATAGCGCTGCGCAGGTCGCCGCCGACGGGGCCGAGGCGGTGGATCGTGTGACACTTGTCGAGGTGGCAATGCGCTTCCGCCAGACCGGGGATCAGCATACGCGGCGTGTCTGACGGCGGAGCGGGCGTGAGCGCAACGACCCGGCCGTCCTGCACGATCGCGTCGCCGCGCAGGCACTCGCCGTGGGGCGTGCCTGTGGGGTCGCGCATAAGCGCCTTGGGGATCAGTACATCGCGGATCATGACCCAAACATCTGGTCCATGAGGCCGTAGAACCACGCGCCCTGCGCGCGGTCGTGGGCGAGCATCAAGCGTTCCTGCGTCTCGGGGTCCTGGCAGCCCGGCTGGCCGTAGGCGGAATTGCCGACCTGCCAGCGGCGGAAGCCTTCTATCGTAACCTCCGGGTGGAACTGCACCGCCACCGCGTTCCCGTAGCGGAAGGCCTGGTTGGGGTAGAGCGCAGAAGTGGCGAGGTGCGTGGCGCCCTCAGGCACGTCAAACGTGTGCCAATGCGCCTGGGTGAAGTGCATCGGCTCGGGCAGGAACGTGGTGCCGTCCGGGGTCGGCGAGACCTCATAGTATCCGAACTCATGCTCCGGCCCGCGCGCACCGGCCCAGGCACCCAAGGCGCGGGCCATCATCTGCGCGCCCTGGCAGATGCCGAGGAAGGGCAGATCCGCCTTCAGCGCGGCGTCGATGATCCGGTATTCCTCGCGCAGGAAGGTGTTCGTGTCCTCGCTGTCGGCATCATAGAGGCCGCCGAAGACGACGAGGCCGGCGAGGTCCGCGGTGATCTCGCCGCAGCTGTCGCCCCGGAACGGGCGACGGATGTCTGCGGTGACGCCGGTCAAGGCGCACCATGTCGTGACGCGATCATCGGTGGGGCCGGCGCCGTGGCGCACGCACAATAGCCGCTGTTGCATCGCTTCCTCCTTGGGAATGATGGTCCGCGGCCCTTTAGACTCTGTGCCAGAGAGTGCTCGTGGAGGGTTTCAAATTTCGCGCGGGTGCGCAAGGCTGCGGATATGAAATCCTTGATGCCGCCGTCGATCTCTCCGCCCTTTGGGCGCTATTCCCATGGGGTGGAGCTGCCGCAAGGGGCGCGGATCGTGCGTACGTCTGGGCAATTGGCGGTGGCTGTGGATGGGTCCGTGCCGGACGGGGCGCGGGCGCAGGCGGACCTGATCTTTGCCAATATCGCGGCGATCCTGGCAGAAGCCGGGATGGGGCCGCTGGATGTATGCCACCTGAACGCCTTTGTGACGGACCGAGCGTATATGGCCGACTACATGGCCGCGCGGGACGCGTTTTTGGCTGAGGCGACGGTGCTGCCGTCCTCGACCCTAATGATCGTGTCCGGCTTCACCCGCCCCGAATTCGTGGTTGAGATCGAAGCGTGGGCGGCGCGGGTTTAGGGGGCTTTGCTTCGCCCTCGGTGGATCTGCTGCGCAAAACGCTGGTCACGCAATGCTCTGCACTTGGCCGTACCTCACTATAGGGCATGTACGCAAATCGTGTTGGTTCCCCCCGGCTGTTGGGTCAACTAAGGCGCCTAGAGTAATGCAGCTGAAACGCAGCGAATTTTAGCTTTGAGGCCACTTTACCGGATGCTGCACTCTGCGCGAACGCCAGGTTTTGGAAGTGGCCCTTTGAAGCGGCTTCTATTTCCGCAGTCTGGTTTATGGATCGTCTGATTGCTCAAGAGGCGATATGATCCAGGACCAATAGTTCAGAATTTCGTCCTCCGTTTTGTCGAGCTGCACATGATAGTGGTGGCTGTGAGGGAAGGGTACGGCGACTTTACCTTCAGAGTACCCATCACCAGTGAGTTGCGCGGTCATTCGATCAAGATCACCGTACGCGAAGACAAAGTTGTGCTGATCAAAAATGAACTGGCCCTCACCGGAGAGCGACGAAACCCAAATTGCATGCCGACCATCCTGCTCGAGGTACTCCTGGAAGGTGTACATGAACAGCTCAAGATCATCGTAATCAATCGCTTCAGGGCTTTGGTATCTTGCGGGTTCATTTCCCAATCGTGAGGTAAGCAAAACGTAGAGCACGCCGAAAGGACCATTTAGTGGTCGGCATAACTCCAATATTCGGCGTACCTCCTGCTGCTTAGACCCGATCAAAAGTCGGGAGTATTCGGGATATGTCTCTCGTTCCCAAACATTGGGAAAAGTGAATTCTGTAGGTTGGGATTCAGATGAGCTCTCACCTTCAGAAAACTTCACATAGGAGCGCATACGTGTTGTTCCTTTGATCTATTACTAGGCACTGGTTGCTCATAGTTTGTCTGAGCGCAACAGCTGTTCAGAAACCGCTGAATAATTCTACCGTAATTTGCGGTAGTCCCAGAAAGCCACCGTTATCGCAATCGCAGCGAATTGGCGCTTTGTCGGCGAATTCGCCTTTGATCGACTGCCTGTTACCTCACATTCCAAACCGCCCGGCACGGAATCAAGGCCAGCTTTGCTGGCCGCCGCGCCAGCGCCGGACTGGCCCGATGGGCCGGCGCTTTGGTGAGGCTTGGCGCGCCGCTCATAGTCCGGGACGAGCTTGGCAGCCATAAAGCGCAGTAGCTCGCAGGGCGGCGGCGCTGGCACGGCTGAGCCGACGTCCGCTGTGTCCCGCGCACCCGAACAATACGGTTTGAGACTGGTCTGCTTTTAGCCCAGAGAAGCAGCGCGGGCGGTTTTGAAGAGGGATTTGAGGCGGTCGGCGTCGCCGACCTCGTTGGCCAGCATCAGGATCAGGCGGGCGTTTAGGGCGTGGCTTTGGGTCTCTGTTAGACCGTCATGGGCCTCCATTAGGGCGGCGTAGACCGCGTCGCCATCGGGGCCGAGGTTGTCATCTAGGATCATGCGGTGCCGCCTGCCTTGCGGTAGGCCGCTTGGATCGCGGCTGGGTCTGGGGTGTCGAAGGCGGCGGCGATGTGGCCGTCGGGGCGGATCAGGTAGGCGCAGTCGGTGCCGTAGCGGGCGCGCAGGAGTGGCTCTGGGTCCGCGATGTGCAGGGTGTCGAGCGGTGTCTCGACAGCGAAACCGCCGAGGCTCAGCAGAACGAACCGGCCTTGCACCGCGTCGGTCAGCCAGCCGCCGTT
>JBCDFL010000108.1:0-11274 GCA_039178165.1 Pseudomonadota bacterium | reverse complement strand
TCGGCGTGAATGCCCGTCTCCATCTTCATCGCTTCGATGGTCAGCAGCAGGTCGCCGGCGGTGACCCGCTGGCCCGCTTGCGCGGCGATAGAGGCCACGACACCCGGCATCGGCGCGCCAATGTGGCCGGGATTGCCCGCTTCGGCCTTGGGCCGGGCGGCGGCGGTGGCCATCACGCGCCGGTCGGGCACACGGATCACGCGGGGCTGGCCGTTGAGCTCGAAGAACACGCGCGCCTCGCCATCCTCGCCCGTCTCGCCAATGGCTTGCAGGCGGATTTCCATGATCTTGCCCGGGTCAATCTCAACGCTGATCTCATCCCCAGGCTCCATTCCGTAGAAGAAGACATCCGTCGGCAGCGTACGGACCGGCCCGTAGGTGCGGTGGCGGCCCATGTAGTCGAGGAAGACCTTGGGATACATCAGGTAGCCCGACAGATCCTCGTCATCGACGCGCTTGCCTTCGAGCTGTTCGGAGAGGTCCTTGCGGGTCGCCTCCAGGTCGATCGGCGCCAGATGCGCGCCGGGGCGGGTGGTGAGGGGCTCTTCGCCTTTGAGGACCTTGGCCTGGATCGCGGTGGGAAAACCGCCCGGGGGCTGGCCGAGATTGCCCTTCATCATGTCGATGACAGAGTCGGGGAAGGCCACATCGGTGCCGGGGTCTTCGACCTGGTCGCGCGTGAGGCCTTGGGAGACCATCATCAGGGCCATGTCGCCCACCACTTTGGAGGACGGCGTGACCTTTACGATGTCGCCGAACATCTGGTTCACATCCGCATAGGTGCGCGCGACCTCGGGCCAGCGATCCTCCAGGCCGAGGGAGGCGGCTTGCGCCTTGAGGTTGGTGAACTGCCCGCCGGGCATTTCGTGCAGGTAGACCTCGGAAGAGGGGGCCTGCATCCCCGTCTCGAACGCGGTGTAGTGGGTGCGCACATCCTCGAAATAGTCGGAGATGCCGCGCACCGCGTCCATATCGATCCCGGTGTCGCGGGGCGTGCCTTTGAGCGCTTCCACCACCGAGCCGAACGTGGCCTGGGAGGTGTTGCCGGACAGCGCATCCATGGCGACATCGGCGGCGTCCACGCCCGCATCGGCGGCGGCCAGGATCGTGGCGGAGGCGATGCCGGCGGTATCGTGGGTGTGGAAGTGGATCGGCAGGCCGACCTCTTGCTTGAGCGCGGAGATCAGCGTGCGCGCGGCGGCGGGTTTCAACAGGCCCGCCATGTCCTTGAGGCCGAGCACATGGGCGCCCGCATCACGCAGCTGCGTGCCCATCGCGATGTAGTATTTGAGGTCGTATTTGCTGCGGTCCGGGTCGTTCAGATCGCCGGTATAGCAGATCGTGCCCTCGCAGACCTTTTCGGCTTCGATCACGGCGTCCATGGCGACGCGCATATTCTCGACCCAGTTGAGGCTGTCAAAGACGCGGAAGACGTCGACGCCGGTATTGGCCGCGACGCGCACGAATTCCTGCACTACATTGTCGGGATAGTTGGTGTAGCCCACCCCGTTGGAGGCGCGCAGCAGCATCTGGGTCATCAGGTTGGGCATCGCGGCGCGCAGGTCGCGCAGGCGCTGCCAGGGGCATTCCTGCAAGAAACGATAGGCGACATCGAAGGTCGCGCCGCCCCAGCATTCGACGCTGAACAGTTGTGGCAGCTGCGCGGCGTAGCTGGGCGCCACGCGGATCATGTCGATGGAGCGCATGCGCGTGGCCAGAAGGCTCTGGTGCCCATCGCGCATCGTCGTGTCGGTCAGCAGAAGCTGCGGCTGGGCCTTCATCCAGTCGGCGACGGCCTTCGGTCCCTTCTGCTCCAGCAGGTTGCGGGTGCCGTAGGCGGGGCTGACGGGCTGGCGCACCGGGGGCACCGGCGTGCGCGCGGTGGCGGGGGGACGGGGCTTGTCCTTCGTCTCCGGGTGGCCGTTGACGGTCACGTCGGCGATATAGGTCAGCACCTTGGTGCCCCGGTCGCGACGCTTGCGGAAATCGAACAGCTCGGGTGTCTCGTCGATGAACTTAGTCGTGTATTCATCGCTCAGGAACGTGGGGTGTTTCAGCAGGTTCTCGACAAAGGCGATGTTGGTGCTGACCCCGCGGATGCGGAACTCGCGCAGCGCCCGGTCCATCCGCGCGATGGCCTTTTGCGGGGTGGGCGCCCAGGCGGTGACCTTGGTCAGCAGGCTGTCGTAGTAGCGCGTGATGACGCCGCCCGAATAGGCCGTCCCGCCATCGAGGCGGATACCCATGCCCGTCGCCTCGCGGTAGGCGGTGATGCGGCCATAATCGGGGATGAAGTTGTTCTGCGGGTCTTCGGTCGTTACGCGGGTTTGCAGGGCGTGGCCGTTCAGGCGCACATCGTCCTGGGTCGGCTTGCCGGTCGCCTCCGCGATGGGTTTGCCTTCGGCGATCAAGATTTGCGCCTGCACGATGTCGATACCGGTCACTTCCTCGGTGACGGTGTGTTCGACCTGCACGCGGGGGTTCACTTCGATGAAGTAGAATTTGCCGGTCTCCATATCCATCAGGAACTCGACCGTGCCCGCGCATTCGTAGTTCACGTGTTTGCAGATCTTGTAGCCGAGCGCGCAGATCTCCTCGCGCTGAGCGTCCGACAGGTAGGGCGCGGGCGCCCGCTCCACGACCTTCTGGTTGCGCCGCTGGACGGAACAGTCGCGTTCAAACAGGTGATACATCGACCCGTGCTTGTCGCCGAGGATCTGCACCTCCACGTGCCGGGCGCGGGTGATCATCTTCTCCAGATACCCTTCGCCGTTGCCAAAGGCCGCTTCGGCCTCGCGCCGGCCTTCCAGCACCTTTTCCTCCAACTCGTCCGGGCCGTGGATCGGGCGCATGCCCCGTCCTCCGCCCCCCCAGGAGGCCTTCAGCATCAGCGGATAACCAATCTCTGCCGCCTCGGCGCGGATCGCGTCCATGTCGTCGCCCAGCACTTCGGTGGCCGGGATGACGGGAACGCCGGCCTCGACCGCGACCCGGCGGGCGGAGGCTTTGTCGCCCAGGGCGCGCATCGTTTGTGCCTTGGGGCCGATGAAGGTGATGCCCGCGGCGGCGCAGGCCTCCACGAAGTCGGGGTTTTCGGACAGCAGGCCATATCCCGGATGGATCGCGTCGGCGCCGGACATGCGGGCGACGCGGATCATTTCGTCAATGGACAGGTACGCGGCAACGGGGCCGAGGCCCTCGCCGATGCGGTAGGCTTCGTCCGCCTTGAACCGGTGCAGGCCCAGCTTGTCCTCTTCGGCAAAGACGGCGACGGTCTTTTTGCCCATCTCGTTGGCAGCGCGCATGATGCGGATCGCGATTTCGCCGCGGTTGGCGATGAGGATTTTCTGAAAGTCGGGCATGGTGCTTCCCTGCGTGGTTGCGCCGGGCGGACGGACGCCGCCGGGACCTGTGGCGGCGGTTTATGACGCTTTTGTGAGCCGAACAATGCGCGGTTCTGGGTAGCTGCTCAATGTTTGCGCAATCAGAAAACCCGTTTGGCGCGGGGCAGGGTGGGGGTTTCCGATTGGCTTAGTGCTCGAATTCTCCGCTCATCGACCAGCCCGGCGGCACGACGGGGATCGCGGATCCACCCCACACGGGCGGCGCTGCCCTTGAGATCTCAGCCTCGCGCGGGCGCCACGCTGGACGCTTGCTGGTTAAAGCCGACTACTTCGCCGCCCCAAAGACCACACGCGTGCCGGGATAGTACCACGGCAAGGTCGGCGACAGCCGGCTGGTCAGCCGCGTGGATGTCGTCGTCCCGCTTTGGCTCGTGGACTGGACCGAGGTGTTGCGCACCGCCGAGGTCGCCTCGATCCGCACCGGTGTCGAGCGTCCATTCACGCTGCACGTGCCCGTCAGCGCCGGCGGCTTGCCGCGGTTCGCAAACCGCGCGCCCTGCAGATACGTCGGCACCTTCGCGACGCCGGGCGTCACCAAGGATCGCACCCGCACCAGGCCAGAGCTAAGCGTGCAGCGCGCGCCGGTCACCTCGGCCTCTTTGCCAGCCGCGTCCGTGACGTAGGCGCGGATCACCATATCCCGCGTCTGGTACTGGTTCTCCGCCCGGCTGATGACGTCCACGCGCGACGGCGCCCCGAGGTCCGGCGCGCTGTCACATCCCACTGCAAACGCCAGCGCGGCGAGGGCGGCAAAGGCGCCGCGGGTCACTCCATGACCACGCGCACAGCGGGATCGTAGCGCCAGTTCGCCGTGGCCGCTGCCGCCGCGGTGCCCGCAAGCACGATCAGACCGACAACCGTGTTGCCCGTCACGGTGGAGACCTGGCGCGGATTGGCGGTCAGCAGCGCCGTGCCGCTGCGCCCCTCCGCGTCCTTGCAGGTGAAGAGGATCGACGGCGGCACGCCGCGCCCCTCGAATTCCGACGTTTGGTCGTATTTCGGCAGCGCCACCTTGCGCGGCGCTGGCACCGTGCCGCGGATATGGTCGGAAGCCAGCGTGCAGGTCGCGGGCACTTCGCGGCTGGCGTCCTTGCCATCTTGGGTGCGCGCCTTCACGAACGCCCGCACGGTCGTCTCCGTTGTGCCCTGAACGACGCGGTGCTGCGTCGGCTGCGTCACGAAGCTGACACCGACGGGTGCGTCCGGCACCTCCAGCGTCGGAAAGGGCGCTGCGCACCCGCCCAAAACCGCCGCAGCGGCCACACTCAACGTCTTTTTCACTGATCGTTCCCCTGGATCAAACCCGGGCGGCGTGTCTCACGCAGGGGCGCGCGCTGTCAATCAGGTCTCGGGCGATAGGGTCAACGCTTTCGGCAGATCGCGCAGATGTGCCGCGCCCAACTGGCTCATATTGGCCGAGAGGTCCGCGCTCAGCAGGCGGACCAGATGGTCCGGACCCACAGGCCCCAGCGCGGCGAGCGCGAAGTGCCAGGCCCGCCCCATCATCACGAAATCGGCGCCGAGGGCAAAGGCGCGCAGGATGTCGAGGCCGCCCTCGACGCCGGAATCGAAGATCACCGGCAGGCGCGTCGCCTTGCGGATCGCCGGCAGCACCTCGATCGTCGCGGGCGCCCCGTCGAATTGCCGGCCCGCATGGTTCGACACCCAGACACCGTCCACGCCCTCCTTCTCCAGCCGGCGGGCATCGGCGGCGCGCATGACGCCCTTGACGACGAAGGGGCCCTTCCACGCCTCGCGCAGCCAGCGCACGTAGTCCCAGTCCGGCGCGGCCCGCAGCAGATAGCCGACATGGGCATTGGGCGGCAGGCCCTTTTGCGCCTCGGTGATATAGGGGTCCAGCGTGCGCATCCGGGGCCGGCCTGCGCGCGACATTTCCCACGCCCAGGCGGGGCGCAGCGCGACCTGCGCAGCAAGGCGCGGTGTGAAGACCGGCGGAGAGGTCAGGCCCGAGCGGGTCTGCCGCTCTCGCCGGGAGGGCACGGGCACGTCGACGGTCAGGACCAGCGTGTTAAAGCCCGCATGTTTGGCCCGGCGGATCAGGTCGCCGCGCGTTTCCGGATCGCGCGGCGGATACATCTGGAACCAGGCATGGGCGCCCAGATGCGGCGCGACGTCCTCGGGCGCCGCGGCCGCCACGGTGCTGAGCGTATAGGGCATACCCGCCCGCGCGGCGGCGCGCGCCAGGTGCCGCTCCGCCCCCGGCCAGATGAGGCCGGACATGCCCACCGGCGCGATGCCGAAGGGCAGGGGCAGGTCCTCCCCAAAGAGCTTGACGGACAGGTCGGCCGGCACCTCGCCGTGCAGGACCGATGGCATCAGCCCGACGCGGTCGAGCGCCGCGCGGTTGCGGTGCAGCGTGGCCTCATTGCCGGTCCCGCTGTCGAGATATTCCCAGACGAAACGCGGCACACGGCTGCGGGCCTTGGCACGCAAGTCGGCGAGGGCGGGATATTTGGCATCGAGGGACATGTCTGGCACTTATGCAGATGGCTGTGCCTGCGTCCACTACGGCCTGCGAGGGGCCAGCCCCTCGGGCTCCCCGGGATATATGGACCCCAAAGAAGGGGAGAACATCGCGCGAACACCTGGGTTTCGCTTTTTGCGGGCTGGGGCTACATTATGAGCATGAGCAGTTTCGATGATTCAGACGCCTTCGAGGGCGCGGCCTCCCTGTCGGCCCGGGCTATGGCGGCGCGGCCGACGCCCTATCTGGACGGGCTGAACGACGCGCAGCGGGCCGCGGTCGAGCAACTCGATGGCCCCGTCCTGATGCTGGCGGGCGCGGGGACGGGCAAGACCCGCGCGCTCACGGCGCGGATCGTGCACCTGCTGAGCCTCGGGCGCGCGCGCCCGAACGAGATCCTCGCCGTCACCTTCACCAACAAGGCCGCGCGGGAGATGAAGAACCGTGTGGCCCAGATGCTGGGCCAGCCGGTGGAGGGGATGCCGTGGCTGGGCACGTTCCACGCGATCTGCGTGAAACTGCTGCGCCGGCATGCGGAGCTGGTGGGGCTGAAGTCGAATTTCACCATTCTGGATACCGACGATCAATTGCGTCTGCTCAAGCAGCTGATCCAGGCCCAGAATATCGACGACAAGCGCTGGCCGGCGCGGATGCTGTCCTCGATCATTGACGATTGGAAGAACCGCGCGCTGACCCCCGACCGGGTGCCGGCGGCGGATGCGGGGGCCTATAACCACAAGGGCGTAGAGCTTTACGCGCAATATCAGCAGCGCCTGAAAGAGCTGAACGCCTGCGATTTCGGTGACCTGCTGCTGCACATGGTCACGATCTTTCAGACCCACGAGGACGTGCTGGCGCAGTACCAACGCTGGTTCGCCTACATCCTGGTGGACGAGTACCAGGATACAAACGTCGCGCAGTATCTGTGGCTGCGGCTGCTGGCGGGCGGGCACAAGAACATCTGCTGCGTCGGGGACGACGACCAGTCGATCTATGGCTGGCGCGGGGCGGAGGTGGGCAATATCCTGCGGTTTGAGAGCGACTTTCCGGGCGCCCATGTTGTGCGGCTGGAGCAGAACTACCGCTCCACCCCCCACATCCTCGCCGCCGCCTCGGGCGTGATCCGCGGCAATGAAAGTCGTCTGGGCAAGGAGCTATGGACCGACCGCAACGACGGCGAAAAGGTCCGCCTGATCGGCCATTGGGACGGGGAGGAAGAGGCCCGCTGGATCGGGGACGAGATTGAAAGCGCGCAGGGCGGCACCCGCGGCGTGCGGCCTATGAACCTCGAGGAAATGGCGATCCTCGTGCGCGCCTCCCACCAGATGCGCGCATTCGAGGATCGCTTCCTGACCATCGGCCTGCCTTACCGGGTGATCGGCGGGCCGCGGTTCTACGAGCGGATGGAGATCCGCGATGCCATGGCCTATTTCCGCGTCGTGGTCAGTCCTGACGACGATCTGGCCTTCGAGCGGATCGTGAACACGCCCAAGCGGGGGCTGGGGGACAAGGCGCAGCAGACGATCCAGCGCATGGCGCGCGGGCAGGGCGTGTCCCTGGTCGAGGGCGCGCGGCTGGCCGTCGCCGCCGGAGAGATCAAGGGCAAGGGCGGCACCGAGCTGCGCAAGCTGACCGAGGATCTGGCCCGCTGGTCGCGCCTCGTTGGGTCCAAGGACATGACTCATATGGAGCTGGCGGAGATCATCCTGGACGAGAGCGGCTACACCGCCCATTGGCAGAACGACAAGACGCCCGAGGCACCGGGCCGGCTGGAGAACCTCAAGGAGCTGGTCAAGGCGCTGGAGGGGTTCGAGAACCTCGAAGGCTTCCTCGAACACGTGAGCCTCGTGATGGACAACGCCTCCGAAGATCAGGACGCGAAGGTGTCGATCATGACGCTGCACGCGGCCAAGGGGCTGGAATTCCCCATGGTGTTCCTGCCGGGGTG
Source organism: Pseudomonadota bacterium (assembly GCA_039178165.1). Lineage (GTDB taxonomy): Bacteria > Pseudomonadota > Alphaproteobacteria > Rhodobacterales > Rhodobacteraceae > JBCBCP01. The sequence goes on along the minus strand of JBCDFL010000108.1, from coordinate 3,437 downwards.
GGAGGACGGCCTCTTTCCGTCCCAGCGCAGCATGGACGAAAGCGGGATCAAGGGCCTCGAGGAAGAGCGGCGGCTGGCTTACGTCGGCATCACGCGGGCCGAAGAGATCTGCACCATCTCCTTCGCCGCCAACCGCCGCGTCTTTGGCCAGTGGCAATCGGCGCTGCCCTCCCGCTTCGTCGACGAGCTGCCGGAAGAGCATGTGGATGTGCTGACCCCGCCGGGCCTTTACGGCGGCGGTTACGGTGCTGCGGCCCCGGGGGGCGGGTTCGCCTCTGGGCTAGAGCAGCGCGTGGCGGAGGCGAATGTCTACAATTCGCCCGGCTGGAAGCGGCTGCAGGCGCGGTCCTCCGAACGGCCCGTCAGCCAGCCCCGCGAAAGCCGCAACACGGTGATCGACCTCAACGCCGTGAGCAGCTTCACCATGGGCGAGCGGGTCTTCCACCAAAAGTTCGGCTACGGCGCTGTGGTAGGCATCGAGGGCGACAAGCTGGAGGTCGAGTTCGAAAAGGCGGGGACCAAGAAGGTCGTCGCCAAATTCATCACCGGCGCCGACGACATTCCGTTCTAGCGCTCCTGCCCCAGGAGACCTCGCACGCGTCCCGGGCACATCTACCACGCAGGGTGGGCAATCTGCCCATCACGGCACCCATATGATGCCCCACAAACAAAAAAGGCGGTGGCACCAGGGAGGAGGAGGTGCCACCGCCGAAGCACAGACGCCCTAGGGAGGAGGACGGACGCCTGATCTGGTGCGCTGTCTAGGCCGGTACGGCAGCCCAGGCAGCTTCGCGCGAAACGCGCTTGATATCGCCGCGGGTCAGGCCCACATCGGCCAGTTCGCGGTTGTTCAGTCCGGCCAGCTCCGCAAAGGTCGCGCGGTAGACGCGGCGGCGGGCGTGGCGGGTGCGGGCGGCGGTTGCAATCCGTGCAACGGTGCCCAGAAGGCGTTCGGTCAGGTCACCGCGTGCGGCGACATCGGTCGCATAAGTCATTCAATTGCCTCGGTACTCGTCTTGTCGTTGAGCCAAACATAAGCCGATGCTGCGTGTGCACAATACACCACTTTTGCAATGCTGCCATGCAGCATCTGCAACTGCGACACGGCGCCGCCGACCAAGGTCGCATCCCGCCGTCGCGCATGTCGCCCCTTGCAGGTCCGCGCGAAGCGGTCACTTATCCCCTAAAGACCGAAGGAGAGACCCATGGCCCTGACCGCCGACGCCGTCAAAGCCACGCTGGCCCGGATTGCGCTGCCCGGGGGCGGTGACCTCGTCAGCCGTGACATGATCCGCGCGCTCCGCATCGACGGGGACCGGGTCAGCTTTGTGATCGAGGCGCCGGATACCGAAACCGCCCAGCGGATGGGCCCCCTGCGCGACGCGGCGCAGCGGGCGGTCGAAAGCCTTGGCGCGCAGGCGCAGGTCGCCCTCACGGCGCCGACGACAGACAAGCGCCCGCCCAGCCTCAAGGTCGGCCAGCACCCGCAGCCGCAGGCCGGCCCGATCAAGCCCAAGGGCGTGGCGCGGATCGTCGCCATCGGCTCGGGCAAGGGCGGCGTGGGCAAATCCACCGTGTCCTCCAACCTCGCCGTGGCGCTCGCGCGGCAGGGGCGGAAGGTCGGCCTTCTGGACGCTGACATCTATGGGCCCAGCCAGCCGCGCATGATGGGCGTCAGCAAGCGGCCCGCCAGCCCAGACGGCAAGACGATCATCCCGCTTCAGGCCCACGGCGTCACCATGATGTCCATCGGCCTGATGATGGAGGAGGGCAAAGCCGTCGTCTGGCGCGGCCCGATGCTGATGGGCGCGCTGCAGCAGATGCTGGGGCAGGTGGCCTGGGGCGAGCTGGACGTGCTGCTGGTCGATCTGCCGCCGGGCACGGGCGACGTGCAGCTGACACTGGCGCAGAAATCGGACCTCAGCGGCGCGATCATCGTCTCCACCCCGCAGGACGTGGCGTTGATCGACGCGCGCAAGGCCATCGACATGTTCGCCACGCTCAAGACGCCGATCTTTGGCCTGATCGAGAATATGTCCTTCTTCACCTGTCCCGATTGCGGATCGACCCACCATATCTTCGGCAATGGCGGCGTGGCGGAGGAGGCCAAGGCGCTGGGCGTGCCGCTGCTGGGCGCGCTGCCCATCGATCTGGCCACGCGGCTGGCGGGCGACAGCGGCACGCCGGTCGCCGCCGGCGACGGGCCCATGGCCGACGCTTACGCGCAACTGGCTCGGGGCCTGATCGCGGGCGGCATCGCTTAAGCCGTCTTTGGCCCATGGGAAATCGTGGGACGGCATCGCTGTTACGGACGAATCAAAGGGCGGTTTCCGCCCCGTTTGATGGGCTCAGGGCTTGATTTCGCCGCTTTGCCGTGAGAACAAAGCGCAAACATGGTGGGTGCGTCCGCCGAACGTGCATCTTTTTTGGGAAAGCATGGGGCGGCATCTTCTATCCTGGTCGCCTACTACATGTAGGTTCATTACCTCAAATCACCCCTAAGTGTTCCGAAAAGTGCGGCTCATGCAGGCTCAAAGCCAGCATTCCGACGCCAAGGGACACCTATTCCCAGCCCAATTTCCCACAAAAAACAGTAGACGCCCATAAATTCCCATGGCATCCCTAGTTCATCGAAGCAAACGAGCCGGGGCGACAAAGACCCCAAGCACAAAAACAAAACCGAGGCAGGTTTCTACAGGCACCTCGCTTTCTTCGAACCAAGAGATCCGGCGCGCGGGCGAGCAGACATCCCCCCAGGTGGCGCGCGCAGCTGGACTTCCCGCCGAGCGGGACGAGGGCGGCGGATCGGTCAGTGGCAGCAGACCGATCCGCCGTTACCCATTTTGGGGGACCGAAACATCGCGGGGGCGCGGGCAAAAGGGACAGCGGCGTTGGCACGCAGGTTCAGAGGCGAAAGCGACCACAAGGTCGACACGAAGGGGCGGGTGTCTATCCCAGCCTCTTTTCGCCGTGTGATCGAAGCGGGCGACCCGGACTGGACCGAAGGCCTGCCGCCGCGCCTCATCATCGTCTACGGCGGCGCCACGCGCGACTATCTCGAAGGGTTCACCGTGGACGCGATGGACGAGGTGGACGAAAAGATCGCCGCGCACCCAAGGGGCAGCGCCAAGCGCAAGGCGATGGAACGTCTTTATTCCGCACAAAGCATAGAGACTGTCGTGGACGACACGGGCCGCATTGTCCTGCCCGCCAAGCTGCGCGAGAAGATCAGTCTCGATGGCCTCGCCCGCTTCGTCGCCTCTGGCGACACGTTCGAGATTTGGCGGCCCGAGGCTTACGAGGCCGAACAGGACGGGATGGACGAGGACGGCTTCGACCCGGAGGCCGATCCGTCCATCTACCTCGACTGACGCGATGACAGGGGCGCCGCATATCCCCGTTCTCATCGGCGCGATCCTGCAGCACTGCGCGCCGAT
>JBCDFL010000107.1:0-11420 GCA_039178165.1 Pseudomonadota bacterium | reverse complement strand
GCGGTCAGGTTGGTGTCGGCCCAGGCGCGGAAGGCGGTGTCCTCGTGGTAGGCCTGCTTGAACGGCGCCTCGGATTTTGTGGCGAAGCCCGGGGCGGCGAATTGGGGTAGGATCCGGTCCAGCAGGCGCATATCCGCGCCCTGGAAGGTGGGGCGGAGAAGCGCGAAACGCTCTTCGACCAGCGCGCGGATTTCCTCGATGCCATGTTCGTGCACGGTGATTTTGATGCGGGCTTTGTACTTGTTGTCGCGGCGGCCGATCTGGTTCCAGACCGACACGATGGCTTCCAGATAGGGCAGGATGTCCGCCACCGGCACGAAGTCGGTGATCACCTTGCCGATCATCGGCGTGCGGCCCAGACCGCCGCCGACGAGGACTTCGAAGCCGACTTGGCCGCCGCGTTCCAGCGCGCGCAGGCCGATATCGTGGGCTTTGGTCACCGCGCGGTCATTCGGGCTGCCGGTGACGGCGATCTTGAACTTGCGGGGCATGAACTGGAATTCGGGGTGGTCGGTGGACCATTGCCGGATCAGTTCCGCGTAGGGGCGGGGGTCCAGCACCTCATCAGCGGCCGCGCCCGCGAAATGATCGGCAGTCACGTTGCGGATCGTGTTGCCGGAGGTCTGGATCGCGTGCAGGCCGACCTCAGCCAGCGCATCCAGCATGTCGGGCACATCGCGCAGTTCGGGCCAGTTATACTGGATGTTCTGGCGCGTGGTGAAATGGCCGTAGCCTTTGTCCCACCGCTCCGCCAGCAGGGCGAGCTGGCGCATCTGGGCGGAGTTCAGCGTGCCGTAGGGGATCGCCACGCGCAGCATGTAGGCGTGCAGTTGCAGGTAGAGGCCGTTCATCAGGCGCAGGGGCTTGAATTCGTCCTCAGTGAGCGAGCCGTCGATGCGGCGTTCGACCTGGGCGCGGAATTGCGCGTTGCGCTCCGCGAGGAAGGCGGCGTCGAAGTCGTTGTATGCGTACATCAGTTCAGCTCCGCTTGTTTGCCGTGGTTGTAGTTGGAGGGGCCCGTGCGCCGGAAATCCTCGCGGAAATGGGTCGGCTCGCCCTCCGGCGTGACCTCGGCCAGGTAGGCGCCAACCAGGCGGCCGGTCTCCTGCGTGGCCTCGATCAGGCGCAGCTGGGCGTGCGCCTCGTCGGTGAGGATCTCCGCCTCCTCCAGCCGGCGGGTCCAGCCGGTGGGCGTCTGGTAGATCACGTCGCCTTTCAGCAGATCGTTGGCGGTGACGACGGAGGGCTTAAAGGCTTTGGGCATGGGGAACCTCGATCTGTGCCGCCTCGCGCGGGGCAAGGCCGAAGAAGGTGAGGGCGGGGCCGGTCATGCCGGCCTCCGAGATAGTCGGCTCCATCCGCGCCAACGTCGTGGCGAGGATGCGCTGGTCGGGGCGGGAGGCGTTTTCGATCACCGTCACGGGCGTCGCGGGGTCGGCGCCGTGCATCATCAGGCGGCCCTGGATGAAGCGGGCGGCGCGTTTGCCCATGTAGATCGCGGCGACCTCGCCCGGTTTGGCCAGCGCCTGCCAGTCGTGATCAGCAAATCCCTTGGTGTCGTGGCCGGTCAGGAAGCGCACGCCTGAATTGCGCCCGCGTTTGGTCAGGCTTTGGCCCAGCGTGGCGACGGCGGCGGAGGCGGAGGTGATCCCCGGCACGATATGCCAGCCGATGCCCGTACCTTCCAGCGCGTCGATCTCTTCGTCCAGCCGCCCGTAGATGGTGCAATCGCCGGATTTGAGGCGCACGACTTGCGCACCGGCCCGGCCGTGCTCGACCAGCAGCGCGTTGATCGCCTCCTGCGTCATGGAGGGGCCGAAGCCTTCCTTGCCCGCATCAATCATCAGCGCCTCGCGCCGGGCGAGCTCAAGGATCGCGGGGGCGATGAGGCGGTCGTGGATGACGACGTCGGCCTCGTCCAGCGCGCGGCGGGCCTTGAGGGTTAGCAGTTCCGGATCGCCTGGGCCGGCGCCGACGAAGGCCACGTGGCCGGGGCGTTCTTGCCGAATTAGGTGGTCTTCTAGCAGCGCCTCCAGCGCCGGTGTCACGGCGTCCTCGCCTTGCGCGACTGCACGGGGGCCGGCGGTGAAGTAGTAGTCCTGCCAGAAGTTGCGGCGGGGGCGGCCGAAGGGCAGGGCGTCGGCGGCCTTACGGAAGGCTTTGCCGATTCGGGCGAGGGGGCCGAGCGTGGCGGGCAGGCGGTCTTCGAGGTCTTTCTTGATCGCGCGGGCGAGGACCGGCGCCGCGCCTTCGGTGCCGATGGCGACCGTGACCGGGTCGCGGTCCACGATGGCGGGGGTGATGAATTGGGAGCCCGCGAGGTTGTCGACCATGTTCACCAGCGCACCGTCGGCACGGGCGAGGCGCGCGGTGCGGGCATCCTCCGCATCGTCGTCCGAGGCGGCGTAGAACAGGGCAGCGCAGAGCGCGTCGCCCGGCCCGAGCGCGCGGCGCACCAGGCGGAGGCGGCCTGCGTCCGCCCAGCTTTCGATCTGCGGATCCGGGTCGGCGGCGAAGACGGTCAGCTGCGCCTCGGTCTTCAGCAGCAGGCGCAGTTTGGCCAGGGCGGCCTCCCCCCCGCCGGCCAGCACGATCCGGCGGCCGGCCGTGGCCAGGAAGATCGGGAAATGGTTCATCGACACGCTCCGCCGTTGCTCTGAACTGGGGTTCAATATAGGAAAATGTTCCGATATGACGCCAGATGAGCGCGCGGATAAGGATGAATGTTCCGTCTCGCGCAGTATGAAGAACGAATGGACGGATAGAGAGGCGGAACCGGAATGAGCGTTCGGATCGACGGGACGGACAGGAAAATCCTCGCGGTGCTGCAGCGCGACGCGGCCCTGTCTTTGGACGACATCGCGAGGGAAGTGGGCTCGTCGAAGACGCCGGTCTGGAACCGGATCCGCAAGATGCGCGAGGCGGGCGTGATCGGCCCGCAGGTCGCGGTGCTCAACGCCGAAGCGCTGGGGTTCGAGGCGTGTTTCTTCGTCCTGATCCGCACCTCGGAGCACGAGGCCGAGTGGCAGGCGGCGTTCCTTAAGGCGCTGCAGGACCGGCCCGAAGTGCAAGAAGCGCACCGGCTTGCCGGCGACATCGACTATATCCTCAAGGTGCGGGTGGAGAATGCGCGCGCCTACGACCGCTTCTATCAGGCGCTGATTTCCGAGGTGCGGGTGCACAACGTGACCGCGCTCTTGTCGATGGAAGAGATCAAGTCGACGACTGCTTTGCCTTTGTAGAGTTTAGGTAAACGGAGCGCCTGCGGCGCATCACATGTTTTGTTTGGCGCCCCGCTGCTGGGGTTTGTCATGCTGTGAGGGTGGGGACTTTGCTGAGAGGTCGTTCAGGGCGCTTTGCGTCCTGAACAGACCTTTTCCAGGCTTGTGCGAGTCGCGTCTGCGTCAAGGACAAGCGGGCTGCGCCCGTGGCCTTCGGCCATCCTTGACCCAGACCCGACTCACGGGCTGGTTTCGACCATCAGGCGGTCATGTTTGTGGAAATGGTAGCTGTCTGCGTAGTGCGGCGCTTCGGTCAGGCGCAGGTGCGGGTGGGCGTGGAGCAGGGCGGTGAGGCCGATTTTCAGCTCTAGCCTTGCCAGCGGGGCGCCGAGGCAGAAGTGGATGCCACCGCCGAAGGCCAGGTGCGGGGCGGGGCGCTGCGGGTCGAACCGGTCCGGATCGGCGCAGATCGCCGGGTCACGGCCCGCGGCGCCGAGGACCAGCGCGACCTGGCTGCCGGGCTGCAGCGTGCCGCCGGGGACATCTACTGGTTCATAGACGTGGCGGGTGAAGACGTGCAGGGGCGGGTCGTAGCGCAGCACCTCCTCCACCAGCGCGTCGGTGATGGGCGGGCGACCCGCGGCGACGATCGCGCGCACCGCATTGCCCAACGTGTGGACCGTCGCTTCGTGACCCGCGTTCAGCAGCAGAACGCAGGTGCCGATCAGGGCGGCCTCGCTCAGGTCGGGCTGCGCGGCGAGGTTGGAGATCAGATCATGGCCCGGCGCGGCGCGCTTCCGCGCAATGTGGCTGCGCAGGAAGGCGGTGAATTCCTGCGCAGCCGACTCGGCCGCGTCCTCCACCGCGCGGGTGCGGCCGGCCTGGTACATCGCGACCATCGCGTCCGACCAGCGCAGCAGGTCGGGGCCCGCCGCTTCCGGCACGCCCAAGAGCCGGGCGATGACGCGGACGGGCAGGCCGGTGCAATAGGCGCCGATCAGGTCGAAGGGGCCGTTTGGGAAGTCCGAAATCAGGTCCCGCGCGATCCCCTCGATCTCCGGCGCCAGATGCGCGACCCGGGCGGACGTGAAGGCGCGCAGGACCCGGCCCCGCAGGTCGCGGTGCGCGGCGCCTTCAAGCTCCAGCAGCGACCATTGCTCCAGCGCGTCCCAGGCCTGCAGGTGCGCCGGCACATCTCGCGGGGCGGCCCGGCCTAGCCGGCGGTCGCGCAACAGGGCGTGGACGCCGGCGTGATCGAAAACCGCCGGCATCTCGTAGTCCTGCCAGAACAGCGCCGGCCCGCGCGCCCGCGCTTCGGCATAGGCGGGGTAGGGGTCCTGCACGAAAACCGGATCGTGCGGAGATTGGTCAAACACCTGCATCCCGGCACACAAGCGCAACCGTTGCGGTACCGCCAGTGCGGAATGTCGCGCGCAAGAAAATTATCCTTCACTTGGACTGCCGCGCGTGATTTTGTGCGCGAACCTCGGGGCAGAAAGACCCCGCATATCCATGCATCTGGGAGGAGCATCATGAAATTCCTGACCACCGCCGCAATGGCGCTGGCCCTGTCGGCCACCGCAGCTTTCGCCGCCTGTGACGACGGCGAGCTTGTCATCAAGTTCAGCCACGTCACCAACACCGACAAACACCCCAAAGGCATCGCCGCATCGCTGCTGGCAGAGCGGGTGAACACCGAGATGGACGGCACGGCCTGCATGGAAGTGTTCCCGAACTCGACCCTCTACAACGACAACCAGGTTCTCGAGGCGATGCTGCAGGGCGACGTGCAACTGGCCGCGCCGTCCCTGTCGAAGTTCGAGCAGTTCACCAAGCAGTTCCGCATCTTCGACCTGCCGTTCATGTTCGAAAACATCGACGCCGTGGACGCGTTCCAGAATTCTGAGACCGGTCAGGCGATGAAGGAATCGATGACCCGCCGCGGTCTGCTGGGCCTGGCGTTCTGGCACAACGGGATGAAGCAGATGTCGGCCAACGTGCCGCTGAACAGCCCCACCGACGCCAACGGGCTGAAGTTCCGGGTGCAGAATTCGGACGTGCTGAAGGCGCAGATGGCGGCCCTGGGCGGCTCGCCCCAGCCGATGGCGTTCTCTGAGGTCTACGGCGCGCTGCAGACCGGTGTTGTGGACGGGCAGGAGAACACCTGGTCCAACATCTACGGCAAGAAGTTCTTTGAGGTCCAAGACGGCATCACCGAGACGAACCACGGCATCATCGACTACCTGGTCGTGACCAATGTCGACTGGTGGGAGGGCCTCGACGAGGGCACGCGCGCGCAGCTGGCCACGATCATCGAAGAGGTGACGGCCCTGCGCAACGGCGAGTCGACCCGCGTGAACGAAGAGGCCAAGCAGGCCATCATCGACGCCGGCGGCACCGTGCGATCGCTGACGCCCGAACAGCGCGCCGAATGGGTCGCGACGATGAAGCCGGTCTGGGATCAGTTCAAGGACGATGTCGGCCAGGAGAACATCGACGCCGCGCAGGCGATTAACGCGTCGCTGACGAACTGAGCCTGAGCTGAACAACACGCGCAGTGCGATGCGTCGCGCTGCGCCTACAAGACATTTCTGCTTTGACATGAGGGCAGGCTCCGGCCGCGGGTGGGGGTGAAGCCCCCGCCCGTCAAACCGAAGGTTTGCCTCCGGCAAAACGGGGCGGCCGGGGACTGTCCGGTCGTGCCTACCGGGTGATTTCTCTACGAAGGGCGCCGCTGTATGTCCAAATCCTACCAACCCAAAACCTCCCTCGGCCGGGCCGTGCACGAGATCGAAGAGACCGCGATCGCCCTCCTGCTAGCGGCGATGACGGTGATCACCTTCGTCAACGTCGTGCTGCGCTATGGCTACAATACCGGCCTCATTTGGGGGCTGGAGATGGTCAGCTTCCTGTTTGCCTGGCTGGTCCTGTTCGGTGCGTCTTACGCGGTGAAGACGACCTCTCACCTCGGGGTCGACGCGATCATCAACCTCTTCGGCCCCGCGGGCCGACGCATCTGCGGGCTGATCGCGGGATCGGTCTGCATCGCCTTCGCCTTCCTGCTTCTGAAGGGCGCGTGGGATTATTGGGCCAACTTCGCCAACTTGCCGCAGACGACCGGGCGCTGGCTGCCCACGGGGCTGGAGGAGATGCGCCGCACCTCCTTCCGCGGCTGGTACGAGGTGATCGACATCCCGCATCCCGAATGGCTGCGCTGGATCGAGCCGATCATGAACGAGGGCGAGGAATACGAGAAAATCCCCCGGTTCATCCCCTACGCCATCCTGCCTTTCGGCATGGCGCTGCTGCTGTTTCGCTTTATCCAAGCGACATGGCGCATTTGGCGAGGGGAGGCCGAAAGCCTGATCGTGAGCCATGAGGCCGAAGAGGACGTCGAGGCCGTGGCCCACGTTAATAAGGACTAAGCCAATGGACGTCGTTCTGCTGTTTTCGATGGTGATTGGCCTGATGCTGATCGGGGTGCCGATTGCGGTGTCGCTGGGCTTTTCCTCGATGGTGTTCCTGCTGATCTACTCGGACGCCTCGCTCGCCTCCGTCGCCAACTCGCTGTTTCAGGCGATGGCGGGGCACTACACACTGCTGGCGATCCCATTCTTCATCCTCGCCTCCACATTCATGAGCACGGGCGGCGTGGCCAAGCGGATCATCCGCTTCTCCATCGCCTGTGTGGGGCACTTTCCCGGCGGCCTCGCCATCGCGGGGGTCTTCGCCTGTATGCTGTTTGCTGCCCTCTCTGGCTCGTCCCCGGCGACCGTGGTGGCCATCGGCACCATCGTGATCGCGGGGATGCGTCAGGTGGGCTACACCAAGGATTTCGCCGCGGGCGTCATCGCCAATGCGGGGACGCTCGGCATTCTGATCCCGCCCAGCATTGTGATGGTCGTCTATGCCTCCGCCGTCGACGTCTCTGTCGGGCGGATGTTCCTGGCGGGCGTGATCCCGGGCCTGATGGCCGGGCTGATGCTGATGATCACGATCTACATCATCGCCGTGCGCCGGAACCTGCCCAAGGGCGACTGGCAAGGCTGGGGCGAGATTGGGGAGAGCGGCGCGATGGCCTTCCCGGGTCTTCTGCTGATCGTCATCATCCTGGGCGGCATCTATGGCGGGGTCTTCACCCCGACCGAAGCCGCCGCGGTCGCCGCCGTCTACGCCTTCCTGGTCGCCGTCTTCGTCTACCGCGACATGGGCCCGCTGCACACGGAAGGCGACGGGCCGAACCACTCGCTGCTGCGCCGGCCCTGGGCGCTGGTCACCGTGCTGTGGCACCGCGACACCAAGCAGGCGTTTTTCGAGGCAGGCAAGCTCACGGTCACGCTCCTCTTCATCATCGCCTGCGCGCTGATCCTGAAACACGTCCTGACCGAGGAGCAGATCCCGCAAAAGATCGCCGCCGCCATGCTCGATGCGGGCCTCAACTGGTGGGTGTTCCTGATCCTGGTGAACGTGATCCTGCTGATCGGCGGGCAATTTATGGAGCCGTCGGGCCTTCTGGTCATCGTCGCGCCGCTGGTCTTCCCCATCGCGATCGAGCTGGGGATCGACCCCATTCACCTCGGCATCATCATGGTCGTGAACATGGAGATCGGGATGATCACACCGCCCGTGGGCCTGAACCTCTTCGTCACCTCTGGGGTGGCCGGGATGCCCATGATGCGGGTCGTGAAGGCGGCGCTGCCCTTCACCGCGGTGCTCTTCGTGTTCCTGATCCTGGTGACCTATATCCCGGCGATTTCGACATGGCTTCCGAATACGATGATGGGGCCGGAGATCATCGTGAAGTAGCGGTTTCGGACCGGCTGCGCTAGTCCGACCGGTTGGGGGCGCTGCCCCCAAACCCCCGGGATATATAGAACCCAAAGAAGGGGTTAGGATCGTGCTAAGGCCTCGATGATGGGCGCAAAGTCCTGCGCAGACAGGGAAGCGCCACCGACCAGGGCGCCGTCTACATTGTCGCTGGCAAAAATCTCTGCTGCGTTGCTGGGTTTCACCGACCCGCCGTAGAGCAGGCGCATCGCGGCGCCGTCGGGGCCGAAACGGGTGATGAGGCGGTCCCGGATGAAGTCGTGCACCTCGTCGATCTGCGCGGGCGTTGCGACCGCGCCGGTGCCGATGGCCCAGATCGGCTCGTAGGCGACGACGAGGGTCTGCGCCGTGCTGGCGTCGGGAACGGACGCGCTCAGCTGGCCAGCGATGATGTCGAGCGTGTTTTCCGCCGCCCGCTCCTCCGCGGATTCGCCCAGGCACAGGATGGTGGTAAGGCCTGCGTCGCGGGCGGCCACCGCCTTGGCCCGGACATCGCGGCTGGTCTCCTGGTGGCCCGCCCGGCGCTCGGAATGGCCGACGATGACGTAGCGCGCCCCCGCATCCGCCACCATCGCGGCCGCGATGTCGCCGGTGAACGCCCCCGCTGCCTGCGCGTGGCAATCCTGCGCGCCGATGGCCACGCCCGCCGGCGCCGCCTCCACCGCGCGGTAGAGGAGGGGGGCCGGCGGGCAGATAACCACGTCGCACCCCTCGGGTCTCGGCAGCTCCGCCAGCATTCCCAACGCGGCCGCATCGCCGTTCATCTTCCAATTGCCCGCTGCCAGTTTGCGCCGCATCACAGATCGTCCCCTTCGTTCTTTGCGGCGTGCTATCACCCTTAGGTGGGTCTGGCCAAGCGCCGGCCCGCGCGCTAAGGGGCGCCCATGTGCGCTAAAATTCCCCGTCTCGACGCCGCTTTGCTGGCGGCGGAGGATCCTGCAACCCTATCCGCCCTGGCCGAGGCCGCGGGCGGCGTCGGGTTTGCCACCGTTCACAATACCGACCTAGATGCGGCGCGCGTGGCCCGCGTGATCGAGGCCTACCGCCGTGTTTTCCATCTGCCGGAGGCCGCCAAACGCTCCGCCGATATGGCGCGGACGGGGGCCAATCGCGGCTGGGGGGCGCCCGGCTCCGAACAGGTCGATCCGGACGCAAACCCGGACTACAAGCAATATTTCGACGTTGGGGTCAGCCTGCCGCAGGACCACAATTTGGCGCACTTGCCGGTCTACGCGCCCAATGTCTGGCCCGATCTGCCCGATTTTCGGGCGGAGATCGAAAGCTACTACAGCGCGGCCTGCGCCGTGGCGATGGACGTCCTACGCGCGCTCGCCCAGGCGCTGGGTCACGCGCGGGGCACGTTCGATGCGGCGTTCGAGCCGCCGATGGCGCTGTTGCGCGGCAATTACTACCCGGAGCGGCCCGCCTGGACGGGATCGCGCGATTTCGGCATCGCGACCCACACCGACTACGGATGCTTGACCCTGCTGGCCACCGACGGCACGCCGGGGCTGGAGGTCCGCGTGCGCGGCGGCGGATGGCTGCCGGTGGCGCCGCCCGTGGGCGAGTTCGTGATCAATTTCGGGGAGATGATGCAGATCTGGACCGGCGGCGCGGTGCGGGCCACACCTCACCGGGTCGTTGGAACGCGGGCCGAACGCATCTCCGTCCCGCTCTTCTTCAACCCGGCCTTTGATGCCAATGTCGCACCCGAAGGCGCCGCGCCCGTTCGGGCGGGCGATCACCTGGCCCGCCGGTTTTCGGAGACTTACGTGCACTTGCAGGACGGTGCCGCTTAAGGCGTGTGGTGCAGGCAGGTCAGATCGAACATCACGATATGCGTAAGCTCCGGCCGGGTGCGCGAGGAATAGAGCATCGCCTGCGCCCCGGCCGCCCGCGCCGCATCCGAAAACGCCCAAGTCGGCGCCGGCGCTCCGCCCGCGCGGATGTCCTGCCACACGGCGCTCGCCCGCGCTTCGCCGCGGTGATCGGCCACATGAGCGGCCACTATGAGGGTGCGGTGCAGTACCCGCGCGGGGCCATCGGGCAGGTATCGGGTGATGGCGACCAGCGCCCCTTCCGCGCTGAGCGAGGCATAGGCCGCAATCTGGCCGCTGTGGTGAAATCGCCCCTCCGGCGCTTGGGCCGGTGCGGTGGGCGGCAGCCCCGCGGGCAACAAGCGCCAGACGGGGCAGTGGAGGGGGATCACCGCAAATGCGCCAGCGCGCGGCGGGCGAGGGCCACGGCCTCTTCGGGATCGTCCATCGCGCTGCCGGGCATCTCCCAATAGGGAATCGCGCCACGCTTCTGGCCCTCGCGTTGATATGTCCAGCGGGTGCAGCCCATCGCTTCGAGCTCGTCTTGAAAAGCGCCCGCGCCCTTGATCAAAAGCCCGCCCGAGGGATGCAAAATCGCAAAGATCGTGCCCGCGTGGTAAAGGCATAGCCCGCCCATCATGCGCCGCGTCGTGATCTCTCCGAGATCGGCAAAGAGGTCCTTGGCAAAGGGCACAGGTTAGTCTCATCAGGTCGCCTTAGAGCGGTTCCCATCTTATCCTATCTATTGAAGAATTTATCAGCATTCCAGAATAGCCGTGTATGTATGGGAAGGTTCTTTTGGAGATTGACTGCCTGAACAGTGCTTGTAGAAGCTGACCTTCTGAAACAGTCGTAACACCTACTGGAACGTTACCAGACACAGATTTCGAGTCAGCACGAGGCACTCAACGGACTTGCGCAGCTCCAAGGTACGGAACCAAGGGTCCTTGAACCCAACCCTAAACATGACTTTCAAGGGTTACTTTCAAGGAAGGTCTTTTCTGTTCAAGAAGATGCCACATCTGAAGTGCTATCATGGTGGCTCTTCATTCATGACCGATCGGCGAGTGTCATTGGCACCCCCGGCATCTCTTGCTCTTACTTGCCGGCAAGGCTGTGCCCCTTGGACCACACCAAAGGAGCAACAGAATGAGCAATAGGCAGGAGCCAATCAAGAAACAAATGCTCAATTTGGGGTTGCGATGGCAGCCGCTGGTCGTTTCCTGTAAACCCGATATAGAATCCAACGGTTTCGCTGCCACGCGTGTCGTAGCGACCCATCCAATAGGGGAGCCTCATTCTTACCGAAGTAGCCCATATCGAGGCGATGCCCCAAAGAGCCCCGAATGGTCAATGGGGGCTCTCAGGGCGGCCTCGATGTGCCATAACGTGGGCGTGTTGTCAGCGATTCAAGCGGTGACTCTGCTTGACTACTAGACTGGCACCCGTGGGCCGTCTTCCGTGGTCCATGCTTTTGCTTCCAAGCATCGGCTCTGAGAACGACCCACTCAGTCCCTCGCACATGCTACCGGATTGCCCCAAGAGAGCGTCAGGC
>JBCDFL010000106.1:0-11422 GCA_039178165.1 Pseudomonadota bacterium | reverse complement strand
CCGGCGGCACCGTGATATTGCAGACCGACGTGACCGGCATCATGCGAGAGGAACGGCAGGAACGGGACCGGCTAGTAACCAAACAGGCCCGCATGCTGCGCGCGACGTTAGACCATCTGGCGCAAAGCATCTGCATCTTCGACAAACGCCGCCGCCTCGTTGGCTGGAACCAGCGGATGGAGGACCTGCTGAAACGCCCGCTGGGCAGCAGCTTTCACGGCGGAGATTTCGACTCGCTCCTGGACCGGCTGGACCGGCTCTTTTCCTACGAACGGCTCAGCAAGGTCGACCTGCGGGCCTGGGCGCATCGCGGGGCGGGCCGCGCGCCCTTGAGCTTCGAGGTGCGGCGCAGTGACGACACGATCTTCGACGTCTTCATGCAAGAGCTGCCCGATGGCGGGTTCGTCATCAGCTTCACCGACATCACCGACGAGCGGCGCACCAGCCAGGCCCTGCGCGAGTTGAACGAGACGCTGGAGCGCCGGGTGGAGGACCGCACGACCGAGCTGGGCGCGGCGCTGGAAGATGCACGCCGCGCGAACGCCACCAAGACCCGGTTCGTCGCCGCGGCCTCCCACGATTTGCTGCAGCCGATGTCGGCGGCCAAACTCTACGCCTCCGTGCTGGAGGACCGGATGATGGAAGATGCGGACCGCGATCTGGTGCGCAAGACCGCCTCTGCACTGGAGAGTGCGGAGGGGATCATCACCGCGCTTCTGGACATCTCCAAACTGGATCTGGGGCTGGCGACGTTCAAGCTGGCGGAGGTGGAGCTGGACCAACTCTTCGCCTCGCTCGCCAACGAATTCGTGCCCCACGCGCTCGGGCGCGGGCTGCATCTGACTTTCGTTCCGACGTCGCTGGTCGTGGAAAGTGACGAGGCGCATCTTTACCGGATCTTGCAGAACCTCGTGTCCAACGCGGTGCGCTACACGACCGGCGGGCGCATCCTGGTCGGGGCGCGGCGGCGCGGGGGCGACGTGGTGATCGAGGTACGCGATCAGGGGCCGGGCATTTCCGGCGCCGATCAGCAGGTCATCTTTCAGGAATTCCAGCAGCTGCGCCGCAGCACCGGGGAGCCGCAGGGCCTGGGCCTGGGTCTGGCCATCGTGGACCGGGCCTGCCGGATGCTGGGCCACACGCTGTCGCTGGACAGCGCCCTGGGGCGGGGCAGCTGCTTTTCCGTGGCTGCGCCGCGGGCGCTGGGGGCCGCCCCGCGCACGCCCGACCAGCCCGCCGCGGCGCCGCAATCGGGCGTATTGGTCGGCCTGGTGGAGAATGACGACGCGCTGCGCAATTCGATCACCCTGACGATCGAGGCGATGGGCAGCGACGTCTTCGCCAGCGCCAGCGGGGAAGAAGCGCTCGCCCTCTTCGAGGAGCTCGGCGTGGCGCCCGATTGCTTCGTGCTGGACTACCAACTGGGCGAGGGGATGCTGGGCACAGAGCTTGTGCCGCTGCTGCGCCGGCGCTGGGGCGATGTGCCGATGACGATCATCTCCGCCAACCGCTCCGCCGAGCTGGAGGCCGCCTGCACCGATTTGGGGGTGGAGCTGCGGCACAAGCCCCTCGCCCGCGCCGACATCGCGGCCATTCTGGCGC
The DNA here is from genome assembly GCA_039178165.1 of Pseudomonadota bacterium. GTDB lineage: Bacteria > Pseudomonadota > Alphaproteobacteria > Rhodobacterales > Rhodobacteraceae > JBCBCP01. The sequence continues at coordinate 9,820 of JBCDFL010000106.1, read as the reverse complement.
GGGTCTAGGGCGCGCGAGCGGTCTTTGAGCGGCAGGCCCTACCGCCGGTAGACGAAATCCGGCACGGCGACGCTGGGCGTTTCTTCGGCCAGCAGCGCGTCGAGCACGGCGCGGCCCGGGCTGCGCACGCAGACCGGATCGGTCGCCGCCGGATCGCCCAGCAGCGCCATCGCCTGGCACCGGCAGCCGCCGTAGTCGATATCGCGCCGATCGCAGGCTTGGCACAGGGGCGGCAGCCAATCGGTGCCGCGGTAGGCATTGAACGCGTCCGATCCGTACCAGATGTCGCGCAGCGGCACGTCTGTCACGTTGGCGAAGCTGAGGCCGGGGATGATATGCGCCGCGTGGCAGGGCAGAACCGTCCCGTCGGGCGCGATGTTCAGACCCGTAGAGCCCCAGCCGTTCATACAGGCCTTGGGGAAGTCGGAGTAGTAATCGGGCGGCACGAAATCGATGACCAATTGCCCCTGAAGCCGGACGGTCGCCTCGCGCACGACGGCCTTGGCGGTGTCGACCTGCGCGCGGCTGGGTTGCAGCGCGGCACGGTTGGTCAGCGCCCAGCCCTGGAACTGGACGCACGCGACCTCGATCCGCCGGGCGCCCAGACGCAGGGCCATATCGATCGTTGCGGGCAGATCGTCGAGGTTTTCCCGGTGCATCACGGCGTTCAGCGTTAGCGGGAAGCCGATCTGCGCGATCCAGTCGGCCACGTGCATCTTGCGGTCATAGCCGCCGCGGTAGCCGCCGATCCGGTCCGCGATGGCCGCCGTGACCCCTTGTAGGGACAGTTGGATGTGATCGAGGCCCGCCTCGTCCAGCGCGCGCAGCCGCTTTTCGGTCAGGCCGATGCCGGAGGTGATGAGGTTGGTATAAAGCCCCGCCTCCCGCGCGGCGACGACGAGGTCCAGAAGGTCGGCCCGCGCCGCAGGCTCCCCGCCCGACAGGTGCAATTGCAGGACGCCCAACTTGGCCGCCTGCCGAAAGATGTCCGCCCAGGTCGCGGTGTCGAGCTCCGCCGCCTTTGCGACCAGCTCGGTCGGGTTGGAGCAATAGGGGCAAGCGAGCGGACAGCGATGCGTCAGCTCCGCCAGCATCGCCATGGGCGGATCAACGGACATGGACAAAGCCCTTGCCGTGCAAATCGGTGAGGTAGGCGGTGACGTCCGGCGCGATCACTTCGACCGGCGCGTCGTAGGTCTGCGCCAGGTCTGCGACGATCGCCTCCACGCTGGCGGTGCCGTCCAGACGCTCCAGTATGGCCTTGCCGATGGCGTCGAGCATGAGCACCCGTTCGGGGCCCATCAGCACGTCGGTGCGGCGCACGGCATCATAATGGGTCCGCACCCCGCGCGGCAGAAACGCGATATCGCCGCCCGTCACAACAGCCCCTCGCCCGGCTGCCAAGCGCCCGGCGGCACCCGCCCCGGCGCGACATAGGCCGAATAAAGCGCGTCCAGCTGCGCCCACAGCACATCCGTCTTGAAGGTCAGCGCGGCGGCGGCGGCGTCCTGGTCGGCCTGCGTGACTGCGTTATCCAGCACCCAGCCGAGGCCGAAGGCGACGTCCTTCGGCGCCTCGCTGAGCCTATGCTGGAAGTAGCTGATCGTGTCCGGATTGGCGAAATCGTAGTGCTTCAGCAGCCCCGCGATGCGGTCCTTGTGGATCTTGGGCGCGAAGAGCTCCGTCAGGGACGAGGCCACCGCGGGCAGCAGGGGCATATCGCGCACGAAGCGGACATAGGCGTCGACGGCGAACTTCGTCGCCGGCAGGATGCCCACCTCCGACGACACGTAATCGGGGTCGAGGCCGACGCCCTCCGCCAGCTTAAGCCAGCGCGCGATGCCGCCGGTGCCGGGCGCGGTGCCGTCGTGATCCTCGATCCGCGAGCGCCAGGACCGGCGTAGCGCCGGGTCCGGCACGCGGGACATGAAGGCGGCGTCCTTCATCGGAATGCGGCTTTGGTAATAGTAGCGGTTGATCACCCAGGCGCGGACCTGATCGGGCGTGCATCCGCCCGAATGCAGCAGGTCGTGGAAGGGGTGCTTGTCGTGATAGCGGTCGTCGCCAATCTGGCGCAGCCGCGCCTCGAACATCTCTCGGCTGGGGGTATGCTGGTTCAAAGCGTGATCTCCATGCCGTCGAAGGCGATCTCCCACCCCGCGTTCAGCACCTCGGCCCGTTCGGGACCGTTTGGTTGCAGGATCGGGTTAGTATTGTTGATGTGGATCAGCATCTTTCGGCCCGTGTGGTTTTGCCAACGCGACATGCTGCCACCGTCCCCCTTGAGCGGCAGGTGGCCCATGCGCGCGCCCGTCTTCTCTCCGGTGCCCGTGCGGGCCATGTCGTCGTTGTGCCAGACGGTGCCGTCGAACATCACCAAATCGGCGCCCGCAGCGCGTGCCAGCAGATCGTCCGGCACCTTGGCGCAGCCGGGGATGTAGGCGACGCGCTTGCCGCCCGCCTCGATCATCAGGCCTACCGTCTGCTCCCCCACCTCTTCGAGGTTGAGGACATCCCCTTCGAGGAACAGCGCCACCTTGCCCGGCACCGCAAACGGCGTCAGCGTCAGGCCAGGCGCGGGCGAAAACGGCGTCTCCAGCGGCATGTCGCGGCGCGTCACGAGGCTGGCGTCGAGCACGTTGAAGACCGCGTTGCCGTCCAAAATCTCCAGCCCCGCGGCGGTGGCGTAGACGTCGAACGGCGTCTTTTCGCGCAGGGTCAGAAGCCCCGCGATATGGTCGATATCGCCGTTGGTCAGCACCACGCCCCGGATGGGCGAGCCGCGCAGTGTTTTGGGGTGAAGTGCGGGCGTTGCGCCAAGCTGCGCCCTGATGTCGGGTGATGCGTTCAGCAGCACCCAGGCCGCGCCGTCGGCAGACACGGCAACGGACGATTGCGTCATCGCAGGGATACGCCCCGCGCGCGCATCGTCACAGTTTTGGCACCCACAATTCCACTGGGGCAGTCCGCCGCCGGCGGCTGCCCCGAGTACAATCATGTGCATGTGTGACGGGTGTTAGATCACGTCGCGGCCAGCGCCACGCTCGTCATCTTCGCCGGGGCCGTACATGTTGATTTCCATGCCGCATTTGATTTCGCGGGCGACCGGTTTGCTCCAAGCCATGAGTCTCTCCTCCTGAGTACTGTGATAGGCTACCTGCGCTGAGGGCCCGGCGGTATCCTACTTTAGATGTAGGGGCGGACCCAAGGATGTTGGGGTCGTAGTTGCGCTGGGGCAACAGTGGCGCTGTAAGGGGGTATGGCTGGGAAGGCAGGACTCGAACCTGCAACCTACGGTACCAAAAACCGGTGCTCTACCAATTGAGCTACTTCCCATCGGTGAGGCGCTAGATAGACCGACCCCGAACCCCGTGCAAGACCGATTCTGCCCTATTCCTGCGGCGCATTTGCCGCCAGCAGATCGGGGGCTTCGGGATCGGCGCGCTCCGCCTCGACCAGCTCTTCGAGGGCGTTGTCGAACTTGGCGGTGCTGTCGACCTCGGCCGGGCGTGCGGGCGGTTTGGGGGCTGGAGCGGGCGGGGCCGTGCTTCCGACATCCGGCGCTTCCGCGGCTGCGGCGCCGCCCAAAAGCTGCACCCGGTAGGTGGTGTCCGGCACCTCGATCCCCTGCCCCTCGATGGCTTGTTTGACCAGACGCAGCGCTTCGCCTTTGGCGCGCACCAGCGAGGTTTCGCGCTGGTCGACCCAGCCCGTCACCTTGAGGAAGATTGCCCCGTCCCCGATCCGGTCGATCCAGGTCATAGGGGCCGGCGCGGGGATCACGAAGAGCAGGCCGGCGACGATCTCTTCGGTCAGTTTGCGCACGGCGTAGAGGTCCGCGTCGGAGGCCACGCCAATCTCGAACGAAAATCGCGATTCGGGGTTCACCGTCCAGTTGACGATCCGGCTTTTGAAGACGGTGCTGTTGGGCACCCGGATGTGGTTGCCGTCGAAGGACAGCAGGATCGTCGCCCGGCTGGTGAGGCGGATGACCTTGCCGATATCGCCGTTGATCTCCACCGTGTCGTTGGGCCGGAAAGGCTGGCGGATGCTGAGCATGATGGAGGCGATGAAGTTCTCCACCGTGTCGCGCACGGCAAAGCCGATGGCGAGGCCGACGATCCCCGCGGCGCCCAGGATCGTGCCCAGCAGCGCGGTCGCGCCCAGGATGTCGAGCGCGATGACGACCCCGCCGAGGATGAAGATCAGGCGCACCACCTGGCGGTAGATATCCGCGATGAAGGCGTTGGGCGCCAGCCGGTCCCAGGGCCAGCGGCGGCGCGCCAGGAAGACGCCCAACCAGACGACGAAGACGAAGGCCGCCAGCGCGATGGCGATCAGCGGCAGGAAGGCGACCACCTGTTCGGCGCGGGACTGGAACCGCTCCACCATCGGATTGAGCCGCTCGACCACATCGGTCGTCTCCGTCACTTCGTTGCGGATGGCGACGACACCTTCGACGCGGGAGACAAGCTCGTTCAGACGGGCGGCGGTCGCGGCGTCGATGGTCGTGCCGCGCAGGGTCACGATGCCCGACGACACGGTCACGGTGACGTTGTCGTAGCCTTCGAGCTCGCCCAGGATGTCGCGGATGCGCACAGCGATGGCGGCGTCGGCTTCCGCGCTGTCTTCCACCGTGATGGCGCCGGCGGGTTGGTTCGGCCCGGCGAAGGTGCCGGTGTCCTGCGCCGCGGCGAGGACGGGCAGCAGGGCGATTAGGAGGACGGCGAGCGGTCTCATGCGCGCGGGTCCACCAGGATCGCGCCGCTTCGGGTGCCGGCCTCGACCGCCTCGTGCGCTTGCGCCGTGTCCGCCAGCGGGAAGATCTGGGCGATGGGAATGTCCAAAGCGCCCGCCGCATGCGCGGTGTTCAGGCGGGCGATGGCCGCCGCGCGTTCGGGAGGAGGCAGCAGGTAGATCAGCAGGATGTCGATGGTCGCCGCTTTGAAGAGGAGCGGGCCGAAGTCCAGCGGCGCCTGCATCGCGCGGGCCGAGCCGTAGGCGGCGATGGTACCATTCGGTTTGATCAGCGCGGCGTCGGCGGCGATGTTGAGGCCGAATTCTACCTCGAGGATCCGGTCCATCAGCGCGCCGCCCGTCGCCTCTAGCACCGCGGCTGGCAGGTCGGGCGTGTCGTAGGGCAGCACATGGGCGGCGCCGGCGGCTTGCACAATCTCCGCATCCCGAGGGCTGGCCGTGGCGATGACCTCCGCCCCGCCCCAGGCCGCCAGCTGCACGGCCCAAAGGCCAACGGTACCCGCGCCGCCCTGGATCAGCAGCCTTTGGCCCGCAACGTCCCCGCTGCCGAAGACCGCCTGCACGGCAGTCAGCCCCGGGATGCCGAGGCACGCACCAACCTTGGGGTCTATGCCGTCCGGGAGGTCCACCGCCTGCTCCGACGGCAGGGTGATGTGGCTGGCCGCGGTGCCGAAGGGGCGCTGCCACTGGCCGTTCCAGATCCAGACCGGCCGGCCCAGCCGCTGCGGGTCCACGCCGCTGCCCAGGGCTGTGATGGTACCCGCGCCGTCGCTATGCGGCACGATCCGGTCGAAGGCGGGCTTGGTCACGCCGGGCCGCGTGCCCGCCCGCGCTTTGACGTCCGACGGGTTCACGCCCGAATAGTCCAGCGTCACCGTCACTTCGCCCGGGCCGGGCGGCGTGTCCGGCAGCTCCGCCAAGGACAGCACGTCGCGCGCGGGGCCGAAGCGGTCGTAGGTGATGGCGTGCATGGGCGGGTCCCGCTGTGACCTGACGTCGTTGCCTCGGACCTTGCCCGCCCGTCCTATGCTGCACAAGAGCCAGAGACGAAGAGGATGCCAATGGACGTTTTGCGCACACCCGATGCCCGGTTCGAGGACCTGCCCGATTACCCCTTTGCCCCGCATTACGCGGACGTCGCGGGGATGCGCCTGCATTATATCGACGAGGGCCCGCTTGGTGCCGCGCCGGTCTTGTGCCTGCACGGGGAGCCGACGTGGAGCTACCTTTACCGGCACATGATCCCGGTATTCACTGCCGCGGGGCACCGCTGTGTGGCGCCGGACCTGATCGGCTTCGGCAAGTCCGACAAGCCGGCGCGGCGGGCGGATTACACCTACCAGGCGCATGTCGACTGGATGTCGGAATGGCTGCGGGCGGTGGACCTGCGTGGGATTACGCTGGTCTGCCAGGATTGGGGCGGCCTCATTGGGCTGCGCCTGCTGGCCGCGATGCCGGAGCGCTTCGCCCGGCTGGTCGTCGCCAACACCGCCCTGCCCACCGGGGATGCGCCGATGGGCGAGGCGTTTCGCGCCTGGCGCAGCTATTCGCAAGAGGTGGAGGTCTTCGACGCGGGGCGGATCGTCTATGGCGGGACGACCTCGAAGATCAGCGCGGAGGAGATCGCGGCCTACAACGCGCCCTACCCGGATGCGTCCTATCAGGCCGGCGCGCGGCGATTTCCGGTGCTGGTGCCCGATGGACCCGAGGACCCGGCGGCGCAGGCCAACCGGGAGGCCTGGGCGGTGCTGGAGGGTCTCGATCTGCCGGTGCTGACCGCCTTCGGCGCGGACGACCAGATCATGGCCGGCGTGGACCGGGTGTTCCAACGCCGCATGAAAGGCGCTGCGGGGCAGCCGCACGCCGTGCTGCCGGGCGCGGCGCATTTCCTGCAGGAGGATGTGGGGCCCGAACTGGCGCGTTTGGTGGTAGACTGGATGGGGTGAGGGGGGGCTTGGGGCTCCCGCTCCGTTAATTGGTGCCTATCGAGCGATCGTTTCAGCTCAGCCCCGAGCCTGCCGCGTGGGTGGCGTGGGACAAGCCGAACGCAGGAGGCCGATCCGCGTGTCGGCCTCCTGTCGAAGGCGGCGGTCCTAAATCGGTAAGACCATCGTACGCTTCGGTCCGTCCAAGCATTTTCGCTCAGCCCCAAGCATGCCGCGTGGGTGGCGTGGGACACGCCAGCCGCAGGGGGGGCCCTCTCGCACATCTGCGATGTGCTGCCGGGCGACACGCGCCGCTTTGCGGCACGCTTGGGCCGGCGTGTCGGCCTCCTCGCGGATGCCTGTGGGCTTAGCCCGACAATCAGGCGATACCCTTACACAAACGGCAGGTAGTAGTTCCGCACCTCGTCTACGCTCTTGCCCTGGAGCCGCTGGGCCTCGTCGCGCTTGAGGAACAGGATCGCGTCGCAGATTTCCGTTCCCACGGCCTCTCGCAACGCCTTGTCCTTGTCCAAAGCGTCCAGCGCCTTGGACAGGGAGGACGGCACGTGCCGCGTCTCGCGAACGTTCTCCAGCCCATCGCGATCCTCGGCGGCTTGCAGGCGATAGTCTCCCTCCGCCCCCAGCCGCGCGGCCTGCAGGACGGCGGCCACGGTCAGGTAGATGCTCGCGCTGCCATCGGCCATCCGGTGCTCCAGCCGCGCCGTCTTGGGCGACAATGTCGCGCAGCGGGTGGTCACAAGGCGGTGGTCATTGGCCCAGTTCGCCCAATAACCCGCCATGGAGGCCGGGCCGAGCCGGTCGTAGGAATTGACCGACGGCGCCAGGAGCCCCGCCAGCCCCTCGTGGTGCTGGATCAGCCCGGCCATGCAGCGCTGCGCCACGTCCGACAGCAGCCCATCGGGCGCGATCACGTTGCCCCCCTGGGCATCCGCAAAGCTGAAATTGATATGCACCCCCGACCCGCCCCGGTCCGGGATCGGCTTGGGTAGAAAGGTCAGCAGAAGACCGCGCTGGAATGCGATCTCCCGCGCCATGGTGCGGAAGAGGAACGCGTCGTCACAGGCCCGCACGGCTGCGTCGAAGCACATGGTCAGCTCGAACTGGCCGCTGTCGTACTCGCCATTCATCGACTCGATGGGCAGGCCGGCGCGGTGCGCAGCCTCCCAAATCTCGTCCATCACACCGGCCGGATCGTTCTGCGGCCCAGTGCCATAGACGAAGGCGCCCGGCGTGTCGTAGGGCACCCAGACCCCATCCGCGTCCTGCTGAAAGATATAAGCCTCCAGCTCGATCCCGACCTTCGGCGTCAGGCCGCGCGCCTGCCAGTCCTTCACCGCTTGCGCGACACGCCCCCGAGGACAAAGGCCAAAGGGCGCCCCGCCCGCATGCAGGTGGCCCAGCGCGATCTCCGTCCCCGCCTGCCAGCCGGTGCGGCGCTCCGCGTCCAGCACAAGCTCCATGTCGGGGATGCCGTCCATCACCCCGGCGCCTGGCACGGGGATCAGGTCGCGGTCGTAGGTCGTGCCGAAGACACCGCGGGCGAAGCCGACGTTTCCCCCCTCGGCAACGTGGGCGGGTACGTATTTGCCGCGGGGCAGGTTCAGAAGGTCGTTGAAAAGGACTCGGGTGCGCATGGTCGGCTCACAATAAGGTCGGGGCGATAGGCAGGGTCTTGACCCCGCAGATGAAGTTGGACCGGGTCCAGGTGGGCTGTCCAGTCGGCTCGATATGGCGGACGCAGGCCGCGATCTCGCGCAGGACGGCGCGCAGCTCCAGCTTGGCGAGCCACATGCCCAGGCAGACATGCGGGCCGTTCTGCCCGAAGGCGAGGTGGCGGTTGGGGCTGCGATCCAGATGGGCGGTATGCGGGTCGTCAAAGACCCGCTCGTCCCGGCAGCCGGAGACGAACCACAGCAGCACCTTGTCGCCCGCCCGGATCGTTTGGCCGTGCATCTCGATGTCCTGCGTGGCCGTGCGCCGGAAATGCAGCGTCGGCGCGGCGAGGCGGATGACCTCGTCCGGTGCGCTCTCCAGCACGTCTCCGTCCCGCAGGGCGTCTAGAAGGCCGGGCTGCGTGGCCAGCAGGTGCAAAGCCATCGCGATGGAGTAGCGGGTCGTATCGTTCCCGGCGGCCACCAGCAGGCAGAAGAAGTTCTGGAAATCGAGCGTCGACATCTCCCCCCGCACGCGGGCGAGGATGCCATCGTCGGTGATCTGACGCGCGCCGTTCAGGATGTCCGCGGCGTAGTCGTAAAGCTCGACCCCCGCGGGGCTGCGGAAAGGCATCATGCGGTAAGCGTCCGTATCCACCCGGTCGATCACCGCGTCGGAGAAGTCGGGATCGGTGTTGCCGATCAGCGCGTCGCCCCGGTCCACCAGCCAGTCCAGATCCGCTTTCGGCACACCCAAGATACGGCCCAGCATCAGCATAGGCAAGCGCTTGGCGATCTTGTCCACGCCGTCGAATTCCGTCTCCGTCAGCGCTTCGGCCACGATGTCCGATGCCAGCTCGTCGATCAGCGGGGCGAATTCGGCGACCACGGGCTTGGCGAAGGCCGGGTTGACGGTGCGGCGGGTCGCGCTGTGCTCTGGCGGGTCGGTTTCCTGGAAGGTGCGACGGGCGAGGTATTCCGCGCGGCTTTGATCCTCGATCCGGATGCCTTGGGCGCTTGAGAAGACATCGGGCTGCTTTTGCGCGGCGGAAATGTCGTCGTACCGGGTCAGCGACCAGAACCCCTTGTAGCCACCAAAGGCCGGGGTCCAGTGCAGGGGCGCGTCATCACGCATCGTCTGGAAGGTGGCGTGCGGGACGCCATCGGTGAAGCTGTCGTGATCGGCGAGGTTTTTCATAGCGTGCCTGCGAGAAATTGCGCGGCCAGCCGGGCGAAGGCCGGGCCGTCCGCGGGCTGATCCAGCGTGCCGAGCGCGGTCTGGTAGGTGGCGGCGTCGAGGTGTGGCTCTGTCACCTTCAGCACGGCGCGCATGAAGGGGTCTGTGAATTCCGGGTGCGCCTGCACGGTCAGGATGTGCGAGCCCTTGGTGAAGCCCGCGACGGGCGCGCCTGGGGACGTGGCGACCAGGGTGCAGCCATCTGGCAGTGCGGTCACCGCGTCGTG
>JBCDFL010000105.1:0-11425 GCA_039178165.1 Pseudomonadota bacterium | reverse complement strand
CGTAGGTGGCCGGGCGCGCGGGGCTGGTGCCGTCGAGGCGCAGGGCAAAGACGCCGCCATCCTCCAGCACTTCTATCTGCGGGAAATCGCCGTCCTCGACTGACGCGGCGGAGGTGCGGAAGGCCGGGTAGCCCGCGACCGCGGCGTCGACATCTTCGTGCCAGTCGATCTGGCCCAGCTCCATCTGCGTCTCGGCGGCCAGGTCTTCCAGCGAGGCGCCGCCCGCAAGCTGATCGTCGAAATCCTCGGCGAGGCTTTCGATGGCGCGCGCCGCGCGGGAGAGGGCCAATTCATCCTGCAGGGCCGGGCGCGCCTCTTCGAAAGAGGTGCTGCGGGCGGGCAGGATGCCGTTCACCCGGAAGAGCGCGGGGCCAAGGGCGGAGGGCAGGGGGCCTACCACATCGCCCACCTCGGCGGCAAAGACCGCCTCGCCCGCCGCGTCGAGCTCCAGCCGGCCCACATCGCCCATGTCCACGTCGTCGAGGCTCAGCCCCCGCCCCTCGACCAAGGCGTCGAAGGTCGTGCCGTCCACTTCAAGCTGCGCGGCGGCGTTGTCCGCTGCCGCTTGATCAAGGTACGGCAGCCGTTCGACCAAGCGCCGTTCGGGGGTGTTGTACTCGCCGGCGCGTTCCTCAAAGGCCTCGCGCAGGGCGTCCTCGCTCACCTCGACCTCACCCGTCATCATCTCAGGCGTCAGCAGGGCGTAGGTGATCTGCCGTGTGGCGGGGATCTGGAAGTCGTCTGGGTTCTCCGCGTGGTAGGCGCGCAACTGATCCTCGGTCGGCTCGGGCAGCGGGTCCGTGAGGCTGGATTGATCGAGGCGCATGAGCGTGACGGCCCGCGTTTCGCCGGCGAAGTTCACCAGCGTGTCGACATAGATGTCCGGCATCGGCGTGCCCGATGCGATAGCGCCTTGCAGGATGGTGCGCGCCGCTTCCTCGCGCAGGGTGGTTTCGAACTGCGCCTCGCTGAGGCCGGCCTGTTCGAGGGCGAAGGCGTAGGCTTCGCGGTCGAATTCCCCGTCGATGCCCTGGAAGCCCTGGATCGACAGGATATCGTCGCGCAGAGTTTCGTCCCCGACGCTCAGGCCCAGTTGCGCCGTCTCATGGTCCAGCGCGCGGATGCGGATCAGGCGGGCGAGGACCGCGCGGTCGATGCCCAGCTGCTGCGCCTCGGCGAACGGCACGGCGCTGCCACGTTGGGCGGCGAGCAGGTTGATCTCCTGACTGAGCTGGCGGGCGTAGCGGTCGATATCGACCTGTTTGTCGCCGACCTCCCCGAGCGAGCGCAGATTGCCGCCCAGTTGGGTGATGCCGAAGCCGCCCAGGGACAGGATCAGCAGACCCATCAATATCCAGATGGCGGTCTGGGATACGGCGTTGCCTTTTTTGGCCATGGGGCGCTCCGGGTTGCTGGGTCGCGAATGTCTACCGGCGGTCCCAGAGGGGGGCAAGGCCCTCCAGCCGGTCGATCAGCGTCGTGATCCCTGCGGCGTCGAGATTTGCGAAGGCGATGCGCAGCTCGTCTTGGCCATCCTTTGGGTGGAACATTGTTCCGGGCAAGCAGAGGATGCCGGCGTCCTGCACCAGTTTCGGCGCCAGGTCCGCACTGCTGGCGCTAAAGGGGTGGCGCAAATACGCGAAATAGGCGCCGGCGCCGAGAAGGGCCCAGCCTTGCGCTTCGAGCCGCGGCATCTGCGCCTCGATCGCGGCGCTGCGGGCGAGGATTTCCGTGCGCTCTCCCGCCAGCCAGGGACCGAGGTTCGCGATGCCCCAGGTCGCGGCGACCTGGCCGACCTGGCCGGGGCAGATGGCGACGGTGTCCAGGAACTTCTCCGCCTCCGCCAGCAGGGCGGGGCTAGTCACCAGCGCGCCGACGCGGTGGCCGGTGAGGCGGTAGGCTTTGGAGAAGGAGTAGAGGTGCACGAACGTCTCGTCCCAGCCGGGCTGCTGGAACAGGGGATGGGGCGCGCCGTCGCGGCTGTCGAAATCGCGGTAGGTCTCGTCCACGATCAGCTTGATCCCGCGCGCCTTGGCCAAATCGTAGAAGGCGAGGACCAGCTCGGCGGGGTATTCGACGCCGGCTGGATTGTTGGGGCTCACCAAAGCGATGGCGCGGGTGCGCGCGGTGATGAGGGCGGCGGCGGCCTGCGGGTCCGGCAGCAGGTCCGGCCCGGTTTGCAGGGGCACGGAGGTGACGCCCACCATGTCGAGCCACATCTTGTGATTGAAGTACCACGGGACGGGCAGGATGACCTCGTCCCCCTGATCGCAGAGCGCTGCGATGGCGGCGGCGAAGGCCTGGTTGCAGCCCGAGGTGATGGCGACTTGGGCGTCATCCACTGCGCCGGCATAATGCGCGGTCATCTGACGCGCCAGCGCCGCGCGCAGATCGGGATTGCCCAGGACGGGGCCGTAGAGGTGCGCGCTGTCCGCTGTTAGGACCGCGTCGGCCATGACCTGGCGCAGGGCGTCCGGGGGCGGGTCCACCGGTGCAGCCTGGCTGACATTGATCAGCGGGCGCCCGGGCGGGAAGTGGACGCCTTCGAGCCAGCGGCGCGCTTCCATCACCGGGGGCGGGAAGGTGGCGGCGGTGCGCGAGACGGTCATGGTGTCGCATCCGTTTGCAAGGGCGGGACCCTCCGGGGGGAGTTGTTTTCAGCCAAGTGAAACGAGGGCAAGCTGCTCCGCACGTGGCGCGATCAGTCCCCGCCGCGATAGGGTTGGACGTATTGCAGGGCCATGTCCCACGGAAAGAAGATCCAGGTGTCCTGGCTGACGCCGGTGATAAACGTGTCGACCTGCGGCTCGCCCGAGGGTTTGGCGTAGACGGTCGCGAAATGCGCGTTGGGGTAGAGGCTGCGCACCAACTCAAGCGTCTTGCCGCTGTCGACGAGGTCGTCGACGATCAGGATGCCGGTGCCGTCGCCCATCATCTCCGCCTGCGGGGATTTCAGCACCTCGGCCTCGCGCTGCTGGTCAGCCTTGCCGCCGCCCGAATGGTAGGATTTGACGCTGATTGTGTCGACGGTGCGGATGTCCAGCTCGCGCGCGACGATCATCGCAGGGGCCATGCCGCCGCGGGTGATCGCGACCACGGCGCGCCAGGCGCCATCGTCGGGGCCGCGCCCGTCAAGACGCCAGGCCAGCGCGCGGCTGTCGCGGTGCATCTGGTCCCAGCTGACGTGAAAGCCCTTCTCGTGCGGCAATTGCGTCGTCATGGTCTAGCTCCGATCGAGGATGAGGCGCAGACCCAGCGCGCCCAGCAGGGTTGCGGCGATGCGGTCTACGGCGAGCTTGGCCGAGAAATAACTGCGCGCGGCCCGCGGGGTCGACAATGCCAGGGCCAGCCCGGCGTAAAGCAGCATTTCGAGCACGAAGTGGTTGGCCGCCACGGCCAATGCGGCCCAGAGCGGCAGGTCCGGCGGGAAGATCACGACCAGCACGGCGGCGGCGAAGAGGATGGATTTCGGGTTGCCGAGGTTGACCAGCAGGCCCGCGCGAAAGGCGCGGCCCGTGACGCCGGGGGTCAGGTCGATGGGCTGGCGCGCCGCTCGCCAGGTCTGGACCGCGACCCACAGCAGATAGGCAGCGCCGACGATGCGCAGCGCGGTGTAGGCCCAGGGAAACAGGGTGAAGAGGATGTCGAGGCCCAGGAGCGCCGCCAGCGTCCAGGTGGACGACACGATAGCGAGGCCAATGCCTGCCGCGATGCCCGCGCGCCGGCCGCCGCGAAACGTCTCCCGCATGGCGACCAGCATGGCCGGGCCGGGCACGACCCACGCGGCCAGCAGCGCGAGGTTGAAGGCGAGGATCGCCTCCCAGCTCATTTGCTCATGTCCGGGGCGTCGACCGCTTTCATGCCGACGACGTGGTAGCCCGCGTCGACATGCAGGTTCTCTCCGGTCGTGCCGCTGCCGAGGTCCGACAGCAGATAGAGCGCCGATTTGCCCACATCGTCGATTGTCACGTTGCGGCGCAGCGGGGCGTTATATTCGTTCCACTTCATGATGTAGCGGAAATCGCCGATGCCGGAGGCGGCCAGCGTCTTGATCGGGCCTGCGCTGATCGCGTTCACGCGGATGCCGTCCTTGCCCAGGTCTTCGGCCAGATACATGACCGACGCCTCCAGCGCCGCCTTGGCGACGCCCATGACGTTGTAGTGGGGCATCACCTTTTCGGCGCCGTAATAGGTAAGCGTCAGCGCGCTGCTGCCCGGCAGCATCAGCCGTTCGGCGCGCTGCATCACGGCGGTGAAGGAATAGACCGAGATGTCCATCGACATCGCGAAATTGCCGCGCGACGTGTCGACATAGCGCCCGCGCAGTTCGTTCTTGTCCGAAAAGCCGATGGCGTGGACCAGGAAGTCCAGGCCGCCCCACCGCTCTTTCAGAGTGGCGAACAGCGCGTCGATGGAGGCGTCGTCGCCCACGTCGCAAGGCAGAACGATGTCCGAGCCAAGTTGCGCGGCGAGCGGATCGACCCGCTTCTTCAGCGCGTCGCCCTGGTATGAAAAGGCTAGTTTCGCCCCCGCGCCGGCGAGCGCGCGCGCCACGCCCCAGGCAATCGATTTGTCGTTCGCCAGCCCCATGATGAGACCGCGTTTTTCGGCCATCAGATCGGTTGCCATGCCCCTTGCCCCCTTTGGCCCACCGGGGGCCGCCTTGTCGATGATCGGAGCATTAGGCGATTGGTCCTGCCGCTTCAAGCTGCGCGCGATTGACTTCCGCGCCGCGCCCTGCACATGGCGCAGCAAACGGAGGATCGAAGATGAGCGAACGGACGGGGATTTTTGCGGGCGAAGATCCGGTGGCGCTGGCCGCCGCTTGGCTAGAGGAGGCGGCGGCGTCCGAGCCGGAGGACGCGAACGCCATCGCGCTCAGCACGGTGGACGAGGAGGGCCTGCCCAACGTGCGCATGGTGCTGTTGAAAGGCGTCGAGGCGGATGCCTTCGTCTTCTACACCAACTACGAAAGCGCCAAGGCCGGAGAGCTCGATCAGGCCGGCAAGGCGGCCTTTGTCCTGCATTGGAAATCGCTGCGGCGCCAGGTGCGGGTGCGGGGGCTGGTCAGCCGCGAGGATGGCGTGGTCGCGGACGCCTACTACGCCTCGCGCGGGTTGCAGAGCCGGCTGGGCGCATGGGCGTCGGCCCAGTCGCGCCCCTTGAAAAGCCGCGCGGCGCTGATGGCGGAGGTCGCGAAGGTGACGGCGACCAAGGGGACCAACCCGCCGCGCCCGCCGCATTGGGGCGGCTACCGCATCCGGCCCCTCGAGATCGAATTTTGGGCCGACGGGGCGCACCGGCTGCACGACCGCTTCCGCTGGCGGCGCGCTTCCATTGACGATACGTGGACGACAACCCGCCTGAATCCTTGATTTTTTCGTGTGACGTGAAATGCAATGTATTGAAATCGCAAGGAAAGATTAACTTGCGCCGGGGGCGTTTAATCTGTCAACTAACATTAACGATAAGTCGCAAGGCAAAGGCAGCGTGTGTTGGATCAAGGTCAGAATATCAGACAGATCAAAGGTCTGGTGAAGTGGTTTGACCCAGTAAAAGGGTTCGGTTTCGTGGTCGGCGACGACGGCGGGCCGGATATCCTGCTGCACGTCAATGTCCTGCGCAATTTTGGCCAAAGCTCCGTCACCGACATGGCGCGGGTGGAGATTATCGCCCAGCGGACCGAGCGCGGTGTGCAGGCTGTCGAGGTTCTGTCGATCGAGCCCCCGGCAGCTCAGCCCGGAACGGCGCTGCCCGAATTCGCCGATCTGGACGACACGGCCCTGGCCGAAGCGCCGCTGGAGCCCGCGCGCGTCAAGTGGTTCGACAAGGGCAAAGGCTTTGGCTTCGCCAATGTGTTTGGGCGTCCGCAGGACGTCTTTGTCCACGTTGAGGTTCTGCGCCGGTCCGGCCTTGCCGATCTGCAACCGGGCGAGGCGTTGGCCGTGCGCGTGATCGAGGGAAAGCGGGGCCAGATGGCCGCCGAGGTCCACGCCTGGGAGGCCGCGCTGGAGAGCGCGCAGTGATCCGCACTACACTCGCCGGACTTCTATTCACCCTGATCGCAGGCGCTGCGCTGGCGCAGTCTTGCCGCGACGATGTCGTCTATCTGCGCGGCGATTGGGGGCAGGCACGCTTCACCGTGGAAATCGCGGACGATCCAGAAGAGCAAAGCCGCGGGTTGATGTTTCGGGAGACGATGCCGTCCTCTGCCGGGATGCTCTTTGTCTACGACCGGCCCCGGCAGATGTCGTTCTGGATGCGAAACACACTGATCGAGCTCGATATCCTCTTCATCGACCGGGAAGGCGTCGTGCAGCGTATCAAGCACCGCGCGCAGCCGCTGGACGAGACGGTGATCGATGGCGGGCGCGGGCAGCTGGCGCTGGAGATCAACGGCGGGCTGGCGCGCGCGATGGGAATCGCGGTGGGCACGCAGGTCCGCCATCCGTCCGTGGCGGACCCGGTCTGGCCCTGCTGAATTCGCTTTTCAACGCCGCGCCGCTTCGCTAGACGAAGCCATGGCCGGGGCGTGGCGCAGTCTGGTAGCGCACCTGTTTTGGGTACAGGGGGCCGTTGGTTCGAATCCAGCCGTCCCGACCATAGTTCACCGCAGATTAGTTGGGCAGGCGTCCGCCTGACGCGACGAGCAGCAGGTCGATAAACCCGTCGAGCTGCCTGTCGCGGAAATAGATGCGGCGCGCATTGCCCGATTTCTGCGGTACTTCCGCGAAATAGCTGAAGCCGACCTCCACTGCATCTGCGCCGCGCCGTTCCTCGGTCTGAATCACGACCGACGGGGCCCGCAGCGCGCCATCGTATTCCAGGAGTAGGAAAGCGGCGAGGTCTGGGGTGGGCGGCGTCCGGCATTGCTGCACGAAGCGGGAGGGGCGTGTGTAGACATCGCCAGGATCGGTGCACGCGGCGCGGAACGACGCGTTCAGCGCATCGGGGGCGCCGTCGAAGAGCGCGACGCGCTCCGGCAGATCATCGGGTCCTGTGGCTACACGCTCTACATATTGGGGTGTGCAGGCCGCGAGGGCCAAGACCAGGGGAAGAGCGAGTCGCATCAAGAGTGCCTTTCGCGGCAAAAGGGTGACTTGAACTGCACCATATTTTTGCGCCGCGGTCCAGAAAGCCGCGGCGCGGGCAAAAGTGCCCAAACCTGCCGTAGAACCTGAAAAATCACCGCCAAATTATTGAGGTTCAACGGAAACTGGGGGTCCGCCGGGCGGCACCCAAGCCGCGGCCCATGACGGCAGAATCGCTCATTTTCAGGTCAAGCAAAAACAGGGTCACAAAATGATAAAAAAGCCGTTGACCCGCCCCTCGTAGATACGTCACCTTGTGCGGGCCGAGCGGCTCACCACAATATATTGTGGCCAACACAAGAGGCGGGCAGCGGGGCGAGAGGGACGACACACAGCCACAGACAAGACCCGATCGGGCGCCAATCGAGGCACCCGGGCGGGCTGGTTGCCCCTCACGCTCATCGGCGCGCGATCGGGCAGACCCGGCGTGCGAGACACATGCGATGGACGAGGCAGCGCTATGAAGATCGACCGCAAATTTACCAAAGCCGGACAGGACGCCTATGCGGCGCTCAATTTTGTCACTACGGCATCTGAGATCCGCAACCCGGACGGCACAATCGTCTTTCACCTGGACGATGTCGAAGTGCCCAGCACCTGGAGCCAGGTCGCCAGCGACGTGATTGCGCAGAAATACTTCCGCAAGGCCGGCGTGCCCTCCAAACTGGAGCGGGTTGCCGAAGAGGGCGTGCCGGAGTTCCTGTGGCGCTCCAAGCCCGCCAAGGACGCCGAAATGGGGGGCGAAACATCCTCCAAGCAGGTGTTCGATCGTCTGGCTGGCGCCTGGGCCTATTGGGGCTGGAAGGGCGGCTACTTCACCACCGAAGAAGATGCGCGCGCCTATTATGACGAGATGCGCTTCATGCTGGCGACCCAGCGCGCCGCGCCGAACTCGCCCCAGTGGTTCAACACCGGCCTGCATTGGGCCTACGGCATCGACGGACCGGCGCAGGGCCACATGTACGTCGATCCCTTCACGGGCAAGCTGACCAAATCCAAATCCGCCTACGAGCACCCGCAGCCCCACGCCTGCTTCATTCAGTCGGTTCAGGACGATCTGGTGAACGAAGGCGGCATCATGGACCTGTGGGTCCGCGAGGCGCGCCTGTTCAAGTACGGCTCGGGCACGGGCACCAACTTCTCCCACCTGCGGGGCGAGGGCGAGCGTCTGTCGGGCGGCGGCAAGTCGTCGGGCCTGATGGGCTTTCTCAAGATCGGCGACCGCGCGGCGGGCGCCATCAAGTCGGGCGGTACGACCCGCCGCGCGGCCAAGATGGTCATCGTCGACGCCGATCACCCGGATATCGAGGACTTCATCAACTGGAAGGTGCTCGAAGAGCAGAAGGTCGCCAGCATCGTCGCCGGCTCCAAGATGCACGAGCAGAAGCTGAACGCGATCTTCGCCGCGATCAACGGTTGGGACGGCAAGGCCGAGGATGCCTTTGACCCCAACACCAACCCGCAACTGAAGGCCGCCGTGCGCGAGGCCAAGAAGGTCGCGATCCCGGAGACCTACGTGAAGCGCGTGCTGGATTACGCCCGCCAAGGCCACACCAGCATCGAATTCCCCACCTACGACACGGACTGGGACTCCGAGGCGTACAACTCCGTCTCCGGCCAGAACTCCAACAACTCGATCCGGGTGACCAACGCCTTCCTGAAGGCGGTCGAAAAGGACGCCGATTGGGAGTTGACCAGCCGCGTCGACGGCAGCGTCGTCAAGACCGTGCGCGCCCGTGATCTGTGGGAACAGGTCGGCCACGCCGCCTGGGCCTGTGCCGATCCCGGCATCCAGTTCCACGATACGGTGAATGACTGGCACACCTGCCCCGAAGACGGCGCGATCCGCGGCTCCAACCCGTGCTCGGAATACATGTTCCTGGACGACACGGCCTGCAACCTTGCGTCAATGAACCTGTTGACGTTCCTGAAGGACGGTGAGTTCCAGGTCGAGGACTACATGCACGCGTCGCGCCTGTGGACCGTGACGCTGGAGATCAGCGTGATGATGGCGCAGTTCCCCTCCAAGGAGATTGCGCAGCGGTCCTATGACTTCCGTACGCTAGGCCTCGGCTACGCCAATATCGGCGGTCTGCTGATGAACATGGGCATGTCCTACGACAGTGACGCGGGCCGCAGCTTGTGCGGCGCGCTGACGGCAATCATGACCGGCGTCGCCTACACCACCTCCGCCGAGATGGCGGGTGAGCAGGGGCCGTTCCCCGGCTACAAGAAGAACGCGGACCACATGCTGCGCGTCATGCGCAACCACCGCACCGCCGCTTATGGGGCCACGGAAGGCTACGAGCAGCTGGCCGTGAAACCCGTGCCGCTGGATCACGCAAACTGTCCCGACAGCCGTCTGATCGACGTCGCCATGGCCGTCTGGGACGAGGCGCTGGAGCTGGGCACCAAGCACGGCTACCGCAACGCGCAATCCACCGTGATCGCGCCGACAGGGACCATCGGCCTTGTGATGGACTGCGACACGACCGGGATCGAGCCGGACTTCGCCCTCGTGAAGTTCAAGAAGCTCGCCGGGGGTGGTTACTTCAAGATCATCAACCGCTCGGTCCCCGCAGCGCTTGAGAACTTGGGCTACGGTTTGGCGCAGATCGAGGAGATCGTCAGCTACGCGGTCGGCCACGGCACCATCGGTAACGCGCCGGGCATCAACCACACCTCCCTCGCGGGGCACGGGTTCGGGCCCGCGGAGCTGAAGAAGGTGGACGCCGCTCTGGAAAGCGCGTTCGACATCCGCTTCGTCTTCAACCAGTGGACGCTGGGGGAGGAGTTCTGCACCCGCGTTCTGGGCCTGCCGCAGGACAAGCTGAACGATCCAAGCTTTGACCTGCTGCGCCACCTGGGCTTCTCGAAGGCGGATATCGACGCCGCGAACGACCACGTCTGCGGAACGATGACGCTGGAAGGCGCGCCGCATCTGAAGGAAGAGCACTACGCGATCTTCGACTGCGCGAACCCGTGCGGGAAGAAGGGTAAGCGGTTCCTGAGCGTGAACAGCCACATCACCATGATGGCCGCGGCGCAAAGCTTCATCTCCGGCGCGATCTCCAAGACGATCAACATGCCGAACGATGCGACCATCGCGGACTGCCAGGCGGCTTACGAGCTGTCGCACACCCTCGGCGTGAAGGCCAACGCGCTTTATC
The DNA here is from genome assembly GCA_039178165.1 of Pseudomonadota bacterium. Classification (GTDB taxonomy): domain Bacteria; phylum Pseudomonadota; class Alphaproteobacteria; order Rhodobacterales; family Rhodobacteraceae; genus JBCBCP01. Next base: position 1,164 of record JBCDFL010000105.1, on the reverse strand, counting down.
GCGACGGCTCCAAGCTGTCCCAACCGCTGGCCGCCGCGCTGGTGGAGGATGACGACGAGGCGCTGGAGGTGCTGGAAGCCGGTGCGCCGCAGGAGAAAGCCGCTGTCCTGGCCGAGAAGATCGTCGAGAAGATCATCGTCAAGGAGATCGCACGCTCCCACCGCGAAAAGATGCCGGAGCGCCGCAAGGGCTATACCCAGAAGGCGATCGTCGGGGGCCACAAGGTCTACCTGCGGACGGGTGAATATTCCGACGGCTCCTTGGGTGAGATCTTCATCGACATGCACAAGGAAGGCGCTGGCTTCCGCGCGATGATGAACAACTTCGCCATCGCCGTCTCCGTGGGCCTGCAATACGGCGTGCCGCTGGAGGAGTTTGTGGACGCCTTCACCTTCACCAAGTTCGAGCCCGCCGGGATGGTGCAGGGGAACGACAGCATCAAGAATGCGACCTCGATCCTCGACTACATTTTCCGCGAGCTGGCGGTGTCCTACCTCGACCGCACGGACTTGGCGCATGTGAAGCCCGAAGGTGAAAGCTTCGACAGCATCGGGCAGGGCGTTGTGGCCGAAGGCATCTCCAACGTCAGCGAGATGTCCGACAGCGCGGCGACCAAGTCGCTGGAAGTGCTGAAATCGATCAGCTCGACCGGCTACCTCCGCAAGCGACTGCCGCAGGACCTGGTGGTTCTTCAGGGTGGTGTCGACGCCTCCGCCGCTTTGGAGACGCTGGTGCCCGAGACAGCAGATGGCGGCGGGCTTGCCACCGCGACGCTGATGGACGCCCGCACAAAAGCAAAGATGCAGGGCTACGAGGGCGAGGCCTGCGGCGAATGCGGCAACTACACGCTGGTGCGCAACGGCACCTGCATGAAGTGCAACACCTGCGGCGCAACGAGCGGGTGTAGCTGAGGAAAGCGGGCCCCTTAGGGGCCGCGAGGGGGCGGGCTTCGGTCCGTTCCCGACGAGACGGGGTGGGAACGGTACGTTGTTCCTTCCCACCTTTTCCGGGGCGGGTGCGCTCGCCCCTGACGACGTTCAGGCCGCAGGCAGAAAAGTACCGGGCGGTTAACATAGGGAGCCTGAACGGCGAGACTTAGGGGAGGCCTCGCGCCTCCCCCTTTTCTTTTCAACGGGCTGATTGCTGGGATGAAGTCGGGCGTGG
>JBCDFL010000104.1:0-11429 GCA_039178165.1 Pseudomonadota bacterium | reverse complement strand
GGCGTCTGCATCGCGCGCAAAGGCGGCGGCATCGCCGCGTCGTTCACCGTGCGCAAGATTTCCTTCGGCGAGGGTGTGGAGCGTGTGTTCCCCCTCTTCTCGACTAACATCGACAGCATCACCGTCGTGCGCCGCGGCCGCGTGCGCCGCGCCAAGCTGTACTATCTGCGCTCGCGCCGGGGCAAATCGGCCCGGATCGCAGAGAAGACGAATTACAAACCTCGCAAAGACGGAGCCTCGGCATGAAATCGGATACCCATCCCGACTATCACCTCATCACCGTCAAAATGACCGACGGCACCGAGGTGCAGATGAAATCCACCTGGGGCAGCGAAGGCGATACGCTGGCGCTGGACATCGATCCGTCCGTGCACCCGGCGTGGACCGGCGGCACATCGCGCCTGATGGACACCGGCGGCCGCGTGTCCAAGTTCAAGAAGAAATACGAAGGCCTGGGCTTCTAAAGCGCTCCGCCTTGATGACACGAAACGCCCCCGCCACGCGGGGGCGTTTTGCGTTTGGCGCCCTTTAACTGGTCGCGATGTTGAGCTGCGCCAGCACCTCTTTGACCTGATCGGCGCCGTAGGGTTTTTTGATGATCGACAACTCCGGGAAGGCGGAGGTGATGTTGGTGTCCGCGCCATAGCCTGTCGCAAGGATCGCCGGGATACCGTCGGCGAGGCACCGCTCCAGCACGGGCAGCGAGACCTCGTCCCCCAAATTCACGTCGAGCAGGGCGAACGCGATATCTTCGCTGTCCAGCAGCGCCATGGCGTCGCTTACCCGGCTCGCCGTGCTGACGAATGTCGCGCCGAGGTCGTGCAGGATGTCGGAGGCATCGAGCGCGATGATCATATTGTCCTCCAGCACCAGGCAGTGCCCGTCCAGCCGTACGAAGGGCACCACCTTTGCGCTGGCCTCAGCAGCGGGCTCGGTGGGGGTGCCGGCGCGCACATGCGGCGCGGGAATCATGAAGTCCGCCTCCACCCCCGTCATGCGGAAGCGGATGTCGGCCATCCCGTTCAGCTCGAACGGGATAGAGCGTTCAATGATCGTCGTGCCGAAGCCGCGCCGCGTAGGCGCCTGCACAGGCGGTCCATTCTGCTCGCGCCAACTGATCGACGCGGCGCCATCGGGCTGCAGCCGCACGTCCACGGCAACGGAGCCGCGGGAGTCGTTCAGCGCCCCGTATTTGGCCGAATTCGTTACCAATTCGTGGATCACCAGCGCCAATGTCGTGAATGCGGTCGGCGGCAGTTCCAGCGTATCGCCGGTCAGCACCACCCGGGATTGCTTCGCGGTGACAAAGGCCTGCACTTCGGTCTCGATCAGCGTGTGCAGGGGCGTCCAGCTCCACTCCGTTTGGGTCAGCTGATCGTGCGCGCGCGCCAGCGAGTAGATGCGCGCGTCCAGGACGGAGCGGTAGGCCTCGATATTCGTGGCGGTGTCGCCGCCCTGGCTGACCAGTCCGCGGATCAGGTTGAGGATGTTGCGGACCCGGTGGTTCAGCTCTGCGATGAGCAGCTCCTGCTGGTCCTGCGCGCGCTTGCGCTGCTGGTTCTGTTCGTGCGCCATCTTCAGCACCACTTCCAGCAGCGTGACGCGCAACGCGTTCGCTGCGCGCAGCTCGCTGTCGCGCCAGGCTGCGGACTGGCCGCGCACCACCTCTTGCCACGCATCGAAGCTTTTGCGCGGGGTCAGCCGGATGCCGTTGGGGCCCAGATCGACGGGCTTTTCCGGATTGCCGGCCCAGGTCACGGAATTGGCGATCTCCCGCCGGAAGAGGACCAGATAGTCCCGCGGCGTGCGCGAGATCGGCAGGGCAAGCAGGCCCGCGACCCGGTCCCCAAACCCCTCGGCCCGCGGAAACCGCTCTGCCAAGGCATTTGTTGCGTAGACCTGTGCCGCGGGCGTCGTGTTCAAAAACCGCGCCAGGCCCATGAATTCTTCCTGGGTGGGTGCCGAGCCGGTGCTCTTATAGGTCCCCTCGGAATAAATCGCGGCGCCGTCGAACGAGATGACGGAATTGATGCTTTCGGCAAAGACATCGAAGATGTCGAGCATGCTTTGACCGCCCGACAATTGCGCCATCAATTGGTCGTGCAGCTCGCGCACCTGATCGAGTTCCGACAGCTCTTTGTTCAGTTCCAGCTGGTCCAGCTCGTAGTTGAACAGCTGCGCAAACAGCTCCACTGCGCTGCGGGACTCGTAATTGATGTAGAGCGGCGTGCGGTGGTGACAGGCAAAGAGGCCCCAAAGCTTGCCGCCCCGCAGGATCGACACCGACATGGAGGCCTGCACGCCCATATTGCGCAGGTATTCCAGATGGATCGGAGAGACCGCGCGCGTGACCGCCAGGGACAGGTCCAGCGGATTGCCGTTGGGGTCGCGCTCGGGCCGGATGGGGTAGGGCGTGTCATCGACATCCGCGATCAGGCGCAAGAGGCTGCGAGTGTAAAGCGCCCGCGCCTGTTTCGGAATGTCGCTGGCCGGGAAGCGCAGGCCTTTGTAGGGCGTCTGGCCGGCCTCCGCCATCTCGGCGATCACAGTGCCGCTGTCATCGTCGTTGAAGCGGTAGACCATGACGCGGTCGAACCCCGACAGCATTTTGAGCCCGCGCGCCGCCGTTTGCGCCATCTTGTCCAGTGTGGTTTGCCGCTTCACCCGCGCGATCAACGCCTGCACCGTGCCGGAATCGTCAAAGCTGGGCGCGTCGCCGTCGCGCTGTTCGAATTCCAGGACGATATGTGCCTCAACCTGATGGATGGAGACATCGAACCGCCGCTCATCCCCCAGCAGTTGAAGGCCAAATATGCGCGCCGCGCCGTCTTGGTGCGTCAGCACCTGCATGCGCGTGCGCAGCGTGTGGATCACCTCGCCCGAGAATGCGTCGGAAAAGCGTGTGCCGATCAGGTCTTCGGCCTCCAGCCCCAGATGGACGTCGCAATTGGCCGAGGCGTGGGTGATCAGCCAATCCACCGAGACTGCGATCAGGCACCCGTAGGACTGCACGTTGCCCAAGATATGGATCGGCTCCCGGTCGCAATTGGTCAGGTCGACGGCGGTGTCATCGACGGGTTGCTGCTCAGGCATGTGTCGGCTCCTGCGTCTGGGCCGCGCGTGTGGCGCACGCCTCGAAATGTGTGAAAAGGCGGGCGGCGTCCGCCACGGCGCGGTCCGCTTGGGCGCCTGTGGCGGGCTGTGTTTCGGCCCAGCGGCGGAACGTCCGCCAGTCGCCCAGACCGTCCGGGGCGGTGAAGTAGCGGCCAGCCCGCTGGACCGCCGTGTCGGTGGAGGCTTTCCAGCGCAGCGCGAGCACGCGGCTGCCCATTCGCGAGCGGAGGAACACATAATCCACCGCAACCGGGTCCACCGGCCCTGGCATCGCCGGCGCTTGGGGTGCCGTGCAGCCAAGCGCGGCCAGGTCGTCGGCGGCCCGCGCGATCATGTCGGCGCGCAGATTGGCCGATGTGCCGCCGTCCGATGTCACGGCCTGCAAGCCCGTGATCTGCATCTGCAAAAGGGCCGTAACGCCAAATCGCGTGGTTAGATCAAACTCGGACACGCGCGCGTCCAGCGCCGCGTGGGACGCTTGCGTATCCGCGCGCAGTCTGAGGCGTAAATTCGGGTGCTTACTGACCTTCAACCGACCGGTCTCCTAGCCATTTGTTTACTATCGCAAAAGTAGACGGGTGACATATCAAGGCAACCCGAGGATTAACAGACCGTACGGTCGCGTCCCCGGGAGCATGGGGTCAGATATATGCGCCGCGACGCATGGGCGGACTAGGCAAGACAGCCCCACCCACATATGGTATGCGCCAATCAATACTGCTCAAGGCAGAGGTGTTGGGGACCGAGTGATGGCGCATATCATCGTCGTGGGGAACGAAAAGGGCGGCGCGGGCAAATCGACCGTCTCCATTCACCTGGCCACGGCGCTCGTGCGGCTGGGCCACCGGGTCGGCACGCTGGATCTGGACCTGCGGCAACGCAGCTTCGGCAGCTATCTGGAAAATCGCGCGGCCTTCATGGCCGAGGCCGGGTTGGATCTTCCCACCCCGCGCCTGCACGAACTGCCCGAGATCGACGGTGCGGCGCTAAAACCAGGCGAAAACGTCTACGACCGCCGCCTGTCCATGGCCGTGGCGGAGCTTGAGCCCGCATCTGACTTCATCCTGATCGACTGCCCGGGCTCTCACACACGGCTCAGCCAGGTGGCGCATTCGCTGGCCGACACGCTGGTCACGCCGCTCAACGACAGCTTTGTCGACTTCGATCTGCTAGCCAAGACCGACCCGAGTGGGGAAAAGATCCTTGGCCCGTCCGTCTATTCCGAAATGGTCTGGAATGCGCGACAACTGCGCGCCCAAGCGGGGCTGTCGGCGGTCGACTGGGTCGTCGTGCGCAACCGCATCGGTACCCAGCGCATGGTCAACAAGGAAAAGATGGAGCGTGCGCTGACCGGCCTCAGCAAGCGCATCGGCTTCCGCACCGCGCCCGGCTTTTCGGAGCGTGTGATCTTCCGCGAGCTCTTCCCGCGTGGCCTTACGCTGCTGGACCTCAAGGACATCGGGGTCAAAGCGCTCAATATCTCAAACGTCGCGGCGCGCCAGGAATTACGCGACCTGATGAAGGCGCTGAACCTGCCCAGCGTCAGCGTCGATTTCTAGGCCCGCCTAACGCGCCGCCAACACCTGCAAGATCCGCTTCAGCGCCGCCATGTCGTCCGCGCCGATCTCCTCCTCCAGCGCGCGGTCGTAGCGCGCCGCCACCCCGCGCAGATCGCGGTAGGCGGCCTGACCCGCCTGCGTCAGGCTCAGCCATTCGACTCGCCGATCCTCCATATCGCGGGTGCGTTCCAAGAACCGCCGCGCCTCCAGCCGGCTCACCGCGCGGCTGATCTTGGTCTTGTGAATCCGCGCCCGGGCCGAGATGTCGGAGGCCGTCATCCGCTCGAAAATCCCAAGGTGAAACAGCACCCGCCATTCGGTTCGCAGCATGCCGTAGCGGTCCTTGTAGTACTGCTGAAAGTCGAGGCTCGCCGCCTCCGCTGCCTGGTTCAGGAGGTAGGGCAAAAAGCCCCGAAGATCGAAATCCGACATCACGCGCCCTTGTTAGTTACAAAAACAACTATTAGGCCAGGGCCAAACCAGCAAGGGAGAACGCACATGAATCGCCCAACGCACCTCCATACCTTCGTCCAGGCCCCGTCCCAGGACGGCACGACGACGGGCTACATGCCCGGCTTCGGCAACGATTTTGAGACCGAAGCGCTGCCCGGCGCGCTGCCCCAGGGCATGAACTCGCCCCAGAAATGCAATTACGGCCTCTATGGCGAACAGCTCAGCGGCACGGCCTTCACGGCGCCCAGCCACCAGAACGAGCGGACCTGGTGCTACCGCATCCGCCCGTCGGTCAGGCACACGCACCGCTTCCAGCGCATAGAGCTGCCCTACTGGAAATCCGCGCCGCACGTGGTGGAGGATGTGACCTCCCTCGGCCAATACCGCTGGGACCCCGTGGCTCATGACGGGCAGGACGCGACCTGGCTGACCGGCATGCGCACCATGACCACAGCGGGCGACGTGAACACCCAGGTCGGCATGGCCAGCCATATCTACCTCGTCACCGCGTCTATGGTGGACGCCTATTTCTACTCCGCCGACAGCGAACTGCTAATCGTCCCGCAAGAGGGCCGCCTGCGCTTCTGCACCGAACTCGGGATCATCGACCTGGAGCCGCAGGAAATCGCCATCATCCCCCGCGGCCTCGTCTACCGGGTCGAAGTGCTCGAAGGGCCCGCCCGCGGCTTTGTCTGCGAAAACTACGGCCAAAAGTTCCACCTGCCGGGCCGCGGGCCCATCGGCGCCAATTGCATGGCCAACCGCCGGGACTTTAAAACCCCCGTCGCCGCCTTCGAGGACCGCGAGGCGCCCTCCACTGTCACCGTCAAATGGTGCGGCCAGTTTCACGAGACCAAGATCGGCCATTCCCCCCTCGACGTCGTCGCCTGGCACGGCAACTACGCCCCGGTGAAATACGACCTAAAGACCTACTGCCCCGTCGGCGCCGTCCTCTTCGACCACCCCGACCCGTCGATCTTCACCGTTCTAACCGCCCCCTCGGGCGTCGAGGGCACGGCCAATATCGACTTCGTCCTCTTCCGCGAACGCTGGATGGTGGCTGAAGACACGTTCCGCCCGCCCTGGTACCACAAGAACATCATGTCCGAGCTGATGGGCAACATTTACGGCCAGTACGACGCCAAGCCCAAAGGCTTCGTGCCCGGCGGCATGTCCCTGCACAACATGATGCTGCCCCATGGGCCGGACAAGAACGCGTTCGAGGGTGCGTCGAACGCAGACCTTGAACCGGTGAAGCTGGACAACACCATGTCCTTCATGTTCGAAACCCGCTTCCCCCAGCACCTCACGGCCTTCGCCGCGACCGAAGCGCTTCTGCAGGACGATTACATCGACTGCTGGACTGATATCGAAAAGAAATTCGACGGGACCTCGGGTACCAAGTGACCGCCCCCTACCGCACCGTAGGGTGCGCATTCATTGCGCACCGCCACTGAGACGAAAGACGCCACATGCCCCTGCAACTCTCCTGGGTCGACACCGCTAACAGCCCGGACGCCGACTTCCCCCTCAACAACCTGCCCTACGGCGTGTTTTCCGTGGACGGGGACGATCCACGCTGCGGGGTGGCCATTGGCGACATGATCCTCGATATGGCCGCCGCCGAAGAGGCAGGCGTCGTGGCCCTGACAGATCACCCGCTTTTCGACGTGCCCTTCTGGAACGAAGTGATGGAAGAAGGCCCAGCCCTCTGGGCCGCCCTGCGCGAGCGCCTCACTGCCCTTCTGGCCCAAGGAAGCGCCGAACGGGCCAAGGTCGAACCACTCCTCGTGCCCATGGCCAATGCCGAACTGCATATGCCCATGGTCGTTGCCGAATTCACCGATTTCTACGCCGGCCGCCACCACGCCACCAATGTCGGCACCATGTTCCGCGGTCCCGAAAACGCGCTGCCGCCCAACTGGCTGCATATCCCCATCGGCTACAACGGCCGCGCCTCGTCGGTCGTCGTCTCCGGCACCGACATCCGCCGCCCCTGGGGCCAGCTGAAAGGCCCGAATGACGACCTGCCCCGCTTCGCCCCGTCCCAACGCTTCGATATCGAGCTGGAGATGGGCGCCATCGTCGGCACCACCTCCGACGGCCCGATCACCGTGGACGAAGCGGACGCTGCGATCTTCGGCTATGTCCTTCTGAACGACTGGTCCGCCCGCGACATCCAGGCCTGGGAATACCAGCCCCTCGGCCCCTTCCAGGCCAAGGCCACCGCCACCTCCATCAGCCCTTGGATCGTGACGAAGGCGGCGCTGGAGCCGTTCCGCACCCACTGCCCCGAACGCGAGTTCGAGCTGCTGGACCACCTGAAGGACACCGGCCCGATGCTTTACAACATCGACCTCAGCGTGACCCTCGCCCCCGAGGGCAAGGCACCCACCACCATCGCGCACACCAACTACAACGAGATGTACTATTCCTCCGCCCAGCAACTGGCGCACCACACGACCAGCGGCTGCCCAATGACGCCTGGAGACCTCCTCGGCTCCGGCACCATTTCCGGTCCCGAAAAGCACCAGCGCGGCGCGCTTCTCGAACTCAGCTGGGGCGGAAAAGAACCAATCACGCTCGACACGGGCGAGCAACGCAGCTTCATCGAAGACGGCGACACGCTGGGCCTCCACGGCCACGCCCAAGGCGACGGCTACCGCATCGGCTTCGGCGATTGCACCGCCAAGATCCTGCCTGCGCTGGATGATCCATACAAACGCTGAACCCTTCTTTGGGTCCCAAATATCCCGGGGGTGTGGGGGCTGGCCCCCACGCCAACAGACACAAAAAGGAACACCCAGTATGGCAAAGGCCTTCGCCTCCGCAGGCGACATGACCGAAAAAGCGATCTCTTTCACCGAAGTGGGCGACGGCCTTTGGGCCTTCACCGCCGAAGGAGACCCAAATTCTGGTGTCATCATCGGCGATGAGAGCGTCATGATCGTCGAAGCGCAGGCCACCCCGCGCCTTGCGAACAAAGTCATCGAAAAGGTGCGCGAGGTCACCGACAAGCCAATCAGCCACCTGGTCCTGACCCATTACCACGCCGTCCGCGTCCTAGGCGCTTCGGCCTATGGCGCGCCGCAGATCATCATGTCCGAAAAGGCGCGCAGCATGGTCGCCGAACGCGGGCAAGAGGATTGGGACAGCGAATTCGACCGCTTCCCCCGCCTCTTTCAAGGACACGAGGACATTCCCGGCCTGACCTGGCCCACCACCGCTTTCACCGGGCGGATGAGCGTCTTCTTAGGCAAACGCCGCGTCGACATCATGCAACTCGGCCGCGCGCACACGGCAGGCGACGCGGTGATCCATGTGCCCGACCAGAATGTCATGTTCACGGGCGATATCGTCGAATACCACTCAGCCTGCTACTGCGGAGACGGCCATTTCCATGACTGGCCCAAAACGCTCGAAGCCATCCGCACCTTCGACCTCGACGCCATCGCCCCCGGGCGCGGTGATGCGCTGGTCGGCAAAGACATGGTGAACGCAGCCCTCGACAGCACCGCCGACTTCGTCGCCTCCACCTACGCGCCCGCCGCACGGGTCGCGGCCCGCGGCGGCAGCCTCAAGGAAGCCTGGGACGCCGTTAGGGCCGCCTGCGATCCAAAATTCAGCGACTACGCGATCTACGAGCATTGCCTGCCCTTCAACGTCGCCCGCGCCTATGACGAGGCTATGGGCATCGCCACCCCCCGCATCTGGACCGCTCAGCGCGACAAGGACATGTGGGAGGCGCTGCAGGGATGAGCGCGCCGGCGGTGATCTTCCTGACGCTGCAGGCGCTGCTCTTCGCGGCGTGGACTTTCATGGTCGCCCGGACGCTTTTGCGCCTGCGCCGCCGCGCGGTGGCGCAATCCGGCGTCACCTTCCCCGGACCCCGCGCCAGCCTCACCGTCTTCGGTCACTTCCTCCGCAGCCCCGAGGACAAACAGGAACGGCGCGGCCTCCTGGCGATCACGGCGGTCCTCATCGCCTTCTCCCTCAGCACCCAATTCGCGCTGGAGCCGACATGACCAATAAATTCGGCCCCACCCGCAAGGACCTGATGTTCCGCCTCGCCTTTTCGGTCGCAGGGCTGGCGTTTATGATCGGCGCCCTCATCTACCGCGGCCTGCCCATCGGCGCGGCGGGGTGGGAGGCGATTGGCATTTCGACCGTGTTCTTCGGCGGCACGGCCGCCTGGACGCTCTGGAAACTGGCGCGCAAGGACTATTCCGATGCCGAGTGATCAGGCTCGCCGCTGCGCCAGCGCCGCCGCCACCAGCGCGGCGCCGAACATCGTGAGGTCAATGGCCAACAGCAGACCCAGCAGCGTCAGCGCCGCACTAGGCAAGTTCCAGAACACCACGCCCGCCAGCGCAATCGACACCGCGCCCGACAGCAGCATCCAGCCCCAGCCCTGCGCGGGCCGGCTGCGCAGGGCCAGCCAGATGCGCACCGCACCGCTCGCGACAAAGAAGGACGCGGCAAAGATCGTCAGCGACACAAGGCCCGCCAGCGGGTTCAGCAACAGCGACAGCGCGAACAGGATGAACAGAACGCCGCCAAACGCGTTCCACCACCGGTTCCGCATCTGCCGCACGGCAAGGCCGATCTGCATCACGCCCAGCGCCAGCGCAAAGCCCGCCACCAGCAGCTCTGCCGTCAGCGTCGCGGCGAACGGGTTCAAAAACCCGGCCAGCCCCCCGACCAGCGCCAGAAACCCCAGCGCCAGGGTCCAGCCCCAATGGGCCTCCCGCGCCTCAAGCGGGATGTCGGTTGCAGTATCCTGTGCCATTGTGGGCCTCCAATCTGATCCGAGTTGCCCGCCAAACGCACGACCCCGTCCATCGGTTCATCCAAAGGGAGCCTTTCATGGCCTATGACTACGCCCCCTTCCCCTACACCCCGCCCCCGGGCCTGACGGAGGCGGAGCCGCGGCACCCCGCCGTGATCGTCGGCGCCGGCCCGATCGGCCTCGCCATGGCCATTGATCTCGCGCAGCGCGGGATTAAGGCGGTGGTTCTGGACGACAACAACGTCGTCTCCGTCGGCTCGCGTGCGATCTGCTGGGCCAAGCGCACGTTGGAAATCTTCGATCGCCTCGGCATCGGGGAGCGGATGCTGGCCAAGGGCGTGACCTGGAAGATCGGGCGCCTGTTTCACGGCGCTGACGAAGTCTACAGCTTCGATTTGCTGCCCGAGGACGGCCACAAATACCCCGCCTTCATCAACCTGCAGCAATATTACGTCGAACAATACCTGGTTGAGCGCGCGCAAGAGCTGGGCGTGGACTTGCGGTTCCTGAACAAAGTCACCGCACATCGCGACCGCGGCGATCACGTCGAGATCGACGTAGAAACGCCCGACGGCCTCTACACGCTTGAAGCGCAGTACTACCTCGCCTGCGAAGGCGCCGGTTCCCCCACCCGCAAGCGCATGGACCTGCCGTTCGAGGGCCAAACCTTCGAAGAGCATTTCCTGATCGTCGACGTGGAGCTGGAGCAAAGTCCGTTCCAGACCGACGCGCCCGAACGCTGGTTCTGGTTCGCCCCGCCCTTCCACCAGGGCCAGTCCGCGCTGCTGCACAAACAGCCCGACAACATCTACCGGATCGACCTGCAATTGGGGCCAGAGACGGACCCCAAGGAGGAGGCGACCGAAGAGAAGGTGGTCCCCCGCATCAAGGCGATCATCGGGGACGTGCCCTTCCGCCTCGACTGGATGAGCGTCTACAAATTCCGCTGCGCCAAGCTGGATCAGTTCGTGCATGGCCGCGTGATCTTCGTCGGGGACAGCGCCCATGTCGTGTCGCCCTTCGGCGCGCGCGGGGGCAATGGCGGCGTTCAGGATGTCGACAATCTGGGCTGGAAACTGGCTGCGGTCCTCAATGGCGCAGACGCGGCCCTGCTGGACACGTATCAGGAAGAGCGCAGCCACGGCTCGCAGGAAAACATCCTCAACTCCGCCCGCGCCACTGGCTTCATGACGCCCAAAAGCCCGATCGAGGCGCTCTTCCGCGACGAGGTCCTGCGCCTCGCCGCCGATCACCCCTTCGCCCGCAAGCTGATCAATTCGGGCCGACTGTCCGCCCCCTGCTCGCTCGCGGGCCTTAGCCTGCAAACGGGCGATCATTCGCTGGTGGGTGAGCCCATCATCGACGCCCCCCTGAACGGCGGCTGGCTGACCGACGCGGTGCAAGGCCGGTTCGTTCTGCTGAGCCTCGGCGGTTTCGCTGTCGAGACACCGCTCGACACCCTGCACATCGCGGACCCAGAGCCACTCCTGCGCGCCCGCTACGGCACCGACTGC
>JBCDFL010000103.1:0-11601 GCA_039178165.1 Pseudomonadota bacterium | reverse complement strand
GATCATCCGCCGCATGGCCCGGCCCAGCAGGCAGACGGAGCGGCCCGCGCGGCTGGCCGCCTCCGCCAGTGTCTTCACCCGCGCCACGTTGGAGGCGAAAGTGGTCGCGACGACCATGCCCTTGGCCTCGGCCACCAGCGCCTCGATCTCTGGCCCGACGGTGACTTCCGACCGGCCCGGCGTTTCGGAGAAGACGTTGGTCGAATCGCAGATCAGCGCCTTGACGCCGCCCTTGGCCACCTCGGCCCAGAGTTCGGGGTCCCACGCCTCCCCCACAACGGGGGTCGGGTCGAGCTTGAAGTCACCCGAATGGATCACGCGGCCCTCGGGGCTGTCGATCACGAGGCCCGCGGATTCGGGGATGGAGTGCGAGATGGGCAGGAAGCCAACCTTGAAAGGGCCCGCCGCCACCTGCTCCGGCCAAGCGCCGGTGACGCGCACGGCCTCTTCGGGATGGCCGTGTTCGTCCATCTTGCGCCGCGCGATGTTGGCGGTAAAGGGCCGGGCATAGATCGGCACGCCGAGCCGTTCGAACGTATGCGCGACTGCGCCCACGTGATCTTCGTGCGCGTGGGTGATGAACACCCCCTCGATCCGGTCCTTGCGCGCTTCCAGCCAGGCGATATCGGGCAGGATCAGGTCCACGCCCGGCGTGCCGTCCATATCGGGGAAGGTCACGCCCAGATCGACGACGATCAGGCGCTCCGCATCCGCGGGGCCGTAGCCGTAGACGTAGGCGTTCATGCCAATTTCGCCCGCCCCCCCCAGGGGCAGGTAGATCAGTCTTTCACTGCTCATTTGTTATGAGTTTTCCTTGTTGTAGCGATGGATGACGAGCAGCCCGTGCATCGTCAAATCGTCTTCCCACGCATCGAAGAGCGCTTCGGATTGTTGAAATAGGGGCGCGAGCCCGCCTGTCGAGACCACGCGCATGGGCCGGTCGCGTTCGGCTTTGATCCGGGCGCAAATCTCGCGCACGAGGCCGACATAGCCCCAGAAGACACCGCTTTGCATACAGGCGACGGTGTTGGTGCCCACCACCGCCTGCGGCTTGGAGATGTCGACATGGGGCAACGCGGCGGCGGCGCTGTGCAGCGCCTCGAGGCTGAGGTTCACGCCTGGCGCGATCACACCGCCCACATAGGCGCCATCATGATCCACGACGTCGAAGGTCGTCGCGGTGCCGAAATCCACCACGATCAGATCCCCGCCGAACCGGTCGTAGGCGCCCGCGGTGTTGACCAGCCGGTCCGGACCGATCTGCGTGCCCTCGTCCACCCGCGGCGAGGCGGGCAGCAGGCAATCGGGCTTGCCGACGACATAGGGCCGCGTGCCGAAGTAACGGTCGCAGAGGACCCGAAGGTTGAAGACGACGCGCGGGACGGTGGAGGAGACGATCACATCCGTGACCTCCACATCGAGGCCCTGCAATTTCATCAGCGTCGACAGCCAGACGTAGTATTGGTCCGCCGTGCGCTGCCATTCGGTCGCCGTGCGCCAGGTGCCGACGAATTCCGTGCCGTCCCAGATGGAGAAGACAGTGTTGGTGTTCCCGCAATCGATGGCCAGCAGCATGGGCGGCCTCCCTCAGAAATAGACCTCGGCGGCGGCGATGTGCACACGGCCTTTGGCGGTGTCTAGCGCGAGCGCGCCGGTCTCGTCCACGCCGGCGAAGGTGCCGGTCGTCTCCGCCTGCGGCGTGCGGGCGGTGATGACCTCTCCCAGCCGCGCGGCGCGGGCGAGCCACGCGGTGCGGATGGGCGCGAAGCCGTAGGTGGTAAACTGATCCTCGAAGCGGGCGTAGGCGGCGGCGAGGTGGGTCAAGAAGGCCTCAGGCGTCACGGGCGCGCCAAGGGCGACGGGGCGCACGGCATGTTCCTCAACCTGTTCCGCCGCTGGCGCATGGGCCAGGTTGACGCCGATCCCGATGGCCAGGTGGTCTTGGGGCAGCCCCTCCAGCAAGATACCAGCGACCTTGCCGCCATTCATCAGCACATCGTTGGGCCATTTGAGGGCAAAGGCCTCCTCGCGCCCCGTCACGGCGACCATCGCCTCGCGCAGCGCCAGCGCCGCTACGAAGGATCGCAGGGCACGCTGCGCGGGCGGTTCCTGCGCCCGCATCACCAGCGTCGCGGCGAAGTTGCCTTCGGGCATGACCCAGGCCCGGCCCCGGCGCCCGCGCCCGCCGGTTTGGCGCAGAGCGAGGATCCAGGTGGGCATGGGGACGGGCATCGCGCGGGCGGCTTCCTCCATGGTGGAGGTGGCCGTCTCCAAGACACGGCGATCAACGCCATCGGGGAAATCACCCATAGCTTCTCTGTTCCACTTAAACTCCCCCCGGAGGGGATTTCAGCTGGACCCGGCGGCTCAGTTGACGAGCGCCGCCGCCGCAGCCGCCGCCGCGCCCTCGACGCCGAACATGTTGATGATGCCCAGCACCATCACCGCCGCCGAGGCGACCAGCAAACCCGACAGGACCGGCGTGCGCCCGCCCTCGTCCAGGCCCTGCTGTTCGGGATCGCCAAAGTACATGAAGAAGACGATGCGCAGGTAGTAATAGGCGCCGATCACCGAGGCGATGACCCCCGCGATGGCCAGCCACGCCAGGCCCCCTTCATAAGCGGCGCGCAGCACGTAGAGTTTGCCGAAGAAGCCCAACATCGGTGGCACGCCAGCGAGGGAGAAGAGCAGGACCAGCATCGCCAGCGCCTTACCCGGTGCGCGGCGCGCGTACATGTTTAGCGCGGAGATGGAGGTGACGGGCGCGCCGTCCCGCTCCATCATAAGGATGAAGGCGAAGGTGCCCACGTTCATCGTCACGTAGATCGCCATGTAGACCAGCATCGCCTGCACGCCGAGCACGGTGCCCGCGGCCAGACCCATCAGCGCGTAGCCCATATGCGCGATGGACGAAAACGCCATCAGCCGTTTGATATTGGTCTGTCCGATGGCCGCGAAGGCGCCCAGGAACATGGAGCAGACAGACAGAAGTGCCATGATCTGCTGCCAATCGGCGACCGCGCCGCCGAACGCGTCGTGCATCACGCGGGCGAACAGGGCCATCGCCGCCAGCTTGGGCGCGGTGGCGAAGAAGGCGGTGATCGGCGTCGGCGCGCCCTCATAGACGTCGGGCGTCCACATGTGGAACGGCACGGCGGAGACCTTGAACGCGAAGCCGGCCATCAGGAACACGAGGCCCAGCAATAGGCCGATGGAGACATCATCGCTGGCCGCCGTCACGATGCCGGAGAACAGCGTCGTGCCGGTATAGCCGTAGACCATGGAGGCGCCGTAGAGCAGCAGGCCCGAGGACAGCGCGCCAAGGACGAAGTATTTGAGGCCAGCTTCGGTCGATTTCACGCTGTCGCGGCGCAGGGAGGCCACAACGTAGAGGGCGAGCGATTGCAGCTCCAGCCCCATATAGAGGGCCATCAGGTCCCCGGCGGAGACCATCATCATCATGCCCACAGCCGCCAGCGACACCAGCATGGGATACTCGAACTTCAGAATGCCGCGCCGGGCCATGTAGCCTTCGGACATCAGTAGCACCGCCGCCGCGCTCAGCAGGATCGCGACTTTGGCGAAGCGGGCGAAGGCGTCGTCGACGAACATGCCGCCGAAGGCGACATTCGTGCCCTCTCCCGTCAGGCCGATCCAGAGGGCGACGGCGCTAAAGATCGCTGCCGTGGCCCAGGTCAGGGCGGAAGCCGCGCGGTCCTGCGCGGTGTAGACCGCGCCAACGAGGCCCAGCATCGCGTAGACGGCGAGCAGGATCTCGGGGAGGATGATTGTAAGGTCAGCGCCCATTATGCGGCTCCTTGACGAAGGTCTTTGTGTGGCAACACGTGCCATGTTTTTTGGCAATCCGCGCCGCTTCGCCCACAGGCACCCGCAGGGTGTCGACGCGCCGACCGCCCCCATGGGCGGCGTGTCCCACGCCACCCGCGGTCGACTTGGGGCTAAGCTGCAGCGGCAGCAACATCAGTTCGACGCCACTTGGCTGGCCGCCTCAGCAGCCGCAAGTGCAGTGTTCACATCGTCGAGCAGCGCGGCCACGGACGGGCCGGTCACGTCGAGGATCAGCGCGGGGTAGACGCCCAGCAGCAGCGTCATCGCGACAAGCGGGGCGAAGATCAGCTTCTCCCGCCGGGTCATGTCGGTGATCGACTTGAGGCTCTCCTTGATTAGATCGCCCATCACCACGCGGCGGTAGAGCCACAGCGCGTAGGCCGCCGAGAAGATCACCCCGGTCGTCGCCACAGCCGCGACCCAGGTGTTGACCTGGAAGACCGCCATCAGCGTCAGGAATTCGCCCACAAAGCCGGAGGTGCCAGGCAAACCAACATTGGCCATGGTGAACAGCATGAAGATCAGCGCATAAGCCGGCATGCGATTGACGAGGCCGCCATAGGCGTCGATCTCGCGCGTGTGCATCCGGTCATAGATCACGCCCACGCACAGGAACAGCGCGCCCGAGATGAAGCCGTGGCTGAGCATCTGGAAGATCGCGCCGTCCACACCCTGCTGGTTCGCCGCGAAGATGCCCATGGTGACGAAGCCCATGTGCGCGACGGAGGAATAAGCGATCAGCTTCTTCATGTCGTCCTGCACCAGCGCGACGAGCGAGGTGTAGACGATCGCAATGGCGCTCATCCATAGGACCAGCGGCGTCATCACCTCGGAGCCGACGGGGAACATCGGCAGGGAAAAGCGGATGAACCCGTAGCCGCCGAGCTTCAGCAGAATGGCCGCCAGCACGACGGAGCCTGCGGTGGGCGCCTGCACGTGCGCGTCGGGCAGCCAGGTGTGCACCGGCCACATCGGCATCTTCACCGCAAAGGAGGCGAAGAAGGCCAGGAAGAGCAGCGTCTGCAAGCCGCCCACGACCTGGATGCCCAGAAGATCGAAGCTGGCAAAGCTGAACTCATGCGCCAGCAGCAGCGTGATGTCTGTGGTGCCCGCATCCGCATACATCCCGACCATCGCCACCAGCATCAGAACGGAGCCGAGGAAGGTGTAGAGGAAGAACTTGAAGCTGGCGTAGATGCGGTTCGCCCCGCCCCAGATGCCGATGATCAGGAACATCGGGATCAGACCCGCCTCGAAGAACAGGTAGAAGAGCACCAGGTCCAGGGCCATGAAGACGCCCAGCATCAGCGTCTCCAGCAGCAGGAACGCGATCATGTATTCCTTGATCCGCTCCGTCACGCTCCACGACGCGGCGATGACCAGCGGCATCATGAACGTCGTCAGCATCACGAAAAGGACGGAGATGCCATCGACCCCCATCTTGTACGTGAGGCCCATGATCCAGGTGCCTTCCTCCAGGAACTGGAAGCCGGTGTCATCGGGATCGAAGCCCGTCAGGATGAACAGGGAGGCGAGGAACGTCGCCGAAGTGGCGAACATCGCGACCCACTTGGCGTTGCGCTGCGCGGCTTCATCTTCGCCCCGCAAGAACACGGCCAGGATCAGCGCGGCCAGCGCGGGGGTGAAGGTGACGATGGAAAGAAGGTTGTCCATCAGTTCGCTCCTGCGATGGTCATCCACGTGACCAGGACCGCGATCCCGATCACCATGGCGAAGGCGTAGGTGAAGATGTAGCCGGACTGCACACGCCCCGCGAGGCGGGTGAAGAAGGGCACAACGCCCATCGCCACACCGTTCAGTGCGCCATCGATGGTCGCACCATCCCCGCGCCGCCACAGAAGACGGCCCAAAGCCTTGGCCGGCTGGACGAAGATCGCGTCGTAAAGCTCGTCGAAATACCACTTATTCTTGAGGAAGAGGTACAGCGGCTCGAACGTCTCGGCCAATTGCTTGGGCTGTTCGGGGCGGCGGATATACATCTGGTAGGCCAGGCCCAGGCCCAGCAGCATCGCGATGAAGGGCGAAAGTTTGACCCATGTGGGCACGTAATGCGCCTCGTGGATGATCGTGTTCTCGGGCGCCATGTAGATGGCGGCCTCGCCCGGCTCCCCAGCCATGACGTATTTGAGGGGGGAGGCTTTGGGACTGCGCTCCGCCACCGCTTCCTTCAGCTCTTTCGCCGGGGCCTCGTATTGGCCGCCGAAGAAGGAGATGATCTCGTTCCCCTTGCCGAAGAAGCTGCCGTACCAAATCGCACCGGCGAAGATCGCGCCGAGGGACAGGACCCCCAGCGGGATCAACATGATGGTGGGGCTTTCATGCGCGTGCTCGTGCGTGTGCTTGTCCCCGCGCGGCTCCCCCCAGAAGGTGAGGAACATCAGCCGCCAGGAGTAGAAGGAGGTCATCAGCGCAGCGATCACCAGCGCCCAGAAGGCAAAGCCGGAGCCGGCGGCATACGCGCTCTCGATCACCGCGTCTTTGGAGGCGAAGCCGGCGAAGCCGATCCAACCGGTGAGCGGGATGCCGACGCCGGTGATCGCCAGCGTACCGATCAGCATGGCCCAGAACGTCACGGGCAGCTTTTTGCGCAGCCCGCCGTAGTTCATCATGTCCTGCTCGTGGTGCATGCCGTGGATGACGGAGCCCGCGCCTAGGAACAGCATCGCCTTGAACCAAGCGTGGGTAAAGAGGTGGAACATCGCAACCGGGTAGGCGCCGACGCCCGCGGCCACGAACATGTAGCCGAGCTGCGAGCAGGTCGAGTAGGCGATGACGCGCTTGATGTCGGTCTGCACCAGACCCACGGTCGCGGCGAAGAAGGCCGTGCAGGCGCCCAGAGCCGTGACGAAGGCCATCGCTTGGGGCGCGAATTCCATGATCGGCGACATGCGGCAGACGAGGAAGACGCCCGCGGTCACCATGGTCGCGGCGTGGATCAGGGCGGAGACCGGCGTCGGCCCCTCCATCGCGTCGGGCAGCCAGGTGTGCAGGATCAGCTGGGCCGATTTGCCCATCGCGCCGATGAAGAGCAGGAAGGCCACAAGGTTCGCCGCATTCCATTCGGTCCACAGGAAGCTCAACTGGATCTCTGCCAGGTCGGCGGCAGCGGCGAAGATATCGTCGAACTTGATCGAGTCCGTCAGGAAGAACAGCGCGAAGATGCCCAAAGCCAAGCCGAAATCGCCCACGCGGTTGACCACGAAGGCCTTCATCGCGGCGGCGTTGGCACTAGGCTTGCGGTAGTAGAAGCCGATCAGCAGGTAAGACGCGACGCCCACCCCTTCCCAGCCGAAGAACAGCTGCACCAGGTTGTCCGCCGTCACCAGCATCAGCATCGCGAAGGTGAATAAGGACAGATAGGCGAAGAAGCGGGGTTTGTACGTCTCCCCCTCCCGCCATTGCGGGTCGTGATCCATGTACCCGAAGGAATAAAGGTGCACTAGGCTGGAGACGGTCGTGATGACGATCAGCATGATCGCCGTCAGCCGGTCTAGGCGGATGGACCAATCGGTGGAGAGTGAGCCGCTTTCAATGAAGCGCAGGATCTGGATCGTCTCGCTTGTCCCGTCGAAGGTCAGGAAGACGATCCAGGACAGGATCGCGCTCAGGAACAGCAGCCCGGTGGCGAGCCACATCGCGGCTGCCTCGCCGATCGCGCGCCAGCCGAAGCCGCAGAGGATCGCACCGACGAGCGGGGCAAAGAGGAGGATGGTTTCCATTGTCTTAGCCCTTCATCACGTTGATGTCTTCGACCGCGATGGTGCCGCGGTTGCGGAAGAAGCACACCAGGATCGCGAGGCCAATCGCCGCCTCCGCGGCGGCGACCGTGAGGACAAAGAGCGTGAAGACCTGACCGACCAGATCGTCCAGGAACGAAGAGAACGCGACGAGGTTGATGTTCACCGCCAGCAGCATCAGCTCGATGCTCATCAGCAGGATGATGACGTTCTTGCGGTTCAGGAACAGCCCGAAGATGCCGATGACGAAGAGGGTCGCTGCGACCGTCAGGTAGTGTTCTAGTCCAATGTCCATGTCGTTCCCCCGGGGCTTGCCCCCCGTTTGGCGCGCGTCAGTTCAGCGCGAATTCCGTCTTGTCCCCGCGCAAATCGGGGTAGAGCGCCGCGCAAGCGCAGGGCTCTTCGTTGAGTGTCAGGACCTGCACGTCTTTGGCCGTGCTTTTGAGGTCTGCGGCGATGCGGTCCAACGTGGCAAAGGCGCGCGCACCGCCCTCGTGCCGCGCGACGATGGCCAGCGCCTTGTCGGTCCGGTCGAAGGGCAGCCGGGCGCCCATGTTTTCCTCCGCCGTGCGAAAGCGCAGCGCGGTGCCGGGCGCGCAATCGACGATGGCATAGTCGGTGGCAGTGCCTTCCTGGCTCCACCAGTCGCGCCACATCACGCGGCCCTGGCCGAGGTCGACGTGATCAGCCTCTCCACCATGGGAGATGTGCGTGGTGCGGTCGCAGTCGGCGAGGATCAGCGCCGCTGACGGCATAGCCCAAAGCGCGATCGCCAGCGCGCAAGCGGACTTTTTCAAAACGTCAGATCCGTTTTCTTGGTCAGAAAACGGCATCAGAGGCCCTGCCCCGGTTTCACGTCCCGCAGCTCCATCGCGGTGGCGGGGTCGCGGTACATCTGGGCCAGAACGTCCTGGCGCTTGACGTCCTCGCGGTGGCGCAGGGTCAGCACGATGGCACCCACCATCGACACCAGCAGGATCAGCCCGCTGAGCTGGAACAGCAAGAAATACTGGTCGTAGAGGATCATGCCGAGCGCTTCGGTGTTGTGCCGGTCGGTCGGGATCGGTTGCGCGCGCGCTGCCGTCGCCGCGTCGGAAGCGTCCCAGGCGCCGAAGGCCATGATAAACTGCATCAGGATCACCAGCCCGATCAGCAGGCCCAGCGGCAGGTATTTCGCCATCTCCGCCTTCAGCTCGGCGAAATCGACGTCGAGCATCATCACCACGAACAGGAACAGCACAGCGACTGCGCCCACGTAGACGATGATCATCAGCATCGCGACGAATTCGGCGCCCAGCAGCACGAACAGGCCCGCCGACGACAGGAAGGCCAGGATCAGCCACAGGACCGAGTGGACCGGGTTGCGGCTGACCACGGTAAAGAGGCCCCCCGTCACCACCGAAATTGCAAAGAGGTAAAACGCGATCGCGCTCATGCCTCGTCCTCCGTTTTCAAAACATCCGCCGCGATTTCCAGGCCCCGGGACGAGGCCGGAAGTCCGGCAAAGGCGGCCATCTGACCGATGGCCTCACTGATTTCCTGTGCGCTCGCGCCCGCCTCGCTCGCGTGGCGAATAGCACTGCGCAGCGCGATCTCGTTCTGGGCGCCCTGCATCACCAGCCCTGCGATGGTCAGCAGGAGGCGCGTCTTCGCGTCCAACCCGCCGTCGTTCAGCGTGTTGCCGAACATCATCTCCATCATCTCGGCCGGCATAGTGGGCCACATCGCCTCGATGGTCTTGGGATCGAAGGCGCCCTGCATATTGCGCGCCATCTCCTGCATCTGGGCCATCATCGCGGCGAAAGGGTTCTGGGCGCTCATGCCGCGCCCTCCCGCACCCGCATCAGGTCCTTGTCCAGAAGCTTGATCTGCTCGGCCAGGAAGGTGCCTGGGTCGGGCGTGGTGACTTCCATCCAGTTGCGGATGTGGCTGCCCCACATGTGCACGGCCACGGTGTCGTCCGCGAATTGCTTGAGCACGTGGGTGTTGGAGCGCCAAAGCTCTTTCCGCCGGTTGTAGGACAACGGATAGAACACGGTGTGCGGCAGGACCTGGTCCATGCAGCTGTGCTGGTTCAGGAAGTAGGTCAGCGGCGTCGGGCCGGTCAGGTGTTTGGGGCTGAAGACGTTGCGGTCTACCGGGTTGTCCGTCCCGGCCCGGTCGCGGATCGCCTGGTTCCGCACGTCGCGGAAATAGGGCTTGGGCTGGGGCGGGTCCTCATCCACCGCGGCCTTGTAATCCTCGAACACCGGGTGGCCGGGTTCGATCCAGAGGGCCGCGTTGTTGATCACGTCGCCGGGCAACATGCCGACGAGGATCGGCGTGACGGGCGGGAAATCCTCTTTGACGACCAGAAAATCGCTGTCGACCCAGACGAGGCCCTCCTTCTCCATCATGTGGAGGCGGAAGATGTCGGAGAACATCGCGGGGTGGATCGCCGCCTCGCCCAGGGCCGGGTCAGACAGGTTTGCCGGATGGATATCCCGCGCGTCGCGCAAGGGGATCTCCCCCGGCAGGTTGTCGATGGGCCCGTAGGAAAAGACCGTGATGTCCCAGCGCCGGGCGACCATGGACAAAAGGCACATCAGCTCGAGCTTGGGCAGCGTGTCGCCGAGCCAAAGCGTGCCAAGGGGCGGCGTCGCCATGCCTGCCCCGCGCTCAGCCATCGTCTTCGGCCTCGAAGACTTCGATGGCGGCGTTGAGCCCGTTGATCATCGCCGGGAAGCCGCCGTAGAGAGCCATCTGGTAGATGATCTCGCAGACCTCTTCACGGCTGGCGCCGACCGCGCGGGCGCTGGCGATGTTGACCTTCAGCTGCGGGCGCGTCTGGCCGCCCTGCGCGGTGAGCGCCGCGACGGTGGCCAACAGACGCGTCTTTTCGTCCACCGCGGGGCGGCTGTAGAACGTGCCGTAGGGCACCTCGACCACCATGCGCGCGAGGCCGGGCACCAAGGCGTCGTAGCGCGCCGCAAGGGCCGCCTCCATGCCGGGGTTCACCGCCTCGGACAGGGCCTTGCCCCGTTCATATGCGCTGGTGGGTTCACTCATCTGTAGGGGGCGTCCAGCTCCAAGTTGCGGGCGATTTCAGCCTCCCAGCGGTCGCCATTCTCCAGCAGCTTTTCCTTGTCGTAGTACAGCTCTTCGCGCGTCTCGGTGGAGAATTCGAAGTTCGGGCCTTCGACGATGGCATCGACCGGACAGGCTTCCTGGCAGAAGCCGCAATAGATGCACTTGGTCATGTCGATGTCGTAGCGCGTGGTGCGGCGGCTGCCGTCCGCGCGCGGCTCGGCGTCGATGGTGATGGCCTGGGCGGGGCAGACGGCCTCGCACAGCTTGCACGCGATGCAGCGCTCTTCCCCGTTGGGATAGCGGCGCAAAGCATGCTCACCCCGGAAACGCGGGGACAGAGGCCCCTTCTCGTGCGGGTAGTTCAGCGTCGCCTTAGGGCTGAAGAAGTATTTCAGGCCAAGCTTCATGCCCTGCCAGAAGTCCTGCAGCAGGAAGTATTTGGCGGCGCGGGTGTAGTCGATTTGGGTCATGTAAGCGCTCCGTTGAGGCGTTGCGATTGCTGCGTCGAAGCGGAGGATCCGGCCCGGTGGGCACCACCAGGCAGCGCCCGACCCGCCCCCCACGGGGCGGGCGCTTCGCCCCCACCCCGCCGGGACGGGCGCTGCCCTTGAGCTTTGGTTTCCACCAATCGGCTGGCCTGCGTCATCCGCCTATCCCCCAGCGGGAATAGGCGCCCCAGAACCACTCGAACTTGGCGGCGAAGGCCACGAACACGACCCAAGCCAGAGACATGGGCAGGAAGACCTTCCAGCCGATACGCATCAGTTGGTCGTAGCGGTAGCGGGGCGTGATCGCCTTCACCATCGAGAAGATGAAGAAGACGAACAGCATCTTCAGCACCATCCACAGGATACCGTCGGGCAGGCCCGGGATCGGCGACAGCCAGCCGCCAAAGAACAGCAGCGAGGTCAGCGCGCACATCAAG
>JBCDFL010000102.1:0-11839 GCA_039178165.1 Pseudomonadota bacterium | reverse complement strand
GCGGATCGACCAGACGGAGCCTTGCGCCACGCCGACGCTGCACCAACTGCTGACCCACACCTCCGGCCTTAGCTATCCGTTCAACCCCGGCACGCTGGCGGAGGCGATGCAGGCCGAAGATCTGGTCTACAAACACGGGCAAGGCAGCCTTGCGGAGGTCACGCGCAAGGTCGCTGTGCTGCCGCTGGCCTTTCATCCCGGATCGCGGTGGGAATACAGCGTCGCCATCGACGTGATCGGCCGCGTGATCGAAGAAATGACAGGGCGCAGCCTGGGCGATGTGATGGCCGAACGTGTCTTCGGCCCGTTAGGCATGACAGAGACGGCCTTTGGCGTGCCGGCGAAAGGCGCGGACCGTTTCGCCGCGCTCTACACCCCGCTGGCGGGCGGGGCCATGGCCCTGGGCAGTCAGGATCGGAGCGAAAATCCCCTTCGCCTGGTCGATGCGCCGGGTACCAGCAGCTACCACGCGCCCACCTTGCATTCGGGGGGCGGCGGCCTGGTGGGCACGATTGACGATTACCTCCGCTTTGCCGAGGCGCTGCGCCGCGACGGGGCAGGCCTCGTCTCCCCTTCGATCTGCCGCTTCATGAAACGCAACCACCTGGTGGGCGAGATCGCGGCGATGGGGCCGGCGTCTTTCGCGGAGCAGCCGATGGACGGGATGGGCTTCGGGATCGGCGGCGCGGTCGTTCTGGACCCGGCGCGCGCCCGTGTGCCGGGATCGGTCGGCGATTTCAGCTGGGGCGGCATGGCCTCCACCTTCTTTTGGGTCGATCCGGTGCACCAGCTCTCTTGCGTTTTCTTCACCCAGCTCGCGCCGTCGTCCAGTTACCCGGCGCGGTCCGAGCTCAAAGCGATGGTGCACGCATGTCTGACATGACCCGCCCCGACATCCTCTGGACCCCCAGCCCGGAGCGCGCCGCCGCCTCCACCATGGCGCAGTTCGAGCGCTGGCTCGGCGCGCATCGCGGCCTGCATTTCGACGATTACGAGGCGATGTGGCGCTGGTCGACCGAGGATTTGGAGGGGTTCTGGTCCGCGATCTGGGGCTTTTTTGACCTTCCCGCGGAGGTGCCGCCGACCACGTTTCTGAACGAAGACCGGATGCCCGGGGCAGTTTGGGGGCAGGGCGCGCGGCTGAACTATGCAGATGCGATCCTGCGCCACGCCGCCACGCGCCCCGATCAAACCGCGATCGCCGTCACGTCCGAGACGTTCGGCAAATCCCGCCTCAGCTGGGCCGAGCTGGACGCGCGCGTCCAAGCGGTGGCCGCCGGGCTGCAGCGGCGCGGCGTGGGGCAGGGGGACAGGGTCGTCGCGATCCTGCCCAACACCGAAGTGGCGCTTATTGCGTTTCTCGCGACCGCCTCCCTCGGCGCGATCTGGTCGCTCTGCGCGCCCGATATGGGCCATGTCGCGATCCTCGACCGGTTTCGGCAGATCGAGCCGAAGGCGCTGATCGCCCAGGACGGCTATGTCCACGCGGGCAAGACCATCGACCGCCGCGCCGTGCTGGAGGAGATCGAGGCGGGCCTGCCGAGCCTCACGCTGCGCGTATTGGTGCCCGTCGTCGGCGATGTGCCCAAAGGGTGGAAGCCCTGGGAAAAGCTGTGGCTGGAAGAAGGCCGGACGCAGCCGCAGCCTGTCCCGTTCGAACATCCGCTCTGGATCGTCTATTCCTCCGGCACGACCGGAACGCCCAAACCCATCGTGCACGGCCACGGCGGCATCGTTTTGGAAAGTGCCAAGCAGTCGCTGCACAAAGACCTCGGCCCCGATGACCGCTTTGCCTGGCTGACGTCGTCGGGCTGGATCATGTGGAACGCCCAATGGGGCGCGCTGGCGCAAGGGGCGACCGTCGCGATGTTCGACGGCGCGCCCAACCATCCCGATATGGGCGTCGTCTGGCGCTTCGTCGCGGACGAGACGCTGACCTATTTCGGCGCCGGCGCCGCCTATTTCGCGGGATGCCTCAAGGCCGGCGTGCAGCCCGGCGATGCGGTCGATCTGACCGCGCTCCGCTCGCTGGGCTCCACCGGCTCGCCCCTGTCGGAAGATGCCTACGATTGGATCTATGGCGCCGTGAAAGCCGACCTGTGGCTCGCGCCGATTTCCGGAGGGACAGACATCGCGGGCGCCTTCGTGCTGGGCCATCCCGGTCTGCCCGTCCGCAAGGGAGAGATGCAGTGCCGCGCTCTGGGCAACGCCACCTACGCCTTCGACCCGGACGGCAAGGTGCTGGTCGGCGCGGTGGGGGAGCTTGTCTGCACCCGGCCCCTGCCGTCCATGCCGCTCAAGTTCTGGGGGGACGCGGACGGCACGCGGCTGCACGGCAGCTATTTCGACACTTACCCGGGCGTCTGGCGCCACGGCGACTGGATCGCGATCCAGCCCGATGGGGCCTCCGTCATCTACGGCCGCTCGGACGCAACGATCAATCGCAAGGGCCTGCGCATGGGCTCCTCCGAGATCTATCAGGCCGTGGAAGGCCTGCCTGAGATCATGGACAGCCTCGTCGTCGATCTGGAGTTTCTGGACCGCGAGAGTTTCATGCCGCTTTTCGTCGTGCTGGCCGAGGGCCAGGCACTGGACGAGGCGCTGAAGGCGAAGATCGGCGGCGCGATCAAAGAGGCGGTCAGCGCCCGCTTCATCCCCAACGAGATCATCCAGATCGCCGAGGTGCCCCGCACCCTCAGCGGCAAGAAACTGGAAGTACCGGTCAAAAAACTGCTGCTGGGCGGGGACGCCTCAAAGGTCGTGAACCGCGATTCCATGGCCAATCCGGGCAGCTTCGATTTCTTCGTGGAGTACGCACGTGAACGCGCATGAAACGCTGCTGGACCTCCTCGATGTCGAGCCGCTGGAGGTCGATCTGTTCCGCGGGACCGGGCAGGGGGGCGAAACGCCGACCCGCATCTTTGGCGGGCAGGTCATCGCGCAGGCCCTGGCCGCGGCCTACCGCACGGTCGAGGATCGCCTTTGCCACTCGCTGCACGCCTATTTCATCCGGCCGGGCGATCCGAAAATTCCGGTGATCTATCAGGTGGACCGCGCCCGCGACGGGGGCAGCTTTACCACGCGCCGGGTCGTTGCGATCCAGCACGGCAAGCAGATCCTGAACATGAGCGCGTCCTTCCACGTGACGGAAGATGGCCCCCACCACCAGCATAGTGCGCCTGAGGTGCCGGACCCGGACGGGCTGCAGGACCGGCCGGCGCTGCGCGCGGCAGTCGCGGACAAACTGCCGGAGAAATACCGCCAGGACTTCCTGCGCGCCCGGCCCATCGACATCCGCGAGGTCGCGCCGCGCGACTTCTTCGACCCCGGCCCGACGGATGACCGCAACCATCTGTGGTTCCGCATGTCGGCGGCGGAGGGTTGCTCGCCCCAGATGCAGCATTGCTTGCTGGCTTACGCGTCGGACATGAACCTTCTGGGTTCGTCCCTGCGGCCCCACGGGCTGACCTGGTTTCAGGGCAAGATCATGTCCGCCAGCCTCGACCACGCGATGTGGTTTCACGCGACGCCGGCGTTCCAGAACTGGCACCTCTACGACATGGACAGCCCCTGGTCTGGCGGCGCGCGCGGCTTCAACCGCGGCAGCATCTACGCCGCCGACGGCACGTTGGTGGCCAGCACCGCGCAGGAAGGTCTGATCCGCCCCATCGCGCCGAAAGGCGATCCTTGAAGGATCTCTGTGGATCGAACCTTCAAGGCTCAAAGGCGGTCAATTCTTGCAAGAATTGACTACGTCCCGGGCACGTCCCCGTAGATGCGGTTCAGCTTGCGCATTCCGCCGATCCACTTGTCGTAATTCGCCGTCTTGGCCTGCATGTACCCCAGGACGGAGGCGTGGGGCAGGACGAGGAATGTCTCCGCCCGGATCGTCTCGATACAAGCGCGCACGGCATCAGCAGGTTCCAGCATGCCGTCGAGGGCGGCGACATGCTCTTCGTGGCCGCGCGTCATCTCTGTCCGCACGGCCTGGGGGCAGAGGACGGAGACTTTGATGCCATCGTCGCCGTGGGTCATGGCCAGCCATTCGGCCACCGCGACCGCGGCATGCTTGGTCACGCCGTAGGGCGCGCTACCCACCTGGTTCAGCAAGCCCGCGGCGGAGGAGGTGTTCAGCATATAGCCGCCGCCCCGCGCCGTCATCAGCGGCACCAGCTTGCGGGCCGCCCAGACATGGGACATCACGTTGACTTCCCAAATGCGCTGCCAGTCCTCGTTCGGCACCTCCATACCGCCCGCCATCAAGATACCGGCGTTAGAGCAGAAGAGGTCGATGGGGCCGATATTGGCCTCCACCTCGTCGATCATGCGGACGATCTGATCTTCACGCGACACATCAACCTGATGCGCTGTGGCGTTGATTTCGCTGGCGATACTCTGCGCGCCCTCCAGGTCACGGTCTACCGCGACGACGTGTTTGGCGCCTTCGGCGGCAAAGCCGCGGCACATCTCGCGCCCGATCCCGCTCGCGGCGCCCGTGACGACGATGATCTTGTCTTTGAGTTCCATGTCAGGCCCACATGCTAGAGCCGCCGCAGACCGTCAGGGCCTGGCCGGTCACATATTTACTGGCGTCGGAGGCGAGGAAGACCGCCAAGCCTTCGAAATCCTCTGGCTCGCCCAAGCGGCGGAGGGGGATCTGCTTGTTGATCTTGGCCTCCCGGTCCGGATCGTCCCACAGCGCGCGGGCGAAGTCGGTCTTGACCAGACCGGGACAGATCGCGTTGACGCGCACGCCCTTTGGGCCGAACTCCAACGCCAGGTTCCTCACCAGGCCGATGAGCGCGAGCTTGGACATGCCATAGGTGCCTAGCTCGGCCGAGGGCTTGAACGCGCCGATGGAGGAGGTGAAGGCCATTGACCCGCCCCCCTCCATATCGTCCACGACCAATTTGGCGAGCCACAGGTTCGACTGCACATTGGCGTTCATGGTCTTCTCGTAGGCGTCATCGCCGATATCGGTGATGGAGCCGTAATGCGGGTTCACGCCCGCATTGCCGATCACAGCCTTGATAGGACCGGACGCCTCGCGCGCCTTGGAAACAAGCGCCTCCAGCTGGTCCTTGTGGCCCACATTGCAGGCGATCCCGACCGCCGCGTCCCGGCCCACGGCAGAGTTGATGCCCGCCGCCGCCGCATCCAGATCGTCCTGGCTGCGGGAGGAGATGACCACCTTGGCACCGTGCTGCGCCAGGGCGGTGGCCATGTGCAGGCCCATGCCCTTAGACGCACCGGTCAGCAGACAGGTGCGCCCGCTCAAGTCGAACAGGTTCATTCAGCGGCCTTCATCTTGCCCAGCGAGGTGGACATGTCTTGGGACCGGGCGGCCTGCTGACGGGAGTTGCTGGACTTGTATTCCTGCACCTCGGCGCGGGCGACGACATGATGGTGCACCTCGTCCGGGCCGTCCGCGTAGCGCAGCGTGCGCTGGCCGGTATACATGTTTGACAGGGGCGACCATTGGCTGATTCCGGTGGCGCCGTGGACCTGCATGGCCTGGTCGATGATGTCGCAGACTTTCTCTGGCACCATCGCCTTGATCATGCTGACCCAGATGCGCGCTTCCTTGTTGCCCAGCACGTCCATCGCCTTGGCGGCCTTGAGGACCATCAGGCGCATCGCCTCGATCTCGATCCGGGCGCGGGAGAGCGTCTCCATGTTCTTGCCGAGGTCGATCACGCGTTTGCCGAAGGCTTCCCGGGTCAGGGCGCGTTCCATCATCAGGTCCAGCGCTTTGTCGGCCTGCCCGATGGAGCGCATGCAGTGGTGGATGCGGCCCGGCCCAAGGCGCAGCTGGGAGATTTCAAAGCCGCGGCCTTCGCCCAGAAGCATGTTCTCTTCCGGCACGCGCACGTCGGTGAAGCGGATGTGCATGTGGCCGTGCGGCGCGTCGTCGTGGCCGAACACGTGCATCGGGCCCAAGATCTCAACGCCGGGCGTGTCGATGGGCACCAGGATCTGGCTTTGCTGCTTGTGCGGCTCAGCGTCGGGGGAGGTTTTGACCATCGTGATCATGATCTTGCAGCGCGGATCACCTGCGCCGGAGATGTAGTATTTCTCCCCGTTGATGACCCACTCGCCGTTCACCAGCTCTGCTCGGGTCGACACGTTCCGCGCGTCGGAGGAGGCGACATCGGGCTCCGTCATGGCAAACGCGCTGCGGATTTCGCCGGCCAGCAGGGGCTTGAGCCATTGTTCTTTCTGCTCCGGCGTGCCGACCCGCTCCAGCACTTCCATGTTGCCGGTGTCGGGGGCGGAGCAGTTGAGCGTTTCGGACGCCAGCGGGTTCTTGCCCAGCTCGGCGGCGATGTAGGCATAGTCGAGGTTGCTCAGACCCTCGCCCGTCTCCGCATTGGGGAGGAAGAAGTTCCACAGGCCCGCCTCGCGCGCCTTCTGCTTGGCACCTTCCAGCAGTTCGAGCTGACCGGGCGCATAGGACCACCGGTCGGCACGGCCTTCGCCCAGGCGGTGGAACTCGTCCGTGATCGGGTCGACATTGTCGCGAATGTGGCGGATCACCCCGTCGAGCAGCGGCTTGTTCGCCTCCGACATTTCGAGGTTGTTCATTTCAGGGACGGATTTGACCATCTCAGGCTCCTATCGGTTGACCCAGTTGGGTTTTCGCTTCTCGGCGAAGGCGGTGACGCCCTCGCGGTGGTCTTCGGTCTGCATGAGGTCACGCAGAACGTCGTAAGAATGGCCGAGCGAGTCATCCAGCGCGTCCCGCTCCAGCGCGTTCAGCACGCGTTTTGTGGCCCGGACGGAGGAGGGCGCTTGGCTGGCAATATCCTGCGCCATTGCCATCGCCGCGTCCATCAGCCCGTCATCCGGGTGGATTGCATTGAGAATACCGTGATTTAGCGCCTCTTCTGCATCCATGGCGCGGCCTGTGAACAGCAGCTCGGCGGCTTTGGTCGGGCTCATATACCGGCTCAGGCGTTGCACGCCGCCGGTCGCCGCAAAAAAGCCGACCTTCACTTCGGGCAGGGCATAGGTGCTGCGTGCGGCGCCAAGGATGATGTCGCAGGACAGCGCGGTCTCAAAACCGCCGCCCATGGCGAACCCGTTCACCGCGGCGATGATCGGCTTGTCGAGATCGAAGCGCCTGCTGAGACCGGCAAAGCCGCTTGCGGGGATGGGCGCTTGCTGCGCCCCGGACGCCGCGACCTGCGCGAAGGCCTTCAGATCGTTGCCCGCGCTGAACGCTTTGTCGCCCGCGCCCGTGAGGATCGCCACCCAAAGGTCTGAATTATCGCGAAAATCATTCCAGACGGCGTCCATCTCGGCGTGCATCGGCGGGTGCACGGCGTTGTAGACCTCCGGCCGGTTCATCGTGACGACCAGAACGTGGCCGTGGGTTTCGGTCGTCACGAATTCAGGCATCGTGGAAGTCCTTCAGGCAGGCATCGCGTAGACCTCGGCGGTCAAGCTTGTCCGTCGCGCCGCGGGGCAGGGGCTCTGTTTGGAACCACATATGCGCCGGAATTTTGAAGTGTGCGATCTGACCGTCGAGGAACGATTTCAGCGCGTCCTCAGTTAGATGCGCGCCGCTCTTCACGCAGATACCGGCACCGACAACCTCGCCCAAACGTGCGTGGGGGACGGAGAAGGCGCAGGCCTCAGCCACGTCCGGGTGGCGGTGCAACGCCGCCTCGACATCGAGGCATGCGATGTTCTCGCCGCCGCGGATGATGATGTTCTTGGCGCGGTCTACGATCGTTACCAGGCCGTCCGCGTCGACAAAGCCAAGATCGCCGGTAGAGAGCCACCCGTCCTTCAGAACTTCCGCGGTCGCTTCGGGTTTGTTGAGGTATTCCCGCATGTTGGCGGCACTCTTTACAGTTAGCTCTCCAACTTCTCCTTGGGGCAGGGCGCGCCCCTCCGGGTCGCGGATCTCCAGCGCCTGGATCGGCGGGTAGAGGCGGCCGGCCACGCCAGGGTTCGCGACGTATTCGTCGCCCACGAGACCTATACCGACCGCATTGGTTTCCGTCATGCCCCAGCCGGTGGCAGGGTTCGAGTTTGGAAAGGCTTCTGCCAATTCGGCGACCTGCGCGGGCGGACGCTTGGCACCGCCGGAGCCAAGATAGTCTATGGTCTCCAGTGGTTTGCCGGCCGTTCTTGCAGCGGCAATCAGATCCGCCGATTGGGTCGGCACACCGATGAAACGGTTGATCTGGTGGCTGTCGATCAGGCGCACGGCCTCCGCAGCGTCCCAGCGGTCCATGACGACAAGTTTCGCGCCCGCGGGGATCGACAGCAGGAACACCGGATGCGTCGCGGTCACGTGGAAAAGCGGCGTCGCCACGAGGCCCACGGCCCGCGGGCTAGGCGGCGCGTCGGGGGCAGGCGGGTCCATCAGCGGGGCGATCACCGCTTGCATCAGAAAGGTCCAAACGGCGGAGATCGCGCTGCGATGGGTCTGCACCACGCCTTTGGGCCGGCCAGTTGTGCCGGAGGAATACATGATCGCGAAATCGTCGTCGGGATCGATGGTCACTGCGGTCACACTTGCCTCAGCATCGGCCATCAACGCATTGTAATCATGCTCTGTTTCCGCGCCGCGCACGCCGATGACTATCGCGGCCAATGGTGCCAACCGCTGCGCGCGCTCGGCGTCTGCCAGCACCAACTGCGCGCCACTGTCGCTAAGCGCGTAGGACAGCTCATCTGTCGTCCACCAGGCGTTCAGGAACACCGTCGTCGCGCCCAGGGAGGCGATAGCCATGATACCAATCATCAGCTCCGGGCAATTGCGCATCGCAAGCGCGACGCGAGAGCCAGGACCGACACCGAACTTGGTGGAGAGGACGTGCGCCAGCTTCGCCACATCCGTGCGAAACGCGTCGTAAGTCCATGTTTCGTCGCCAAAAACCAGATAGTCGGCGCGACCGCCTTGCATGTGCTCACCCGCGGCGTCCAGCAAAGCGGCCACGTGGGCCGGCGCGTTGGTGAACACGGGATATTCGACACCGCGAATGATCGCCTGGGACACGGCAAAGGCCGGGTTCTCCGCAACCACTTTCGCTGCCGCCTCAGTCAGGCTGAGACGCTCCGATGCCGACATTGATGTTCCTCCCGTATGCGCCGCGTTGCGCGCATACTTGGATGTTAGGAAGGGAATGGGGGCCTTGCCAAGTCCACAATGCGGAATTGAGTTTCGCTGACGTAAGGG
Source organism: Pseudomonadota bacterium (assembly GCA_039178165.1). Taxonomy (GTDB): domain Bacteria; phylum Pseudomonadota; class Alphaproteobacteria; order Rhodobacterales; family Rhodobacteraceae; genus JBCBCP01. The sequence continues at coordinate 2,646 of JBCDFL010000102.1, read as the reverse complement.
AATTGTAACCGTTGCGGTTTACGCCAAGGGGGAGGATGAACGCTTGGCTAACGCACCGCGCTTATAATCAGTATTGGGTCAGACAGGCCGGAGAACGGGGAAAACCCCCGCCGAAGCGGGGGTTTAGGGCAAGCGTCCGGTCGCTCTAAGCCGTGATCAACTCGGCCCGGTACCGGAGGAACCGCAAATCGGCTCTACCTGCGGCAACAACTCCGTCAAGCATCTTGCACTTCCTATATAAACAAAGCCTTCGGGCGGGGGAAGCAGTAAATGGCAAGGGCAAAGTTGATAAGCGACTTTGAGCGCGACGTGATCCGCATAGGCAAGTCGCGCGGTCTGTCGGACGCGAAAATCGCGGCGTTTCTGGGGCGCGAACGGACCGGCATCTACAAACAGGTCCAGATGATGCGAGAGGCGGGCACGCTGGAGAACCTGCCGCTTGGCTTTGTGGTTGACGAGATCGCGGCGGCTATCAACGCCGGGCCGAAGGCGGTGCGCCCATGACCGGACGCAAATACGACGAAGCCTGGGTTTCTGCGGTGATCGACGCGGCAAGGGTCAGCTATTGTGCGCTGAACCTCTTGCAGATGATTTGCCGGGCACGGGACTTCCAAACAGGCCAGGTCGCTTTTACGAAAGACCAGCTTATCGAACGGTCGGGCTATGGCCGCACCAGGACGAAGGCGGCTTTGATCGAACTACGGCGGATCGGGGTCCTAGTTCCGTTGGAGGATGATCGAGGGCGAACCCTAGTAGGAGGGCGCGGCCAACCCGCAAGATATCAGATCGTTCTGTTAGGGCAGGGGGGGCAGTCTGCCGCATCCGCGCCGGAAGGGGAGACACCCCGGCCGATGGACATGGCCGAATTTAGCCGGATACAGCGCCAGGACGGCACCGCTGCGGCCTTCGCAGCCAAAAAGGCATGGGACGACGCTGAGCGGGACCGCTGCGCCGCTCTCAGCCCCAAGGACGGGCAGCAGGGCGCTTAAGCGCGCCCTTTCCGTCCCGCCCCATCACTTCCCCAGCATGGCCGCGCTAGCGGCCTCTTTGGGCGGCGTAGCCGCCCCGTGCTGCGCGAATAGCGCAGCACCTTCTTGCGGGCGCAGCCCGCGCCGCGTCCCTTTTGAATGAATTGAACTATTGAAGGGGGGGGTACTAATTGACCCCCTTTCGACCAATTATTGACCCCCTTTCGACCAATTATTGACCCCCTTTTAGCAATTAGGGGGTCAAATTGTGACCCTCTTTTTCTGCAATCTAAGCGGGTATCCTGGCCGGGTTGTTGAATTGAGCAATTCGGGGGACCGACAATGAACGGAAACGAATACGAGGGCGCCATGATCGCCGCCGACGAGCGCAGCCTTGGGGATCGCGGCGCGGAATTGGCGCGGGAATTGGACGAGGTGCGGCAGGCGCCCCTTGCCAACATGGGGCGCCTCGCTGAGCTGGTCCTTCTGGGCATCGAATTGCTGGGCCATGTGGCTAACCAGGTCGATCACCTGGAGGCCCGCCTCGACCATCTGACCCCCTACCTGGACGAAGACGCGGACGAACACACGGGCGAGCTTCTGGCGCAGACACCAGGCCACATCGAAGGGCTTTGAGCCGTGAGCGTCCATCCGCGCCAGACCTGGCCACATCATAGCATCGCGCCCCGCGTCACCGTGATCGCCCGAGCAAGCTGCAATAGCTGCGGGCGTCCGGTCCAGGTCAAGGCGAACAAGAACGGCGGGGCCTACTACAACTGCACCTGGTGCGACAACGAAGGCACCCCGTGCAATCACCACGAAAAATGGGGCGGCGAGGCATCCCGCAAGATGCGCGCCGCCTTCCTAGTCAACCTCGACAAGGAGAAGCCACTTGAACGATCTACCCGCAGCCCCTCAGTTCAAGACGACACGCAAAGCGAACCCGCCGGAAACACCGATTCAGGACCAGCCAGAGACGACGACGACGACTTCTGGAGCCGATGACGGGTCGCATCTCGAGGATCTTCGCGTCCCCGACATCGAGGGCGAGGCGGTAGACCCGGACGCGCCTTTCCGCGTTGACGAAGACGGCAACCCGGACCTTCCGCCGGCCGCGCCGGAGCAGATCGACCGCGAGGCGTTCTGGATCGTTTTCCAGACGGCTTTCAACCTGCCCGGCCAGATGGCGGCCCACTTCAAGCCCGTCGGCATACAGGACGACGAAAAGGCCGGCGCTCGAGCGGCGTCGGATGCGGTTTATGCTTTGCTCGAAATCTACTACCCGGCCGCGCTCATGCCGCAATCGGAGACGCTGGCGCACCTTCTGGTGGCCGGCCCGTTCCTGATCGGCAAGGCGATGATCGTCCGCAACATCATCGCATCCGAACGCGCCCGCCCGGTGCGTGAAGCCCCCCGCCCGCAATCGGCGTCCACCACTCCGCCGGCCGACGCGGGCGGGGACGTGGTGGCGATGAATAATTGGGTCAAGCCAGGGCAGGGGGGCTTCGCATGATGGGCGGATCAACCGGCAATCCGCGCTTTGGATCGCATTGCTACAGCGGCGCGGCGGAGAAGATTCGGCGGGCGGAAAGCATGATGCGCGGCGCGCGTGACGTCATGTGGCGCAAGCTAGAGGAAGAGGCCCGGCGCCTCATTTGGTGCTGACATGATGTGGCTT
>JBCDFL010000101.1:0-11929 GCA_039178165.1 Pseudomonadota bacterium | reverse complement strand
GTTTGCGCTTGTCCAGCCAGCCCTGCAACGCCGCCTCGTCCACCGGAACGCCGGGCGGCACGCCATCCACCGTCGCCCCCAGGGCCGGCCCGTGGCTTTCCCCCCACGTGGTCACGCGAAAGAGATGTCCGAACGTGTTGAATGACATGGGCGGCTCCCGGCTGGCTTTGGCGGACATACGCCGCTGCACGCCCGATGCCAAGCCGTGCCGGCTCTGCTAGGCTTGCGGGATGAGCCCGCCCACGATCCATCGCCGCATCGTTCTGGTCGCCGGCGCGCCGGGGTCCGGGAAAAGCACGCTGGCCCGCCCGCTCGCCGCGGCCCTGTCGATGCCGCTGCTGTCCAAAGATATGATCAAGGAGGCGATCACCGACGCGCTGGGCCCCGGGGACGGCAGCATCGGGGCGTCCCGTCCAGCGGGCGCGGCGGCGATGGAGGTCCTGTGGACCCTCGCCGCCCATGCGCCCTGCGCTGTGCTTGAGGCGAATTTTCGGCCCGGTTGCGCCTACGAACGGGACCGGATGGCAGCGCTGGGCGCTGGAATCGTCGAAGTCCACTGTGAGTGCGGCGCGGAGGAAGCCGCCCGCCGCTTTGCCGCGCGGGCGCGCCGCGGCGCACAGCACGCCGCCCATCCCATGACCGAATTGCCCGCCGCGCTGCTGGCTGAATACGCGTCACCGATGGACGTCGGGCCGCTGATCCGGGTCGATACGCGGCAGCCTGTGGACATCGCGGCCCTTGCCCCGCGCGTTGCAGCAACCTTCACGAAAGGCTGAGCGGATTAGATATCGATCTCCGCCCAGATCAGATGGTGGTCGGAGGCCGCGTGCACTTTCCGCGTCAGCTCCGGATACACCTCCCACCGCGGCGGGCGGGACCCCGGCCAGGCGCCCTTCCGGAAAAGGCCGCCGGCCCGCACCCGGTCCCACAGAGCCGGAGAGACGAGCAGATAATCGATCTTGTCCCCGTCATTGCCCAGCCCATAGGTGCCGATGCCGCGATTGCCGTTCTCCGCGCGAAACTCGACATCGGTGAAGGCCGGATGATCCGTCACATCACGCAAGTCCGTGCCTTGCAGCAGCGGCGCCAGCTCGGGGCTGTCCGGCGTGTCGTTCAGATCGCCCAGCACCACGATGTTCTCGTACCCCTCCGCCCGCAGCCGGTCGTAGTAGGACCGCACCGCCTCCGACTGGGCCAGCCGCTTGGCGCGGGAGGCGGGGGAATTGCCGCCGAACTTGCTCTTGAAATGGTTGCCCAAGACCATGACCGTGGCGCCCGCCGGCGTGGTCACCTCGTATTCCGGGCAATCGCGGCTGAAGATGGGAAAGCCGTCCGGCTTCAGATCGTCCGCGTGGCTGCGCACCCGGCCAATGGGAAAGCCCACCCGCGTGGCCAGGCCCACATCGATCCCGCGCATGTCGTTTCCGTCGATCAGCATGATGTGACGATAGACCTCGCCCGTGCCCAGCAGCGCCGCCATCTCTTGCTGAAAGTTCTGCAGGACGGGGCGGCTTTCCGCCTCGACCAGGCACAGCACGTCGGCGGCCACGTCAAAAATCGCGCGCGCGGTCAGCAGCATCGCTGTCTCGTTCACCGCTTCGGTGCGCAGCTCCACCCAGCCGATCCAGTCGCCGCGCCCGTCCGCCACGATCTCGCGCGGTTTGCTCTGGTCGCGCGGGCGGCGGATGATCTGGCCCCTGATCTTGCGCAGAGCCACGTAGGTCGCGCGGTTGGTGTTGGTGAGGCCTAGCATCGCCATCAGCTCCAGCATCCGGGCCTTGTCGGCGGCGGAGTAGGCGGGGCGCTCGAACAGCGTGTTTAGCTCCGCGTGGGCGTCAAGAATGCTCTCATAGGCGCCGTCCTCCCCGTTGAAGACGCGAGCCCGGTCAAAGAGGTTTTCGACATTGAATGCGGCGATCTTCATGGCACGGTTCCGATCTGAAAATGTGTTTCTGCAATGCGCATCCGTATATCGCGAAACGCATGCGAAACCAACGCCGGTGGCCCTTGTCAGCGTGCGGGTGCCGGCCTAGTGTCCGCTTTACCTCGGGGTGCCCTACTGGGCTGAGATGCGCGATGCGAACCCGTTGAACCTGAACCGGTTAACACCGGCGGAGGGAAGGTCTGGATCACCCATATCCCGATTCCCGCCGCCTCTGCATTTGGAGGATGCGATGAAGTATTTTGTTTCTGCCCTGGCCCTGACCGCCAGCGCTGCGCTGGCGGAGGCGCCCGTTCTGACGGTCTACACCTATGACAGCTTCGTCTCCGACTGGGGCCCCGGGCCGCAGGTCGAGGCGGCGTTCGAGGCGGAATGCGCCTGCGATCTGCAATTCGTGGCTGCGGGCGACGGTGCGGCGCTGCTGGCGCGTCTGCGGCTGGAAGGCGCGCGGACCGAAGCCGACGTTGTTCTGGGCCTCGACACCAACCTCACCGCCGCGGCGGCGGAGACGGAGCTGTTCGCCCCCCACGCGGTCGATGTCGCCTACGACCTGCCCGTCGCGTTTGAGGACCCGCTCTTCGTGCCGTTCGATTGGGGGTACTTCGCCTTCATGATGAACGCAGATGCCGACAAGCCGGGCGACTTCAACGCCCTGGCCGCGTCGGACCTCAAGATTGTGATCCAGGACCCGCGATCCTCCACCCCCGGCCTGGGCCTGCTGATGTGGGTCAAGGCGGCCTATGGGGATGAGGCGCCGGCCATCTGGGAGGGCCTGGCCGACAACGTGCTGACCGTAACCAAGGGCTGGTCCGAAGCCTACGGCCTGTTCCTCGAAGGGGAGGCCGACGCGGTCCTGTCCTACACGACCAGCCAAGCCTACCACGCCATCGCGGAGGAAGATGACAGCAAGGTCTTCGCCCCCTTCAGCGAGGGGCATTACATGCAGATCGAGGTCGCGGGCAAAGTCGCCGGCACCGATCAGCCCGAGCTGGCGGATCAGTTCCTCGCCTTCATGGTGTCCGATGGCTTTCAGTCCGTGATCCCCACAACCAACTGGATGTACCCCGCCGTGACCCCATCCGAAGGCCTGCCGGCGGGTTACGACAGCCTGCCCCGGCCCGACACTTCGCTGATCTTGTCCGCGCAGGACGCGGCGGCGGCGCGCGATGCCGCCCTGCAAGAGTGGCTGTCGGCCCTGTCGCAGTAGCTAGGTGCAGGGCGCTGACATCGGGATCGGCCGGCTGGGCGGTCCCCTCGCGGCACTGGCGGTGCTGATCCCGATCGGCGCCGCCTTCGCCGCGGTCCTGTGGCGCGGGGCGGGGGCGTTGTCCTTCGGTCCCGCCGATACGGCCGCGTTGCGTTTCACCGTGACCCAAGCGGCGGCGTCCGCCGCGATCAGCGTCCTTCTGGCTGTGCCGGTTGCCCGGGCGCTGGCGCGGCGCCGGTTCTTCGGGCGCGGTTTGCTCGTCTCGCTCATGGGGGCGCCGTTCATCCTGCCGGTGATCGTTGCCGTCCTGGGCCTGATCGCAGTCTTTGGGCGCGGCGGCTGGGTCAATGCGGGGCTCGCCCTTTTCGGCCTGCCGCCCGTGTCGATCTACGGCTTCTGGGGCGTCGTGCTGGCGCATGTCTTCTTCAACCTGCCCCTCGCCACTCGCCTCGTCCTGCACGCGTGGGAGTCGATCCCGCCCGCCCAGTATCGCCTCGTCGCTCAGCTGGGTCTTCGGTCGTGGGCCACGTTTGCAGTGCTCGAATGGCCGCTCCTGCGGCGGACGCTGCCGGGTGCGGCGGCGCTGATCTTCGCCGTGTGCCTGACCTCCTTCGCCGTGGCGCTGACACTCGGTGGCGGGCCGCGGGCCACAACGCTTGAACTCGCGATTTACGAGGCGTTTCGCTTCGAATTCGACCTGCCGCGCGCGGCGGCCCTGTCGCTGGTGCAGCTTGCCCTGGCGCTGGGCGCGGCGGCCCTCGCCCTCTGGTTGGCGCCCGACCTGCCGCGCAGTGGCGGCGCTGCCCGCGATTTGGGGCGCCCGGACGCCCCCGCCGGGTGGCGGCGCTGGGCGGACGGCGTGATCATCGCGCTGGGCGCCGCGTTCCTGCTGGTCCCCCTCGCGGCGCTGGTGGGCCGCGGCCTTGGCGCGCTGACGGATCTGCCTACCTCGGTCTGGAGCGCGGCGCTCACCTCTGTTCAGATCGCGGCGCTGAGCACTGTGATGATGCTGGCCTTGGCGCTGCCCTTCGCAGCCCTCATCGCCAGCGCCCGCTCCGGCGGGGCGGAGGCGCTGGGCCTTCTGGGCCTCGCCGCCTCGCCTCTGACCATCGGGACCGGCTGGTTCCTGATCCTGCACCCCTGGACCGACCCAGCGGCTTGGACGCTGGCTGTGACGGCGCTCGTCAACGCGCTGATGGCGCTGCCCTTCGCGCTGCGCACTCTCGTGCCGGCCCTGCGCGCGGGCCTCGCGGATTACGGACGGCTTGCGGCGCAGCTGGGCCTGCGCGGGGTGCGCTACTGGCGGATCATCGCCCTGCCGCTCGCCCGGCCTCAGATCGGGTTTGCCGCCGGTCTCTGCGTCGCGCTGTCGATCGGGGACTTGGGCGTCGTCGCGTTGTTCGCGGCGCCCGATCAGGCCACGCTGCCCTTGCAAATGGCACGGCTCATGGGCGCCTACCGGATGGAGGCCGCGGCGGGCGCGGCGCTGGTCCTGATGGCTCTTGCCTTCGGGCTTTTCTGGATTTGCGACAGGTGGGGCCGTGCTGCACGTCGATAATCTGACCCTCACCCAGGGCAATTTCACCCTCAGCGCCGATTGGCGCGTCCCCGAGGGCCGCCGCGTCGCAGTGATCGGCCCGTCCGGGGCGGGCAAGTCGACGCTGCTGGGGGCGCTGGCCGGCTTCGTACCGATGGCGGGGCGCCTAAGCCTGGACGGCCAGCCGATCCATGACAGCCGGCCGGAGGCGCGGGGGATCGCGATGCTGTTCCAGGACAGCAATCTCTTCCCACACCTGACGCTGAGGCAGAATGTCGGGCTGGGCCTACGTGCGCGCCTGCGCCTTACTGCGGAGGAGCATGCCCAAGTCGACGCTGCACTCGCCCGTGTGGGGCTGGATGGCCTTGGCGACCGGCGGCCGGGCGCGGTGTCCGGCGGCCAGCAAAGCCGCGTGGCCCTTGCCCGTGTGCTGGTGCAGCGCAAGAAACTGCTCTTGCTGGACGAGCCTTTCGCCGCACTCGGCCCCGCCCTGCGGGTGGAGATGCTGGACCTCGTCGCCCGCCTGACGGAGGAGACGGGCGCCACCCTCCTGATGGTCACTCACGACCCAAAAGACGCCCTGCGGATCGCGCAGGATGTCATCTGGCTCGACGCCGGCGTCGCGCACGCGCCGCAAGCGGCGGGCCCCCTCCTGTCGGACCCACCGCCGTCGCTGAAGGCGTATTTGGGGAGCGGTTGAGCGTCTTTAGTCCTCAGCCCCTAGGCATCCGCAGGATGCCGACACGCCGGCCGCCCCCCCCGTGGGCGGCGTGTTCCACGCCCCCCACGCGGCCCGCTTGGTGCTAAGCGGGGCAAGCCGTCCGAGACTAGTCCCTACCTTAAGCGTGCCTCTATCAGGGTCAAGCGGTTCAGGCCGCCTTCGCGCTGCCTTTACGGGCCTCGAGGATGCCCAACGCTGCCTGCGCGGCCTCGCGCCCCTTCTCGACGAAATGCGCCTCGAAGATGCCGATGTGATGCTCGGTCTCCTGGAAGTGGTGCGGGGTGAGGGATACCGACAGGATCGGAACCCCTGTCTCCAATCCCGCATGCATCAGGCCCTGTACCACAGACGCGGCGACGAAATCGTGGCGGTAGATACCCCCGTCCACGACCAAAGCCGCGCAGGCGACGGCCTCGTACCGCCCAGTCAGGGCCAGCGTCTTGGCCATCAGCGGCATCTCGAACGCGCCGGGGACGTGGATCAGGTCCACCTGCCCGGGCGGGATCACTTGGGTAAAGCCATCGTAAGCGCGGTCCACGATCTGCGCGTGCCAGCGCGCGGCTACAAAGGCGAAACGGGTGTGTGTCATCGGTTTTGCTCCTTACAGGTTCGACACGTCACCCAAGGCGCGCACAGAGGCACAAGGCGCCAAACCGGCGCCGCCCCTGCACGTTCTCTTTCATCCGGACTATGACCGTCGGCGCTGGCCTCTCACCAGCTCTGCTGACACCCGTATGGGCCGCTCGTGGGCTCGCGGGTCAGGCCCGCATACCACCGGTGGGGACTTCCACCCCGCCCTGAGAACATCGCCAACTTGCCAAGTCCGGCGGCACTCGGCAAGACGGGGCAGCCAGTTTGGAGCACGGATATGCATCCCAACCCAGCTTTCCGGCAGGAGCCGTGTGCGGGCAACCTCGCCTTCGCGCGGGACCGCGGCTTCGGCACGCTTTGCGTGAACGCGCCGGACGGCCCGCTGATCTCGCACATTCCCTTCCTGCTGGATACGGCGGGCGGCGCGGCGCAGCTGCACCTGGTGCGATCCAACCCGATTGCACGCCTGCCCGATGGGCCCGCGGCGCTCGCGGTGACCGGCCCCGATGGCTACGTTTCTCCCGATTGGTACGAGGTGGCCGATCAGGTGCCGACCTGGAACTATATCGCCGTCCACCTGCGCGGCCGGCTCGAGCGGCGCCCCCAGGCGGAGATGCACGCCCTGCTGGACGCCCAGTCGGCCCATTTCGAGGCGATGCTCGACCCGAAACCGCGCTGGACGACCGCAAAGATGGGTGCAGAGGTGCTGGAGCGGATGATGCGCCAGATCGTGCCCTACACCTTTCACGTCACGGACGTGCAAGGGACCTGGAAGCTGAGCCAGAACAAACCGGACGATGTGCGCCTGCGTGCGGCGGACGGGATGGACGCCTACGGTATCGGGTCCGAAACCCGCCTCTTGGCCGCGATGATGCGCGGCGCGACCGAAGGAGAAAACGGATGAAACTACTGCTTGCGGGCCCCTCGCCCTTCGTGCGCAAAGTCTTGGTGGTGCTCGAGGAAACGGGTCAATCGGACGCGGTGGAGCGGGCCGATGTGGTCGCCGCACCCGGCGGGACGGCAGCGGAACTGGCCGCGGCGAACCCCGTGGGCAAGATCCCCGCGTTGGTGCGGAACGACGGCCCGACGCTGTATGACAGCCGCGTGATCTGCCGGTTTTTCGACGATCGGGCGGGTGCGGGCCTTTACCCGGCGCGCGATCCCTGGGCCACCCTCACGCTTGAGGCGACGGGCGACGGGCTGATGGAGGCTGCGGTCTCCATGATCTACGAACGCCGCTTCCGCCCGGCGGAGATCGTGAGCGAGGATTGGATCGCTGCTCAATGGGAAAAGGTCGCGCGGACGCTGGACGCGCTCGACAGCCGGTGGATGGGCCACCTGAACGGGCCTTTGGACATCGGCCAGATCGCCGTGGGCTGCGCGCTGGGCTATCTGGACTTCCGTCACGCAGACCGCGACTGGCGGCAGGGCCGCGACGCCCTGGCCCGCTGGTACGCAGCCTTCGCACAGCGCCCGTCGATGCAAGCCACCATCCCCGCCGACCCGAAGTGATCGGGTGGCGCGCCGGCGACGCCGGTCCGTGCCCGCCTAAGTGACGGAGGCCCCTATGCCCTTTCCCGACGACGTCTTCCGCCACACGCCCGGCCTGCGGGGCCGGATCAAAGCACCGGACGTCTCCGAAATGCGCTTCGGGCGGGAGCGTTTCGACGAGTTGGACGTGCAAGCCGCCGAAGAGGGTTGGCCGCCCGGATGGCGCATGGACCACGACGCGCGGGAGGCGAACCGCCAGGCGGTGTTGCAGGGCCGTCTGCACAGCGACCTGTGGGTCTTTGCCTACGGCTCGCTGATCTGGGACCCGGCTGTCTACATCGCAGAATACCGGCGCGCCCGTCTGGACGGCTGGCACCGCCGCTTCTGCATGCGCCTGGAAAGCGGGCGCGGCAGCCACGCCCGACCGGGCCTCATGGCGGCGCTGGACCGGGGCGCGGTGTGCGAGGGCCTGGTCTTCCGCATCGCGCAGGACCTCGTGGACCGAGAGACCCGCTTCCTCTGGCACCGGGAGATGTTCGCCGGCGCCTACAAACCCCTTTTTCTGCCCATCGACACGCCGCAAGGCCCGGTGGAGGGGCTGGTCTTCGTCATGGATCACGGCAATCCCCGCTACATTCCCCAGATGGCGGTGGAGGAGGCGGCGGCGATGATCGCCCACGCCGAAGGCACGCTTGGCACGAATTTCGAATACCTCGATGCCATGGTGACGCACCTGGGCGAGCTTGGCATCGAAGACGCTGCCATGCGCGATCTGCGCAATCGCGCGCAGGCCTTGCGATAAAGGCCGCGGCGCCGCCGCAGAAACCTGAAAAGAATCGTAAAAAAGGGCTTCCGCTGCGACATTCCTGCGCTGGACGGGGTAGGGGTGCGCCGCTAGATACCGCGCTAACCGGCAATGCGCACGCGCATGGCCTGTGCCTTGCATGGCCCCAGCTTGGGCTAGGAAACCTTGGAGGATGCCAGTGTCGACCGCTGACGATCATGACGGCGAACGCCGCGACTTTCTGTACTATGCCACGGCCGGCGCGGGGGCGGTGGTGGCAGGGGCAGCCATCTGGCCGCTCGTGAACCAAATGAACCCATCGGCCGATGTGCGTGCGCAGGCGACTCTGCGTGTGGACGTGTCGCCGATCTCCGAAGGCTCGCAGCTGACCGTTCTGTGGCAGGGTAAGCCCGTGTTCATTCGCCGCCGCACCGAGGAAGAGATCGCGGCCGCCCGCGAGGTGGACGTGACCACGCTGCCCGACCCGGTCGCCCGCAACGAAAACGTGTCCGAAGATGCGGAGGCATCTGACGCCAACCGCTTCATCGCCGGGCCGGAAGGGTCCATCGACGGCGAATGGCTGGTCCAGATGGGTGTCTGCACCCATCTGGGTTGCGTTCCGCTGGGCGACGGGGCCGGTGACTTTGGCGGGTGGTTCTGCCCCTGCCACGGCTCGCACTACGACAGCGCTGGCCGCATCCGCCGCGGGCCCGCACCGCAGAATCTGCCGGTGCCGCCCGCCGAATTCGTCGACGACTCAACAATTTTGCTTGGTTAAGGGAGAACCAAATGGCTGGAATTCCGCACGACCACTACGAACCGAAAACACCCTTTGAAAAAGGGATGCAGAAACGTCTGCCGATCATCGGTCTGCTTTACGACACGATCATGATCCCGACGCCCAAGAACCTGAACTGGATGTGGATCTGGGGCATCGTCCTGACGTTCTGTCTGGCGATGCAGATCATCACCGGTGTCGTGCTGGTGATGCATTACGTGCCCCACGTGGATATGGCCTTCGCATCCGTTGAGCACATCATGCGCAACGTCGAAGGCGGCCACTTCATCCGCTACCTGCACATGAACGGCGCCTCGCTGTTCTTCTTCGCGGTGTATCTGCACATCTTCCGTGGCCTCTACTACGGCTCCTACAAAGCCCCGCGCGAGGTGACGTGGATCATCGGTATGCTGATCTACCTGCTGATGATGGGCACCGCCTTCATGGGCTACGTTCTGCCCTGGGGTCAGATGTCGTTCCACGGCACCGCGGTGATCACCGGTCTCTTCGGCACCATCCCCTTCGTGGGTGAGGCGCTGCAGACCTGGCTGCTGGGCGCAAGCTCCGTCGGTCAGCCGGCCCTGAACCGCTTCTTTTCGTTGCACTATCTGCTGCCCTTCATCATCGCGGGCCTCGTGATCGTGCACATCTGGGCGTTCCACACGACCGGCAACAACAACCCCACGGGTGTTGAGGTTCGCCGCACGTCCAAAGAAGACGCAGAGAAGGACACGCTGCCCTTCTGGCCCTACTTCGTGATCAAAGACCTCTTCGCCCTCGCGGTGATCCTGGCGGTCTTCTTTGCGGTCGTCGGCTTCATGCCGAACTACCTGGGCCACCCGGACAACTACGTCGAAGGCAACCCGCTGGTGACGCCGTCGCACATCGTGCCCGAATGGTACTTCCTGCCGTTCTACGCGATCCTGCGCGCCTTCACCGCGGACGTCTGGATCGTGATGTTCTTCAACTGGATCTCCGGTGGCATCATCGACGCAGCCTTCTTCGGCGTGCTCGCGATGTTCGGTGCAATCGCCGTGATGGCGCTGGCGCCCTGGCTGGATACCTCCACCGTGCGTTCGGGTCAGTACCGCCCGATGTTCAAGTGGTGGTTCTGGATCCTGGTCGTCGACTTCGTCGTCCTGATGTGGCTCGGCGCCATGCCGGCCGAAGAGCCCTACGCAACCCTGTCGCTTATCGCATCGGTCTACTGGTTCGCCTACTTCCTGGTTATCCTGCCGCTGCTCGGCGTGATCGAAAAGCCGGACGCACAGCCCGCAACCATCGAAGAAGATTTTGCAGCCAAAATCGGCGGCAAGAAAGATGGCGGCGCGCCCGCTGTGCAACCGGCTGAGTAAAGGACTTATGAGTATGATCAAGAACCTCATCCTCACTGCCGGCCTCGCCCTCGGTCTTTCGACCGGGGCGATGGCAGCGGGGGCTTACGACACGAAGGTCATCGACTACGACTTTTCGTTCGAAGGGCCGTTCGGCACATTCGATCAGAACCAGTTGCAGCGTGGCCTTCAGGTCTACACCCAGGTCTGTTCTGCCTGTCACGGGCTCAAGTTCGTCCCCATTCGGACCCTGTCCGATGACGGCGGGCCGAACATGCCCGAAGATCAGATCCGCGCCTACGCGGAAAACTACGAGGTCTACGACGCCGCAATCGACGACTTCCGTCCCGCAACGCCGCAGGATCACTTCCCGGAATCCAACCTGGAAAACGCACCCGACCTCAGCCTGATGGCCAAGGCGCGCGCTGGTTTCCACGGCCCCTACGGCCTGGGCATCAACCAGTTCTTCCAGGGCATGGGCGGCGCGGAGTACATCACCTCCCTCCTGACTGGCTACACCGGGGAAGAGAAGGAAGAGGCAGGCGCCGTGCTTTACTACAACACCGCCTATCCGGGCGGCTGGATTGGTATGGCACCCCCGCTCTGGGGCGATGACGTGGAATATGCCGACGGTGCGCCGACGGATATCGAAAGCATCTCCATGGACGTCTCCGCCTTCCTGATGTGGACGGCAGAGCCCAAGCTGATGGCCCGCAAGCAAGCTGGTTTCGTCGGCGTGGTGTTCCTGACGGTGCTGTCGGTCCTGCTTTACCTGACCAACAAGCGCCTCTGGGCGCCGGTGAAGGCCCGCTACAAGAACAAGTAAGCGAGCGCGCTTGCTGGCACAGCGCCCGGTGGATCCTTCCCGCCGGGCGCTTTTTTTGTGTTTGCCGCTCAGGTTTGCATGCGGGCGTGAAAAGGCGTTTCTACCGGGACACAAATGTTGTGCAATTTGGGGAACGGCCCCGAAAATGTTGCCCCAACTTGGGGAATCTTAGGCGCGCAGGGTCTGTCCGTCCGTCGCCGTGATCGTCGCCTCGACCACTGCACTTTCTGGGCGGTCAGCGTCAAAATGGACCTCGGCGAACTGCTCCGTCCGGCCCATCCGCGGGCTCTCCATCAACACTCTGTGGGTCCTGCCGATCTGCGCGGTCAGATGCCGCTCGGCAGCCACTTGCCCCGCCGCACGCAGTGCCGCGGCGCGCGCCTTGATCGCCGTCCCATCGACCTGCGGCATCCGCGCGGCGGGCGTGCCGGGCCGGGGCGAATAGGGGAAGACATGCAGCCAAGTCAGATGGCAGTCTTTCACCAATTTCAGCGAATTTTCAAAGGCTTGCGGTGTCTCCGTCGGGAAGCCCGCAATGATGTCCGCGCCGAATGTCATGTCCGGGCGCACCTTCCGTGCGTCCTCCGCAAAGCGGATCGCGTCGTCCCGCAGGTGCCTGCGTTTCATCCGCTTCAGGATCAGATCGTCCCCGTGCTGCAGCGATAAATGCAGGTGCGGCATCAGCCGCCGTTCCGTCGCAATCGCCTCCATCAACGCC
>JBCDFL010000100.1:0-11970 GCA_039178165.1 Pseudomonadota bacterium | reverse complement strand
GTGAAGCGCGCCCAAACCTCGGGCCAGAACCGGCCCGCGCCGCCGCCGTAGAACCAGTCGAGCTCCGCCTGCGTCATCAGGAAGACACCGCGCAAGACCAGCTCGCGCACCCTGTCGGGATGCGTCTGCGCGTAGATGAGCGCCAGTGTCGCGCCCCAGGAGCCGCCGAAGGCGATCCAATCCTCGATACCAAGCGCTTGGCGGATCGCCTCGATATCAGCGACGAGGTGCCAGGTCGAATTGTGCGCAATCGAGGCGTGCGGCCGCGAACGCCCGCATCCCCGCTGATCGAACAGTACGATCCGGTAGACCGACGGATCGAAGTAGCGGCGCATCGCCGGGCTGCACCCGCCCCCCGGGCCGCCGTGCAGAACGACGACCGGCAGGCCATCGGGATTGCCGCATTGTTCGACGTAAATCCGGTGCCCGTTCCCCACATCCATCATGCGCTGGTCGAACGGGTCGATCGGCGGATATAGGTACTGCGCAGCGCGCTTTTGGTCCGGGTATTTGTCCATTTCGGGCCTATATAGGGCGTGCGGGCAAAAGAGCATACGGAGAACGGAATGCAAAGCACGGTCGACGCCGCAGAGATCGCGAAATTCGAGGCGATGGCCGCCGAATGGTGGGACCCGAACGGCAAGTTCAAACCGCTGCACATGCTCAACCCCTGCCGGCTGGACTATATCACGCGCCAAATCGCAGCGGAGTTCGACCGCGACCTCGGCACGCCCGCCCCGTTCGAGGGGCTGCGCATCCTGGATATCGGTTGCGGCGGCGGCCTTCTGTGCGAGCCGATGGCGCGGCTGGGCGCGACGATCGTCGGCGCCGACGCGGCAGAGCGGAACATCCCCGTCGCCCGCGTCCACGCGGAACAGTCCGGGCTCAAGATCGACTACCGCCACACCACGGCGGAAGACATGGCCGCCGCGGAAGAGCAGTTCGACGTCGTGCTAAACATGGAAGTCGTCGAACACGTGGCCGACCCGCTCGCCTACCTGACCGCCTGCCAAGAGCTGCTGAAGCCGCGCGGGCTGCACATCTGCTCGACCATCAACCGCAATCCCAAAAGCTATCTGATGGCGATCATCGGGGCGGAGCATGTGATGCGTTGGCTCCCCAAGGGCACCCACGAATGGTCCAAGTTCATCACCCCGGACGAGCTGTTCGACCTGCTGGCCAATGCAGGCCTCGACCCGGTGGACCGGACGGGGTTCGTCTTTAACCCCGTCACCTGGTCCTGGTCGCTGTCGCACCGCGATCTGAGTGTAAATTACGTCACCGCGGCGGTAAAACCCTAGCCGCTGCGCAGCGCGCGCAGGGTGCGGATCGCGACGCGGATATCGTCCGCGCCGATCTGAAGCGCAATTTCGCGGAAGACCGGCGCGATGGCGGCGAGCGCCTCGTCCCGGGCGCGCCGCCCCGCAGGGCTGATCGCGACCAGTTTGCGCCGCGCGTCGTCCCAATCCGGGCGGATGTGGACATGGCCTGCCGCCTCCAGCTTGCTGAGTGTGTTGGTGATCGCGCCGCGGGTCAGGTTGAAGACCTCAGCCAACTGGGCGGGCGTCCGCTCTTCCCCGTGCCAGGCCAGCTGGTTCAGAACCGAAAAGTGCGACAATTCCATGCCCTTGGGCAGCACGCGGCTGAGCCGGCTTCGGACCACCTGGTCCGCGGCCAAAATCTCACTCAAGAGGGAGATCGCGCTGCTGTCGGTCTCGTTCGACATGACCTCAAGGTGATGTGAAGGGCAGTGCATTGGCAAGGGCAGGGATGCGCGCCCGCGCCGCCGCCGGCGCCTCCGGGTCCAGCCCGAAGAGGTAGGCGCCTGGCCCAGTGCCTGCATCCAGAACGACCTGCCCCCAGGGATCGACGACAAGGCTGTGCCCATAGGTTTCGCGGGCCTCGCCCTCCGCCGCCGTGTGCGTGCCGGTCTGGGCGGGTGCGAGGACCCAGGCGCCATTCTCGATCGCGCGGGCGCGCAGCAAGCTGTGCCAATGGGCCGCACCGCTAACGGGCGAAAACGCCGACGGATAGCTCAGCACCGTCGCACCCCCTGCGACGAGGGACGAGGACAGCGCGGGAAACCGCATGTCATAGCAGACCATCATCCCCAGGACCCCAAGCGGCGTGTCCGCGACGACCGCCCGGTCCCCCGGCGCGTAGCGGGCCGATTCGTTGTAGGTCTCCGCCGCATCGATGCTCACGTCGAACATGTGGATCTTGTCGTAGCGGGCACGCACCCCACCGTCAGGTCCGATCAGAAACGACCGATTGGCAAAGCGCTGCGGCCCCCGCACGGCGAGCGAGCCGATCAGCAGCCATATCCCGTAGCAAGCAGCGGCGGCGCGCAGAGCGGCAAGTGTTTCGTCCGCATCCTCCGTCCGCAGCACCGCGTCCTGCCGCGCCTTGGACAGCGAGACGATGTTGGTCACTTCCGGCGTTGCGACGAATTCCGCGCCGCCCGCCACCGCCTCCTCCAAAAGGCCAAGCGTTTGCGGCAGGTTCGCCGCCGGATCGTCAGACGCGCACAGTTGCAGGAGGGCGGCGCGCACTTAGGCGGCCAGAAGCGGGTCGAGCTTGCCGGCGCGCTCCAGCGCATAAAGATCGTCGCAGCCGCCGACATGGACGTCACCGACGAAGATCTGCGGCACAGTCCGGCCACCATTGGCGCGGGTGATCATCTCCGCCTTGCGGTCAGGCTCTTCGCCCACGTCGATTTCGGTGAACGCCACGCCTTTCTGGTTCAAAAGGCGTTTGGCGGCGTGACAGAAACCGCAGAGTGGGGAGGTGTAAATCTCGACATCTTGCATGTTGGGGCCCTTTTCTTTGGCCCAGACTTAGGTGTCCTGCGCCACACGTGCCAGTGCAACCACGCAGACTGGCCCTGCACGTGCCGCTTGGCAGACCCGCGTTGCCTCAGAAAGCGTCGCGCCGGAGGTCATCACGTCATCCACCAGCAGAACGGGGCGCCCCGCCACGCGGCGCGCCCGCCGCGGATTGAGGCGCAGCGCACCATCCAAAGTCTGCGCCCGCTCGTCCCGTGACTTGCCGTCCAGAACGGGCGTGAAGGCTGTGCGCGTCAGCAGGTCGAGGCAGACATCGTGCCCGGTGTGCTGCGCGAGCGCCTGCGCCAAAAGGGCCGATTGATTGTAGCGCCGCTTGAACATGCGCCGCCAGTGCAGCGGGATGGGGGCGATCAGCGTGTCCGGCGTCAGCAGGGGCGCCGCCGCCCGGGCCAGCCACCGCCCCGCGGGCTGGGCAACTTCGGTCCGGTCGCCATGCTTGAACCCCAGCACCAATTTGCGCGCCAGATCACGGTAAAGCAGCGCGGCCCGCCCCCGATCCCAGGGCGGCGGCGTGCGCAGGCAGCTGTCGCAGGTCACCACGTCATGCGGGCTGTCGCCGGGCACGGGGACGCCGCAGCTGTCGCAGACTGTCCCGCCGATGAATGGCGTCTGACGCCAACACGCCCCGCACAGACCCAGCGTGCCATCCACCACCGTGCCGCAGCCCAAACACCGCGCGGGATAGATAATCTCCAGCCCCGTTTGTATTGCGCTGCGCAGCGCCCTATCTACGCGTGCCATGAGCCTCCTGACCGACCGTCCCGCCTTGCTGCGTCAACGGGCCCGCGCCGCACGGGTTGGGGTGGAAGGCTTCCTGCACCAATCCGCCATCCTCGACGTGCAGGATCGTATCGCACTGGTTAACAAAACGTTCACGAGCGGCGTCGTCGTGACCGGCCACCCCGAAATTTGGAGCGACGCGTTCCCCGAATGGTCCATGGCCGCGGATGAAGAGGTGCTTGGCCTCGCCGAAGGGCAATTCGATCTGGTCGTGCACGCCATGGCGCTGCACTGGGCCAACGACCCGGTGGGGCAGCTGATTCAATGCCGCCGGGCGCTGCGCCCAGACGGGCTGCTGCTGGCGATCTTTCCGGGCGGGCAAACGCTGCACCAACTGCGCGCGGTTCTGGCAGAGGCGGAGATCGCACGCACGGGCGGCCTGTCGCCGCGGATCGCACCGATGGGCGAAGTGCGCGATCTGGGCGGGCTTCTGCAACGTGCGGGCCTCGCCCTTCCGGTGGCCGACACGATCACGCTCCGCGCGCTTTACCCCGACGCACTGCGTCTGATGCACGATCTGCGCGCGATGGGCGAAGGCAATGCGCTGGACGGGCGGACGCGCCGCCCAACCCCGCGCGGCCTGTTGCTGGATGCCGCCGCGCGCTACGCCGATGCCTACCCCGCGCCTGAGGGCGGGATCGAGGCGACGTTCGAGCTGATCACCCTTACCGGCTGGGCGCCGGACGACAGCCAGCCCAAAGCGCTGCGCCCGGGCTCCGCGCAGCAACGGCTTGCGGACGCGCTTGGGACCACCGAAGAGCCGGTGCGCGATTGACCAAGGGGCCAAAGCCTTTATCTGAGGCATAAGCCATTATTGGAGTCCCTCATGCTGGACGCGACCAAAACAGCCAAACGCCCCGTGCACGCGGGCGACGACCACCCCGCCATCCCGGCGGAGAAGGTGGGCATCCTGCTGGCGAACCTCGGAACGCCGGACAATTACGACTACTGGTCCATGCGCCGCTACCTGTCCGAATTCCTGTCGGACCGCCGCGTGATCGACTACAGCCCGTGGATCTGGCAGCCCCTGCTGCAGCTCATCATCCTCAGCAAACGCCCGTTCAGCTCGGGCGCGGCGTACAAGTCGATCTGGAACCACGACGCGGGCGAGTCCCCGCTGATGACGATCACCAAGCAGCAGACGGCCAAGATCAAGGCCGCGATGCACGACCGCTATGGCGATCAGGTGATGGTCGATTTCTGCATGCGCTACGGCAATCCGTCCACCAAATCGAAGGTGGAGGAGATGAACGCCGCGGGCTGTCAAAAAATCCTCTTCTTCCCGCTCTACCCCCATTACGCCGGGGCGACGTCAGCGACCGCGAATGACCAGTTCTTCCGCGCTCTCATGGAGGAGAAGTGGCAGCCGGTGACCCGCACAGTGCGGCCCTACTACGACCACCCGGACTATATCGACGCGCTCGCGCAAAGTATCGAACGGGCCTATGCCGGGCTGGAGACGCGGCCCGATATCCTCGTCTGTTCCTACCACGGGGTGCCGCAGAGGTATCTGATGGAAGGCGATCCCTACCATTGCCAGTGCGTGAAGACGACGCGCCTGCTGAAAGAGCGGCTCGGCTGGCCCGACACCGACATCACCACGACCTTCCAGTCGAAGTTCGGCCCGGAAGAATGGCTGAAACCCTACACGGTCGAAGAGGTCGCGCGTCTGGCGGAGGACGGCAAGAAAAACATCGCCGTCTGCGCCCCGGCCTTCTCCGCCGACTGCATCGAAACGCTGGAAGAGATCAACGAAGAGATCAAAGAAAGCTTCGAGGAAGCGGGCGGTGAGCACTTCACCTACATCCCCTGCCTCAACGACGACGACGCGCATATCAAAGCGCTCGGCACAGTGATTCAGGAAAACCTACGGGGTTGGCTGGAGTAGATTTAGGAAATCCCAAACGTAAAAAAGGCGGCCCAAAGGCCGCCTTTTTCGATTGTGCGTGTCCGCGACTTAGTCGGAAGCGACGGCAGCTGCAACCAGAACCAGCAGCAGCAGCGGCAGCAGAACGCCACCGGACGAACCGGTTGCTTCTTCGACGATAACCGGAGCTTCGATGATCGGGTCGGCGGGTGCGCCGGCGAATGCGGTCGAAGCAGCAGCCGTCAGAGCAGCGGCGAGAACGAGTTTTTTCATGTTAACCTCCAGTATTTGCGCGCAACCAGTAGTGGTTACGCGCACCCAAGACTTACCTCGTAGTTCTGTGTAAACAGCAATCTAGCGGCATTGCAAATACGGATTCGGCTTGCCTTCGGTGCAATCGGCGCCTTGGCGTCAAATTAGCAACACCTGTGTGCCGACATTCGCCATCGCGTACAGCTCTTCGATGTGCTCGTTGTAAAGACCGATGCAGCCATTCGACGAGCGGCGCCCGATCTTGCGCGTGTCGTGCGTGCCGTGGATGCGGTAATAGGTCCAGCTGAGGTGGAGCGCCCGCGTGCCCAGCGGATTGTTCGGGCCGGGGCCGATGTAGTCAGGCCATTCGGGATTGCGCTTTTTCATGTTCGGCGTGGGGCGCCAATCGGGCTCGGGATCTTTGAACGTCACCCGCGTGCGACCTCGGCGCGTCAGATCATCCGTCAGCGGCACGGACGACGGGTAGAGCTTGTAGACCGTCTGCGCCTCGTCCCAGTAATGCACCGCGCGGCTGTCGATATCGACCAGGATCGCGCCGCCCCGCAGGCTGGAGAAGTAGGGCTGCCAATCCAGCGTCCGGAAGCTGGAGATGTTGCGGCGCACGGCCTGCGTTTGGTCGCGCTCCGCCTGGCCGGGAAGCTGTTGTGCCAGCGCGGGGGTGCCCAGCGCGGCGGCGGTGCCGGCCAAAAAGGCGCGGCGGGTGGTCAGATGGCGGCTTTTGTCGGTCATGTGTGCCTCTCCGAAAGCTCTTACGTCTGGATAATCGTGCGCTCAGACTTATGGCCCGAAAGCCGCACTCGCAAATCAAACACGCGTCAACGCGCAAAGTTGCGCCGATGTGCGTTTGAATTGTCGCGCCGCCCGCGATAGCACCGACCCACGCGCAAAGGAGTGTCTCATGATCCGCTTGATGTCCCTGATGTTGATCGCTCTTTTGGGGCTGGCGGCCTGCGAGGCGCCGACGACCTCTGGTCCCGCAGTGGGTGCCGATGGCCGGGCGCTGCCCAAACTCTACCGCATCCGCGCGGGCGACACGGCCAAGCTGCAGTTCCGCATGCTCGATTCGGTCAACGCGCTGCGCTCAGCCCAGGGTCTTGCGCCGGTGGAGCTGAACAGCCGCCTGAACGCCGCCGCCGCGACCCACGCGCGCGACATGGCGGTGCAGAACCGGCCGTGGCATTTCGGCTCCGACGGCTCGTCGCCCATCGACCGTCTGCAGCGCGTCGGCTACGCGGGCAGCCTGGTCGGCGAAAACATCGCGGAGACTTACGAGACCGAGCTCGAAACCCTCGCCGCCTGGATGGAGCAGCCCGATACACGCCGCACGATCCTGGCCCCCGAAGCGCGGCAATTGGGCTTCTCCTGGCACCAGGAGAACAACGGCAAGATCTGGTGGACCCTCGTGACCGGCAACCCGAACGCCGCGCCGGCGATCCCCGCCGCGAACCCCTCCGCCTCGCGCCTCGTGCCGCCGCCGCAGACCGAGGCGACCGATCAGACGGACCTGGAAGTTGTCGAGGATCAGCTGGGGTAACCGGCTTTACCTGCGCTTTGCCCAAGTCGACCGCGTGGGAGGCGTGGAACACGCCGCCCACAGGGGGGGCGGCGTGTCGGCATCCTGCGGATGCCTGAGAGCTAAGCTCTACGACGTAATTTACGGATTAATCACAATCGGCGTGCCGTCGTTCACCATGGCATAGACGTCTTCCATCTCGCGATTGCTCACCGCGATGCAGCCCCAGGTCCAATCGCCGTCCTTGGTCTTGCGGCGCCAGGGCTTGGCCTGCCCGTGGATGAAGATGTCACCGCCCGGGCTCTTGCCCAACCTGCGCGCCTCTTCGATATCCTTGGGCCGCGGATAGTCGATGCCGAGCGACAGATGGAACCGCGAGTTTGGATTGCGCCGGTCGATCAAATACTGACCCTCCGGCGTCTTGCCGTCGCCCTCGATAAACTTGTCCCCAATGGGCGCAAAGCCGAGGGCGATATCGTACGCCTCCAACACGGTCTCGTTGTGCATCAGAAACATCCGCCGCGCGCCCTTGTTCACGACGACATAGGTGACTTCGGGGCCGTTATAGCGGCGGAATTTCGTGCTGCACGCGCTGAGCATAAGGGTCGACGTGCCGCCCAAAAGGAAAGTCCTGCGTTTCATATTCGTTTGCCTGCCAAAGGTTTTTCGCACCTATATCGGAAAAGCGCTGCACCTGCATAGTCACGCGCGCGTGAACGCGGCGACGAGCTCCACGTGGGGCGAATACCGGAACTGATCGACAGGCCGGACGGGCCCGATGGCAAAACCCGCCGCGATCAAGACCGCCGCGTCCCGGGCGAAGGTCGCCGGATTGCACGACACGTACATCACCCGCGCCAGGTGGGAGGCGGCGATTTGGGCCACTTGGGCTGCCGCCCCGGCCCGGGGCGGATCGATCACGGCTGCGTCGAACCGGTCCAGCTCATCCGGCAAAAGGGGGCGGCGGAACAGGTCGCGGGCCGCCGCCGTCAGCGGGCGCAGGCCGGGGCGGCCCCGCCATCCGGCCAGCAGAGCGTCGGTCATGGCGGCATCGCCTTCGACAGCGTGAACCTTGGCCTGCGCGGCGAGCGGCAGGCTGAACGTGCCGCACCCGGCGAACAGATCGACGACCGAGCGGGCACCGGCGCAGCCACTCAAGACGGCCTCCACCAATTGCGCCTGACCCGCCTCCGTTGCCTGAAGGAACGCGCCCGCAGGGGGTGTAACGAAGGCGGTCCCGAACCTTTGCCGGGGCGGGCGCAGCAGGGCGATACACTCCCCGCCCCAGGACAGGCGGGCGATTCCGGCCTCTGCGCAGTACAGGCCCAGATCAGCTTGCTGAGCCGGTGACAAAGGCTTGCCGCCGGTCACCGCGATGTCCAGCCCGTCGTCGGACGCCGTCGCCACTACCGTGATTTCAGCGCTGCGCGACGCGCCAACCCGCGCCAGGTGCCGCGCGATATCGGGCGCCGCCCTAAGCCGTTGGTCGAGGATCGCGCAGCCCGAGATATCGACGATCACATCCGATTTGCGCCCGTGAAACCCCGCAATCGCTCCTGACTTCGTGCGCCGAGCCGACAGGGCGACACGCCGGCGACTGGCCACCGGCGACGTTAGTGGCCCACTCACCTCCGCCGCGACCCCCGCCTGCGCCAACGCCGTGCGCACGAGCGACTGCTTCCAGTCTGCGACGAATGGATCGGACGCGTGCTGCACCGCGCAGCCGCCGCAGGCCTTGTAATGCGAACAGGGCGCTTTGATCCGCGCGTCCGAGGGGGAAAGGATGCGCGGATCGGTCATACGCCCGTCCACGACATCGCCGGTGACCACCTCACCGGGCAGCGCGCGCGGCACGAAGACGGGGCCGGGCGCGATCCCGTCGCCCTGCGCGCCCAAACGCTCGATCACCAATTCTGGCATAGGCTCTACTCCGCGGCTTCGGCCCGGATAAAGCCTCCCGATTGCCGGTTCCAGTACTGCGCGTAAAGCCCGCCGCGCGCAAGCAGGGCGGCGTGACTGCCGTGTTCCACGATCTGTCCGGCATCCATTACGATGATCCGGTCCATCTCTGTCAGGGTCGACAGACGGTGGGCAATGGCCAGGACCGTCTTGCCCTCCATCGCGCGCGTCAGCGCGGCCTGGATTTGCGCCTCCACCTCGCTGTCGAGGGCGGAGGTCGCCTCGTCCAGCACTAGGATCGGCGCGTCTTTGAGAATCGCACGGGCCAGGGCGATGCGCTGGCGCTGACCGCCGGACAGCTTCACGCCCCGCTCGCCCAGATGCGCGTCGTAGCCGGTGCGCCCTTTGAAATCCTTGAGGTCCGCGATGAAATCATCGGCCTGCGCCGCGCGCGCCGCGGCCACCATCTCGGCCTCGGTCGCGTCCGGTCGGCCGTAAAGGATGTTCTCCCGCGCGGAGCGATTGAACATCGCCGTCTCCTGCGTGACCATCCCGATCTTGCGGCGCAGGCTTTCCTGCGTCACGTCCGTGATGTCCGTCCCGTCGATCGTCACCCGCCCGGCTTCGGGCACGTAAAGCCGCAGCAGGACCGACACGAGGGTCGATTTGCCCGCGCCGGACGCACCGACGATCCCCAGCTTTTCGCCCGGCGCGATGGTCAGATCCACGTCGCGCACACCGCCCGCGCCGCCCCCGTAGGTGAAGGTCAGCCCGTCGAAGCGCACCTCACCCGCGGGCACGGGCAGCTCGGCTTGCGTGCTGTCCTCCAACCGGATGCGCGGGGTGAGGGTGCGGATGCCGTCCTCGATCTCCCCGATATTGGAGTAGATCTGCATCAGCGTGAACGACACCCAGCCCGTCATCTGCGCGATGCGGATGGCCACGGCGCCCGCGGCAACGATATCGCCCTGGCTCGCCTGCCCCGACTGCCACAGCACCAGCGTGCCGCCCAGAAGCAGCACGGGCAGCAGACCCGCCAGGCTCATCAGCGCCAGCCGAAAGCCCGCCGCCAGCGTACCGAAGCGGAAGGCGGCCTTGCGAAAGCGCTCCATCTCGCCCAGGGCGGCGCGGTCCTCGTGATCCCCGTGGGCGAAGAGTTTGACTGTCTTGATGTTGGTGATCGTGTCGACGACCTGACCCGACACCATGGCCCGCGTTCCCGCCCGCTCGGCCGAGCGGGCGCGGATACGCGGCAGGAACCAGCGGATGAGCGCCGCGTAAAGGACCAGCCAGACCCCAAAGCCCAGCGCCACACGC
Organism: Pseudomonadota bacterium; assembly: GCA_039178165.1. Taxonomy (GTDB): domain Bacteria; phylum Pseudomonadota; class Alphaproteobacteria; order Rhodobacterales; family Rhodobacteraceae; genus JBCBCP01. The sequence continues at coordinate 1,475 of JBCDFL010000100.1, read as the reverse complement.
CAGTCGATCGCCGCCAGCAGCAGGACCGACCCGATCAGGGAGGCGAACGCGAAGGCGACCACGTTGATGAATTCGCTGACCACATCCGTCACGGCCCGCGCGGCCTGCATCTGCTTCTGGGCGATGCGGCCCGCAAAGTCGTCGTCGAAGAACCGGACCGATTGGCCGAGCGTCCAGCGGTGCAGCCGCGCCAGGACCAGGGGGTTCACGTTCGGCTGCACGACCATCGAATTGGTCGCCGAACTCAGGCCGAAGAACAGCGGCCGCGCGAGCAGGAAGAACGCGAGTGCCCCCAGGATCAAGCCCACATTCTGCACGCTGAAGAACCCGCCGGGCCCCAGCGTCACCGACGCGTCGATCACAAGGCCGAGGATCAGCGCCGTCCCAGCTTCGAGCGCACCGGCCAGCGCCGATACGATGGCCGCGAACCACAGGGCAGGCCAGGCGCCGCGCAGGCACCAGCGCAGGAAGGGGCCAAGCGTCCTCGGCGGCGGCCCTTCGGCGGGGGCGAAGGCGGCAATTTCGATCAGTCGTTTCACTCGGCGGCCTCAGTCTGTAGGAACCCGCCGGATTGGCGCGCCCAGAAATCGGCATATAGCCCGCCGCGCGCCAAAAGCGCGTCGTGCGCGCCATCCTCGACGATGCGCCCCTGATCAAGGACCAAGATCCGGTCCATCTGCGCGATGGTGGACAGGCGGTGCGCGATGGCGATGACCGTCTTGCCCTCCATCATGCCGTAGAGCGTGGATTGGATCGCCTCTTCGACCTCACTGTCGAGGGCGCTTGTCGCCTCATCCAGCACCAGGATCGGCGCGTTCTTGAGGATCACACGCGCCAACGTCACGCGCTGCCGCTGCCCGCCGGACAGCTTCACGCCCCGCTCCCCCACCTGCGCGTCGTAGCCGGTGTTCCTCTTGGGATCGACGAGCGTTTGGATGAAGTCGTGCGCCTCTGCCTGCCGGGCGGCGGCGATCACCTCCGCCTCCGTCGCGTCCGGACGGCCATAGAGGATGTTTTCGCGCACCGAACGGTGCAGGAGAGAGCTGTCCTGCTGCACCATCCCGATGGCGAGGCGCAGGCTGTCTTGCGTGACCTGCGTGATGTCCTGGCCGTCGATCAGGATGCGCCCCGCCTCCGGGTCGTAGAACCGCAAAAGCAGCTTCACCAGGGTCGATTTGCCCGCACCAGACCGGCCCACCAGCCCAACCTTCTGGCCGGGCGCGATGGTCAGGTCCACCGCATCCAGCCCCCCGGCAGCGCGGCCATAATGGTGCGTCAGCCCCTGCACCTCGATCCGCCCGTCGGTCAGCGCGAGCGGCTGGGCGTCCGGCGCGTCGACCAGCGTGATCGGCTGGGCAATCGTCTCCATCCCCTCGGCCACGACGCCAAGCTGACGGAAGAAGGTGGTCAGCGCCCACATGATCCAGCCCGTCATCGCGTTCAGCCGCAGCGTCAGCGCCGTCGCGGCCGCCACC
>JBCDFL010000099.1:0-11976 GCA_039178165.1 Pseudomonadota bacterium | reverse complement strand
TCGAGCTTCAATGGCGATCCGCTCGACAACCCGATCGGCACCGGCCCCTACCTGCCCGGCGCCTTCGAGGTCGGCGTCATGGCGGAGCTGGTCAAGAACGAGGGCCATGCCTGGTGGGGAGAGGGCGCGGCCCTCGACAAAATCACCTATATGGATTTCGGCACCGACCAGGCCGCCATCTTCGCCGCGGTGGACAGCGGCGAGGTCGATATGGTCTACGAATCCATCGGCGACTTCATCTTGCTGATGGACGATATCGGTTGGTCCAAATCCGAAGCCGTGACCGCGAACACCGTCTGCATCCGGGCCAATCAGGCCGCCGAGGTGGACGGCGCGACGCCCTATGCCGACGTGCGCGTGCGCAAAGCGCTGGCCATGGCAATCGACAATGCGGTCCTGCTGGAGCTGGGCTTTAATGACAATGGCTCGGTCGCGGAAAACCACCACGTCTCGCCCATCCATCCCGAATACGCGGAGATGCCCCCGGTCGAATACGACCCCGATGGGGCCGCGGCGCTGATGGCCGAAGCGGGCATGGCCGATTTCGAGCACGAGCTGATCTCCATCGACGACACCTGGCGCAAAAACACGTCCGACGCTGCGGCGGCGCAGCTGCGCGATGCGGGCATCCCGGTACGGCGGACCATCCTGCCGGGCGCCACGTTCTGGAACGACTGGGCGAAATATCCGCTGTCCGCAACGGACTGGGCGCAGCGGCCGCTGGGCGTGCAGGTGCTGGCGCTGGCCTACCGGTCCGGCGAGCCCTGGAACGAAAGCGCCTTTGCCAACGAAGAGTTCGACGCCCTCCTGTCCGAGGCTTTGTCCATCGCGGACGCGGACACGCGGCGCGAGACGATGGCCAAGCTGCAGCAGATCATGCGCGACGAAGGGGTGGTCATTCAGCCCTACTGGCGCTCCATCTACCGCCACTACCGCGAGGGGGTCTTGGGCGCCGAGATGCATCCAACCTTCGAGATCCATGTGAGCAAGTTGGGCCTGGCCGCCTAAGCCGGACCACCAAAGAGAACGGGGCGGGCTTTGCGACAAAGCCCGCCCTTTTTTTGGGCAGCCCCCCGTTGAAACCGCACACTCTAGCTGCATTTGTCAGTCAACACGCAACCGCTGGCAGAGTTGTGCACCCGTTGGGCAAACCCTTCGCGGGGGGAAGAAGATGCAATGACATTGGATGATGCGCCCGGCCCTTACGGCATGCCGGAGGCGGCCCTCGACGCGCAGCAACGGCTGGACGCGCTCACGAAATCGGGCTTGATGGACAGCCCCGCTGACGCGGCCTACGACAGGATCACGGCCATCGCCCGGCAGGTCACGGGCCGGCCGGTTAGCCTGCTGTCCCTCGTCGATGCCAGCCGCCAGTTCTTTAAATCCGCCAAGGGCCTTGGCGGCTGGGCGGCCGAACGGCGAGAGACGCCGCTGTCGCATTCGTTCTGCCAGCACGTCGTGCGGACCGACGACACCTTCATCGTGCGCGACGCGCGAACCGATCCGCGCGTGGCCGGGAACCTTGCGATCACAGAGCTGGACGTGATCGCCTACCTTGGCGTGCCCGTGCGCGGGGCGGGAGGGGAAACATTGGGGGCGCTGTGCGTGATCGATCACGTGCCCTACGATTGGACGGAGGCGGATGTGGAGCACGTGACCGCCCTCGCCGCGATGGTCGAGGACCAATTGCGTCTCACCCAGGCCCTGCACGACCGCGACCTCTTGGTGCGCGAAATGAACCACCGCGCCGGTAACCGCATGGCTACGATCAGCTCGATTGTGCGGATGACCGGGCGCAGCGCCGCCAGGGCGGCGGAGGCGGTGAAGGACATTCAGGGCCGGCTGTCGGCGATGGCCACCGCGGACCGGTTGATCCTGCCACTCGCACAAGGCGGCGACCCAGCGGACGCGGCCACGGATCTGCGCGCGCTGATCGAGCCGCTGCTGGCCCCTTTCACCCGCGCGGGCGGCACCCGCGTCGATCTTGCCGGCCCCGCGGTGCGCATCGGCAGCAAAGCGGCTGCCAGCGTGGCGTTGATCTTGCATGAATTGACGGTCAACGCCTCCAAATACGGGGCGCTTGGCGCGCCGGCGGGGCATCTGGGCATCGCCTGGCGCACCGATGACACACACTTGCACCTGGAATGGACCGAGGACGGCGCAGCCGAGACACCGGAGGTGAACCCCTCCACCGGCTTCGGCTCGCAATTGCTGCGCCTGAGCGTGGAGTGTCAGTTGCGCGGCACGATCCGCAGTGACGTGCAGCCCGGCGCCACGCGCCACTGGCTGGAGTTGCCGCTGGAGGGACTGAGCGCGTAAGGTGCGCCCCATGCCCACCCGCCGCACCGCCCTGAAATGGCTGCATTGGTCGATGCTGCCGCTCTTCGTCTGTTCCTTTTGGTCACGCCCGACATGGTGCGTCCCTTCGGCGCCCGCGCCTTCCAAGCGCACTCGGCCCTCGCCCTTGTCTTCGTCAGCCTGTCGCTCGCCTGGTTCGCCGACATGGCCTTTCGCGGTCTGGCCTCTCGGCCCGGGCCCAAGCTGCACGGGCGCCTGCGCTGGCTGCACCGGGCGTTGCACCTGAGCATCGTGTGGGGCTTGTTCTTCGTGGCGTTCACGGGCTTTCTGCTCGGCCTTACCTCGCCCGTGCTGCTGAAGGCGGGCGGCGTTTTGCCCATCGCGCCACCCCTGGGCCTGCGCCACGCGAACGAGGTCGTTGGGCTGGTGCATATCTACCAATATCACGGTCTGGCGCTGATCGTCGCGCTGCACGCGGGCTTTCACATCTGGCGCCACGTGCGCCTGCGCGACAATGCGTTGAGAATCATGGCGCCCCGCGCGCTGCACCGTTACCTCTAGGGCCATGACACGCCGCCGCGCCACGATCGTCCTGCATTGGGCCACGTTCACCTTGCTGGTCCTCCTGATGGCGGGCGGCGGTGCGGCCCTCGGCTGGGCCTTCGTCGCGGCGGGCCTGGCCTTTGCCGCCACAGCGGCCCTGGGCCTGCACGGCGGGCCGGGGCCGAAGCTCGAGGGTCTGGCGCGCGCCGCCTTTCCGGGCATGCATTGGGGGATGTACGCGCTGACCGCCGGCGTCGCTGCGGCAACGGCCTACGACCTGCTGGGCGGGTCGGTGGATCTGGCGCTCTGGCACATGGCACTGCTGTCGGCGGCCGCCCTGCACGGCGTCTTTCACCTGTGGCGCCACACGGCGCTGGGGGACGGCGCGCTGCGCAAGATCACCCCCCGCGCCCTGCACGGCCTTCTTTGACGGGGCATCATGGAAGACCACCGCTTTCCCTGTGACAATTGCGGCGCCGATTTCCGCTTCGATCCCGAGGCGGGCGCGCTGGTCTGCGATCATTGCGGCAATACCAGCCCGCTGGAGCCCGCGGGGCGGCGACCCGCCGCCATTCCCGAACTGGACTTTCGCGCCGCCCTCGACGCGCAGCTACCCCAGGCGGAGATGGAGGAAACCCGCGTCTCCAAGTGCCCCAATTGCAGCGCTGAGGTCGAATTCGACCCCGATGTGCACGCCACCGAATGCCCCTTTTGCGCAACGCCGGTGGTCACGGACACGGGCACGCACCGACACATCAAGCCGGCGGGCGTTCTGCCTTTCGCGCTGACCGAACCCGCGGCTCGGACGGCGATGGAGGACTGGCTAGGGGCGCTGTGGTTCGCGCCCAGCGGGCTGCAGGACTACGCTCGCAAGGGGCGCGCGATGCAGGGCATCTATGTCCCCTACTGGACCTTCGATGCGGACGCGCAGACCGCCTATCAGGGCGAGCGGGGGGACGTGTACTACGTCACGCGCACGGTGATGCGCGACGGCGAGGAAGTGCAGGTGCAGGAGCCGCGCGTGCGCTGGTCGCGCCGCTCCGGCCGCGTCGCGCGGTTCTTCGACGACGTGCTGGTGCTGGCCTCGCGCAGTTTGCCCAAACGCTACACCGACGCGCTGGAGCCGTGGGATCTGGCGCATCTGGCGCCTTACAGCCCCGAATACCTCGCCGGTTACCGCGCGGAGGGTTACCAGGTCGAGCTGCAAGAGGGGTTCGAGGCCGCGCGCAGCCACATGGACGCGGTGATCGAGCGGGACGTCCGCTTCGACATCGGCGGCGACCGCCAGCGCATCCACGATTTGCAGACCAGCGTCAGCGATGTGACCTTCAAACACGTGCTGCTGCCCGTCTGGCTGGCCGCCTACAAGTATAACGGTGAGACGTACCGCTTCGTCGTGAACGGGCGGACGGGCCGGGTGCAGGGCGAACGGCCCTGGTCGGCGTGGAAGATCGCCGCCGCCGTCGTGATCGGCGCCGTGCTGGCCGGGGCCATCGGATATGTCTACGCGGTGAGCCAATGAACCTCTCGGACGCGCTCGCGGCGCGGTATTCCTGCCGCGCCTACCAGGACCGCAAGGTGCCGCGGGACGTCATCAACGCGATCCTGGACGACGCGCGCCGGACCCCGTCCTGGTGCAACGCACAGCCCTGGCAGCTTGTCATCACCGAAGACGAGACCGACGCCTTTCGCGACGCGCTCTACGCCCATGCCGTGGCACAGGCGCCGGCGCCCGACCTCGACTGGCCCAGCAGCTATCCCGGCGTCTATGGCGAGCGGCGCCGCACGTGCGGCTGGCAGCTTTACGAGGCCGTGGGGGTGGAGAAGGGCGACCGCGCCGCCTCCGCCCGCCAGATGATGGAGAATTATCGCCTTTTCGGCGCGCCGCACGTTGCGCTGGTCACCTCGCCCGCCGAGCTTGGGCCTTACGGCGCGATGGATTGCGGCGGCTTCGTCACCGCCTTCTGCCTCGCGGCGACGGCTCGAGGCGTGGCCAGCATTCCGCAGGCGGCCATCGCGGCGCATGCGCCCTTTGTGCGGGACTGGTTCGATCTGCCCCAGGACCGTCTGCTGCTCTGCGCGATCTCCTTCGGCTATGCGGACGAGGCTGCGCCCGCCAACGGCTTCCGGACCGAGCGCGCGGCCCCCGGCGACATCGCGGACTTCCGGTGAGGGCGCTTTTGCAGCGCGTGGCCGAGGCGCATGTCGACGTGGACGGCCAGACCATTGGGCGGACCGGTCCGGGCCTGCTGATCCTGGTCTGCGCGATGCCCGGCGACGATGAAGCGACCGGCCGCGCGCTCGCGGCGAAGATCGCCAAGCTGCGCATCTTCAAGGACGCGGCGGGCAAGATGAACCGGTCCGTCCGCGACGCGGGCGGCAGCGCGCTGGTGGTCAGCCAGTTCACGCTTGCCGCCGACACGTCCCGCGGCACCCGCCCCGGCTTTTCCCGCGCCTTGCCGCCGGCGGAGGCGGAGGGGCTGTATGTATCCTTCGCAGAGGCCCTACGCGGCGAAGGGCTGACGGTGGAGACAGGCCGCTTCGGCGCGGACATGCAGGTCAGCCTGGTCAATGACGGGCCGGTCACGATCTGGCTCGACACCGAAACGTAGCGGCACATCGCACTGCACGCTAGAAGGTGCCCTCGCGCCGCCTGCTTGGGCTGAGCGGGGATGGTGAACCTATGGCTCCCGGAACGCCTCGCGCGATTTGTAGAGGGGCTTCATCAGGTATTGCAGAACGGTCTTAGACCCTGTGTGCAACTCCACTGACGCCTGCATCCCCGGGCGGATTTCCACGCTGCGTTGACGGTCCGTGAGGCCGGACATGTCCACGCTGACAGTGACCTTGTAGTGCGGCTCCGCCTCCGGCCCGCGGGAACGCTCGTCCCGGAAGACGTCGGCGGAGACGAGCTGCACCTGTCCCTTCAGCGTACCGAAGATCGTGTAGTCATAGGCGCTCAGCTTGATCGTCGCGTCCTGGCCGCGGCGGATATTGGCGATGTCCTCGGGCGCCACGCGCGCCTCCACGAACAGCTCTTCGTCCAGGGGGATGATCTGCAGGATCTCCTGCCCGGGCCGCACCACGCCGCCGATGGTCGTGACCTGCAGATTGTTCACGATACCCCGCATCGGGGCGCGCAGGACGGTGCGGTTCAGCTGGTCTTGGCTCGCCTTCAGCGCCTGGGACAGCGTCGCAATCTCGCGCAGGGTGTCAGAATAGGCCTCGGCGCGATCGAGTTCGGTTTGCGTCGTCACCTCGTCCAGGCGGATCTTGGCGTCAGCATAGGCCTTGCGCGCGCGCGTCACTTCGATGAGGGCGACGATGTTGCGGGCCAGAAGGTCCTCCAGCAGGTCCTTTTCCTGCGCCGCCTCGTTCAGCACCCGCTGCGCGCCTTCGCGGCGGCTGACATAGTCCGATTGCCGCGCCTGTAGCAGGGCACGTTCGGAGGCGTAGATGCCCGGCGCGGCGAGGCGCAGGGCCTCGGGCACGGTGAAATCGAACTGGCCGGCGAGTTCCGCCTCAAGCCGCATGCGGCGGACCTCCAGCCCCGCGATCTGTTCGCCCAGATCGTCCACGGCGCTGCGGAACTGCGTGCCGTGCAGGCGGGCCAGGACATCGCCGGACTCCACCTCATCGCCCGCCGCGACGGCAAGCTCGGCGAGGATGCCCCCTTCGAGGTTCTGGATGATTTGGGGCCGCGATGAGGAGATCATCGAGCCCTCGGCGCGCACGATCTCGTCCACCCACGCAAAGGCCGCCCAAAGGACAAAGACCAGCAGCGCCCCTGCCGACAGCCAGATCACGGTGCTGGGGCCGCGCATCCGCCCGCCCAGCTGGTCCTGCAATCCAGGCGAGGCCAGCGTCATGCGATGGCGCCTTTCAGGGGCAGCGGCAGGGCGGATTTGCCGATATGGGCCAGCACCTTGTCCTGCGGGCCGTCGACCATCATGCGCCCGTTTTGCAGCACCAGGCTGCGCGAGGTCAGGGCGAGGATCGGCACGCGGTGGGTCGCGATTACCGCTGTGCGGTCCTTCATCCAATCGTGCAGACGCTCGACCAGCTCGCCTTCGAGCTTTTGGTCGAGGGCGGCGGTTGGCTCGTCCAGCAGGCAGATGCTCGGGTCTTGCAGCCACAGCCGCGCCCAGCCGATGCTTTGGCGCTGCCCGATGCTGAGGCCCGCACCGCCATCCAGGATGTCGAGGTCCAGACCCTTGTGATGCGCGCGGACGTAGCCGCCAAGCCCCGCAAACTCGAGGGCGGCCATCAGGCGGTCGTCGTCCCGCTCCAGCAGGGTCAGGTTCAGGTTGTCGCGCAGGGTGCCCTGGAACAGGCGCACGTCTTGGCCCAGATAGCCAATCAGGCGGCGCAGGTCCCGCGGCTCGATCTGGGCCATGTCGGTGCCGTCGATCATCACGCGGCCCGTCGAAGGCGCGTAGAGCCCGCTCATCAGTTTCAGCAGGGAGGACTTGCCGGAGCCATTGGCGCCAAGGATCGCGACCTTCTGGCCTTGCAGGATGCGCGCGCCGGGGATGTCGAGGATCGGCGCGCCGTCCTCATCGTATTGAAACGTCACCTCGCGCAGCTCGAAATCGCCGCGTAAGGCCTCGCGGCGCAGGTAGGTGCGCCCCTCTTCGGCGTCCTGGGGGGCATCTGCCACGGCGTCCAGCGCGTCGAGGGCTGCCTTCACGTTGCCCCAGCGGGCGAAGGTGCCTGCCAGCTGCGTCAAAGGCCCAAGGGTGCGGCCCGTCAGGATGCCCACGGCGATGATGCTGCCCACGGTGAACTGCCCGGCGAAGACCAGATAGGTGCCCACGATCACGGCAGCGACATAGGTCGCCTGCTGCATCCCCTGCGACCAGAACGTGAGGATGGAAGCGAGCGTGCGCTGCTCGGACGATTTCATCGCGCTCAGCGTCGTCAGCTCGGTCCATAGGCGCATCACCCGGTCCTCGGCGCGCTGGGTCTTGATCGTGTCGGCCTCGAAAATCACCTCGTGCAGCAGGCGCGAGGAGCGCGCGGCGGAGCCTTGGGTGTCCTGCGTCAGCTTCAGCATCCGCTTTTGCAAAAAGAAGCCGGGGATGATCATCAGAAGGCCGCCCAGCACGAGCACCCAGACGACGTTGCCGGCGATGGAGGCAACGAGGATCAGGAAGACGAAGATAAACGGGATGTCCGCGATGGTGCCGATGGTGGACGCGGTGAAGAATTCACGGACGGAGCCGAATTCGCGCATGGCGTTGAACGTCATCGACGGCGAGTGGCCCTTGAGGTCGGAGCGCATGCCCAGCACCCGCTCCATCAGGACTTGCAGGACGCTCAGCTCGATCTGGCGGCCTGCGCCGTCCATCAGGCGGGCGCGGGCAATCTTGAGGAACGCCTCCATCAACAGGGCCAGCGCGGCGCCCGCGGCGAGGACCCAGAGCGTCGCCTCCGACTGGTGCGGGATCACCCGGTCGTAGACCTGGAGGGAGAACAGCGCGACCGCCACGGCCAAAAGGTTCGCGACGAAAGAGCCCAGCGCGATTTCGATCAGCTGTTGGCGAAAACGGTGGAATTGCCCCCAGAACCAATGGGGGCCTTTGGCGGCGTCCCGGTGCGCTTCGGCTACGCGGGCCAGGGGTGCTTCGGCGCGGACGATGAGGCCGGCGAAAAACGCCTCGAACTCGGACGCAGCGACCTGCGCGCGATTGTCGGTGCAGGTCGTGTCGTAGATGATCAGATCGCCGCGCGATTGGCCCAGCACCAGGATCACCTGGCCGGAGGTCATGTAGGCCAGCGCGGGCCAGTGATCGGCGGTCACGTGCGGGACGGCGGAGACTTGGGTCACGCAGCCCGCCGCCTCCAGCCCCTTGGCGATGGCTGCGGCCTCCACCGCACCCGATGCGCCTGGGCGCGCGGCCCGTTCCATCGCGTCCTGCACATCGCTGCGCTGCGCGGTAACGCCCAGGACCGCGGCGTAGACCAGCGCGAGGTCCACCCGCGCGCTTAAGCGGTCCGCCACGCGGTTGGCGTTGTCGGCCTTGGGCGCTTCGGGCGCCGTCGCCGCGATCTTGGCCCGGCCGTTGCTGATGGTGAGGGTGAAGGGCGCTTTGGTCGTCAAATCGCCGTCCCCGCGCTCAGCACGCCTTGCAGGCGCGCGATCTCCACCGCGAGCCTCCGCGCTTCGAATTTCAGCTTGATTTCCGAGGCTTGGCGTGCGGCGAACGTCTCGTAGACGCCGACGACGTCCATGACTTGGCGCCGTCCGGCCCCGTATTGGGCCTGAAAGAGATCGAGGTTCGCTTTGGCCTGCTGGGTCAGGCCGGCAGCCTCGCTCGCCTGACGGTTCTTGGCGGCCAATTGGCTGGACAGGCGCGCGAGGGTGCGGCTGGCATCTTCGGTCGCTTGCGAGACCTGGCGGTTCGCGGCCTCCTTCGCCTCTTCGATGGCGCGTAGGCGGGCGGGCGTGCCAAGGCCAAGCTGCGCGCCGCCGATGTTCAAACCAAGGGTCGAATTCTCCCCAACCGTGCCGCCGAGGGACACGCCCGGCAAGGCGCCGCCCCGTTCGATCTGCGCCTCGGCGATGGCGCGGGTCCGCTCGGCCCCCTCTTTGGTCACGGTGAGGGGCTGAGCGATGGTCGTCGTTACGTCCAGCGCCGGCAGACCCCGCACGCCGTCCAGCGGGGCGGCGGCCATGGCGTTGAGCTCGGCATTGGCGGTGCGGGTCGCCTCCACCGCGGCATCACGGCTGGCGCGAATTTCAGCCAGCTTGGCGCGCAGGATGTTGAGGTCCGACATGTCGCTCACGCCGCCCCGCACCCGTTCGGACATGATGTATTCGAAGTGCTGCATGTCCTTCAGGACCGCGGCGTCGAGCGCGGCGGTCTCCCGCCCTTCGGCGGCTGTGAGGTACAAGCCTAGCGCGTCCGCGACCCGGTCGTTGGTGTCTTGGGACAGCGCGACGGCGGCGACCTCCACGTCCGCTTTGGCAAAGGCACGCTCGCCCTTCTTGCGGCCGTTGTCAAAGATCACCTGATCAACCACGATATTGGCCACCACCGACGACAGGGAGGTCAGGCTAATTTGGGGCCCAAGCGTCGGCAGCCAGTTTTTGGAAGCCGCTTCAGCGCGAAGGCGAGCGGCGCGCAATTCGGCCTCCGCCGCGCGGGCATTGGCGGCGAGGACAGCACCCGCCACCTGATCATAAGCACTGCCCAACGGCAGGACAGACCGGCGCGCGATCAGGCCCTGGATCACGTCGCTTTCTGCGCTGAGTTTGGCGTCATAGGAGGTGCGCGTGCCGGCGAAGGCCTGACTGTCCGCCCCGTCCGGCGCTGCGGCGCGGCTGACGACCCCGCCCTCGCCAAAGGGCATGCCCCCCTCGCAGCCCGCAAGGGCCAAGCCCGCTGCGAATACCGCAGCCATTCTACCGTTCTGCCCCATATCCCGCCCTTAACGCTCGGGTTCTTGTCTTCTTCGGCGGTGGCGGGGGCGGTTGGACCCGGATCAGTCTTCCGCCCCTCTGTTCCCTGCCGTTCCTCGTTAACCGATGACCGTGTTGATATCCTCGTCGATGACCAGCGTGCCGTCGTTGCCGACCGAATAGACCGCGTAGTTTTCGCCATCCACCGTGGTGGAGCCGGTGCGCGTGGCCCCGGTGATCGTGACCTGATCGTCCGATCCGCCGTGGATCGTCAGCGTGTTGGTCGTGTCCGACAGCGCGACAAGCTGCGCCTCGTTGATGGTCAGGTTCGCCTCTTCGGCGAATTGCAGCTCCACCTGTTCGATGGCGTAGTTGCCCAGAGCCGGGTTGCCCAGATCGACGGTGGAATTGGCGCTTTCATCGTCCAGCACCACGTAGGTGCCGGTCATGTTGCCCGCCGCGTCCGCGCGCGTGACCACGAGGTGAGAGCCGTCTGGCACATCGCTGGCAAAGCGCACGTCGGTCTCATTCAGGGCTGGGATGTCGGTCTGCGTGTTGGCCACGTCCGAGATCGTTCCGTCCGCGCCAACCTGCGCGACGGCCATGTCGCCCTCCGCCATCTCGGTGGAGATCCCGCGAATGCCGGTCGTGTCGCGGGTGAAGCTTTCGACCACCGGACCATCCGGAGCGTCGGTGTCGATGGCAACCGAGGAGTCGATGGTGTCCACGTTGCCCACCGCATCGGTCGCCATGACGCTGATCGGCGCGTCGTAGGTGCCCGGCGTGATCGCGGCTGCGGGGATGTCCACGGCCCAGGTGCCCGCCGCGTTGACGGTCGCGGCGTAGCTTTGCCCGCCGAAGGTCACGACGACGCTGGAGCCGGGCTCCACCTGACCGCCCAGGCTGATCCCGTCTTGCGCCTCCGCCCGGTTGACGACGTTGTCGCCCGCGATGGTGGCCTGCTGGTTAAGCGTATTGACCAGCGTGTCCACATCGACGGTATCGGTCACGGTGGCGACATTACCCGCCGCGTCCGTCGCGGTGACGGTCACGCCGGTGGTGTATTCGCCTTCGGGGATTGCGCTGGCCGGATAACTTGCGGTCCAGGTGCCGTCTGCGGCCACGACCGCCTGCACCGTTGCCCCGCCCAGGCTGACGGACACGGTCGAGCCGGGCTCCGTCGTGCCGGTCAGGATCACGCCGTCCGCACGCTCCGCGCCGGAGATCATGTTGTCGCCCTCGATCACATCCGCGCTGACCGACAGGTTGTCGACGCGGGTGTCGACCTGCACGCTGTCGGTGCGGGTCAGCGTGTTGCCGGCGCTGTCGGTGGTCGTCGCGGTGATGTCGGCGGTATAGACGCCTTCGGGGATTTCCGCGGCGGTGTAGGTCGACTGCCACACGCCGTTGGCGCCGGTGACGACCTGATGGGTGACGCCGCCCAGAGTTACGGAGACGATGGCGCCCGGATCGGCCGTGCCGCTGAGGACAACGCCGTCGCGGCTTTCGACGAAGTTGATGATGTCGTCGCCCTCGATCGGGTCTGGGCTGATCGTCAGCGTGCCCGCATCGGTGTCGACGCGTACGTCCTGGGTGATGGTGTCGGTATTGCCCGCAGCATCCGTCGCGGTCGCCGTCATCACGGCGGTGTAGGTGCCTTGGGTGATCTGGCTGGCCGTATAGCTAGCCGTCCAGGTGCCGTCCTGCGCCACCGCCGCCTGCACGGTCAC
>JBCDFL010000098.1:0-12037 GCA_039178165.1 Pseudomonadota bacterium | reverse complement strand
TGCCCTGCCTGCCCTATAGACCAGCGCCAAAGCCGGGGGAGCCACCATGTCAGAGCCAGCCATCACAGACGATATAATCGCCGCCCATGGCCTGAGCGCAGAGGAATACGAGACGATCCTCGACATCATCGGCCGCACACCAACCTTCACCGAGCTCGGCATCTTCTCGGCCATGTGGAACGAGCATTGCTCTTACAAATCCTCCAAGAAGTGGCTGCGCACCCTGCCCACCACCGGCCCCCAGGTCATTTGCGGGCCGGGCGAAAATGCGGGCGTCGTCGATATCGGTGACGGCCAGGCGGTCGTCTTCAAGATGGAGAGCCACAACCACCCCTCCTACATCGAGCCCTACCAGGGCGCCGCGACCGGTGTGGGCGGCATCCTGCGCGACGTCTTCACCATGGGCGCCCGGCCCGTCGCCGCCATGAATGCGCTCAGCTTCGGCGCGCCGGACCATCCCAAAACCCGCCAGCTGGTCGCGGGCGTCGTGGCGGGCATCGGGGGATACGGCAACGCGTTCGGCGTGCCGACCGTCGGCGGCGAGGTCCGTTTCGATCCGGCCTATAACGGCAACTGCCTGGTCAACGCCTTCGCGGCGGGCCTCGCCGATGCGGACAAGATCTTCTATTCCGCCGCATCCGGCGTCGGCATGCCCGTCGTCTATCTGGGCGCCAAGACGGGCCGCGACGGGGTCGGCGGCGCGACCATGGCCTCCGCCGAATTCGATGACAAGATCGAGGAAAAGCGCCCCACCGTTCAGGTCGGCGACCCCTTCACCGAAAAGCGCCTGATGGAGGCGTGTCTGGAGCTGATGCAGACCGGCGCCGTCATTTCCATCCAGGATATGGGCGCCGCGGGCCTGACCTGCTCCGCGGTGGAGATGGGGGACAAGGGCGGCCTCGGGATCCGCCTCCACCTCGAAGACGTGCCCCAGCGCGAGGCGGCGATGACCGCCTACGAGATGATGCTGTCGGAATCCCAAGAGCGGATGCTCATGGTCCTGCGCCCCGAATTGGAAGAGGCCGCGCGCGCCGTCTTCGACAAGTGGGACCTGGACTTCGCCATCGTGGGGGAGACGATTGCCGAAGACCGCTTTCACATCCTCCACCATGGGGAGACGAAGGCCGATCTGCCACTGTCGAAGCTGTCTTCGACCGCGCCCGAATACGACCGCCCGTGGGAGGCGACGCCCCAGGCCGAACCGATGGGCGACGTGCCGGGTATCGATCCAATCGACGGGCTGCGCGCCCTGCTTAGCAGCCCCAACTACGCACAAAAATCCTGGGTCTACGACCAATACGACAGCATGGTCATGGCCGACACGGCGCGCGGGCCGTCGCTCGGCGCCGGGATCATCCGCGTGCACGGCACGGACAAGCACCTCGCCTTCACCGCCGATGTAACCCCCCGCTACGTCGCCGCCAACCCGGTCGAGGGCGGCAAACAAGCCGTAGCAGAGGCGTATCGCAACCTCTGCGCCGCCGGGGCGACACCGCTGGCGACGACCGACAACCTCAACTTCGGCAATCCGGAAAAGCCGCAGATCATGGGCCAATTCGTCGGCGCCATCCAGGGCATCGGCGCGGCCTGCACGGCGCTCGACATGCCCATCGTGTCCGGCAACGTCTCTCTCTACAACGAAACGGACGGCCAGGCGATCTTGCCGACGCCGACCATCGGCGCGGTGGGCCTCATCGCAGCGGGTGAGGCGCCCATTGGCTGCGATGTGCGGGACGGCCATCTGGCGATCCTCGTCGGCGAAGCCGGCAGCCATCTGGGCCAATCCGCGCTGCTTGCAGAGGTTTTTGGCCGGGCGGATGGCGACGCCCCACAGGTCGATCTGGAGACCGAACGGCGCATCGGCGCCTTCATCCGCGACCAGCGCGACCTCATCACCGCCTGCACCGATCTCAGTGACGGCGGCCTCGCCCTCGCCGCGTTCGAGCTGGCGGCGGCCAGCGGCATCGGCATCTGCCTCGACAGCGGCGACACGCCGTTCCTATTCGGTGAAGACCAGGCCCGCTACCTTGTCGCCTGCGGCTTCGACCGGGCCGAGGCGCTGATGCTCGCCGCCGGCCAGGCCGGCGTGCCAATCCAGACGGTCGGCCACTTCACCGGCACGGCCGTCCACTACGGCACTGTCGAAGCGCCGCTGGCAGAGCTCGCAGAGACCTGGACCTCGGCCTTCGCCGCCGCCGTGGGCTAGTCCCCCAGCCGCCCGCCAAAACCTTAGGTTCGGAGCCGCCCTCGCGTGAGATCGAAGGGACGAAGGCGGGGGCCGCGTGCAATGCAAATCGCCGAGGGGCCCCAGCGCAGCTGGGGAGACGGTCTATTTGCGTTGCGCGCGGCCCGCGGCTTTGTCACGCCCGAGATCATGTGAGGGCGCCTCCGAACCGGCCTTAGGTTTGGAGAGACCCGAAGCGCAGCACCACCGCCACGCCTCCTACAGCCGGTACAGGGCGGTGAACTTCTCCGTCAAATACCGCAGCAGTGGCGCGGCGGACGGCTCCGTTCCGCAGGCATGGGCGATCGTCTCCGCCGGGGGACGCAAGCTGCCGTGCTGTTGCAACGCCTCGCCCAGCCAGCCCGTCGCCGCAGACGTATCGCCAATCGCCAGCTGCTCGTCCAGCGCCGGCACCGCGACGCGCAGCGCGTCGTTGAGGCACCCGGCATAGACGTTGCCCAAGCTGTAGGTCGGGAAATACCCAAACAAACCCACCGACCAGTGCACGTCCTGCAGAACCCCGTGGGAAGCTTTGTCCACCGCATAGCCGAAATCAGCGGCGAAGCGGTCGTTCCACGCCGCCTCTAGGTCGTCCACACCCAGATCGCCCGCCATCAGCGCCCGCTCCAGATCGAAACGCAACATTATGTGCAGGTTGTATTGCAGCTCGTCCGCCTCAGTGCGGATGTAGCCGCGGCGCACGTCGTTCACGGCGGCATAGAACGCGTCCGGCCCGTCTAAGCCCAGATCGCCAAAGGCCTCCGTCATCTGGCCGTAGAGCCAGCCGGTGAAGGCGCGGCTGCGCCCCAGCTGGTTTTCGTAAATGCGGCTTTGGCTCTCGTGCACACCCATCGACACGCCCTGACCCAGCGGTGTCAGCAGGTAGGCTTGATCGATGTTTTGCTCGTAGGCGGCGTGGCCGACCTCATGAATGGTCGAGTAGATGCAGTTGAACGGATCGTCCGCTGCCGTCCGCGTCGTGATCCGCACGTCGTTGCCGGAGCCTGAGCTGAACGGGTGCACCGCCTTATCCACCCGTCCCCGGCCCATATCGTAGCCGAAGGCGCGCGCGATCTGGCGGCTGAGCTTCATCTGCGCCCCTTCGTCGAACGTGCCACTGAGGCCCTTGGGCGCGTCGGCCGCCAGCACCGCGGCGCGCAGGTCCGTCAGCGCGGGGCGCATTTCGTCGAAGATCGCCGCGATGCCTGCGGCCGTCTGCCCCGGCTCGTAATCCTGCAGCATCGCGTCGTAGACATCGCCGCCCGCGGCCAGCGCCTGCCCTTCCTCGCGCTTCAGCGCAATCACCTCGGCCAGGACGGGTGCAAAGGCGGCGTAGTCGTCCGCCGCCCGCGCCGCAGCCCATTTGCCCTGCGACAGGGAGGTGACGCGCGCCAATTCCGCGGCCAGCTTGGCCGGCACTTTGGACGCGCGGTCGTAGGCGCGGCGGATCTCGCGCAGATGGGCCTGCCCGACCTCATCCAGCGATGCGGCGTCGATTGCCTCCAGCGCGTCGCCGACGCGCGAGTCCACGCGGCGGGCGTGCAACACGCCCGACATCGCCGCCATCTCCTCACCCCGCTGCTCCCCCGCACCGCGGGGCATCATGGTTTCCTGATCCCAGCCAAGCCGCCCGGCCACCTGGCCCAGCGCCTCCGTCTCGCGGACGAAGGACATCAGATCATCGTAGGACATGGCGTTCATGCGGCGGCTCCCTGGCGCAAAGTCGTGCCCGTGGGGTAGCCCGCAAGGAACCGCGCCCGCAAGATGGCGATCCACAGGATCACACCAAGAAGCTGGTGGAAGATCGCGATGTTCCAGGGCGCGGCGTAGATCACCGTCACGATACCCAGCACGATCTGCGCCAGCAGCAGGCCAAAGGCCACGTGGAACGCGCTGCGGGTCGCGGGATAGGCACTGCGCCGCCCGCGCAGCCAGACCACGATGCCAAAGGCCAGCAGCAGGTATCCGGTGTTCCGGTGGATGAACTGCACCAGGCCCGCATTCTCAAAGAAATTGCGCCAAAGCGGCTCCAGATCGAAGGCGAAGGGCGGTAGCACCTGCCCGCCCATCAGCGGCCAATCGGTATAGCTGCGCCCTGCATCGATGCCCGCGACCAGTGCGCCAATGAGGATTTGCAGGAATGTGAAGTGCAACAGCCCGGTCGAAATCCGGAAGAGCCGGTCCTCCCGCGCGCGGCGGGCGCCCAAAAGCGCTTCTGGCGCGCGGGCCAGCAGCAGAGCGTACCAGGTGATGAGGCCGATGATGACGAAGGCGAGGCCCAGATGGGTGGCGAGGCGGTAGCTGGCCACATCCAGCGTCTCTTCCCCCGTCGTCACCCCGGAAGAGACCATCCACCAGCCAATCGTACCCTGAAGCCCGCCGAGGAACCCGAGATACAGAAGCCGCGCGGTCCAATCCATCCGCGCCTGCGCCATCAGGCCCCAAGCCGCGATGGCGGCCATGGCGATCAGCAGCACGCTTTCGATCTGGCGCGTGACATCCAGGCTCAGCATACCCGACACCCGCGCCACCTCCGCGCCGACAACAGCAGCGAAACCGGCAAAGCCGAGCGCCGGGATCAGAAGGCCCTGACGGCCCGCCGGTAGCGCGCCGCGCAAAGCGAACCACAGGAACCCCGCGGCCCATACCAGCCCGATGACACGGCCCAGCTGCCGGTGGCCCCATTCCCACCAGTAGATGACCTTGAAGTCCCCCAGGCTCATCCACGAATTCTGCAGCGCCCATTCGTCGATCTGGCGGTAGCGGTCGAATTCGGCCTGCCAGTCGGCGGCGCTCAGCGGCGGGATCGCCCCGGTCAGGGGGCGCCATTCGGTGATCGACAGTCCGCTATCGGTCAGCCGCGTCAGCCCGCCGACCACGATCATCGCCACCACCAAAAGGCCCAGCAGGACCAGCCAGACGCGGATCGCCCCGCGTGCGCCGCCCCGCGCCCGGTCGATCACCCCGGGTGCGGGGGCGGCGGGCCGGACGTCACCTGCGCCCACTTCTTCGAAGAGTTTACGTGTCGCCATCTGCTGCATCTCCCTTCCGCTCTGACATATGCCCGGCCGGGGCGGAGGCCCAACGGACCATCTGACGCATCATGCCGTGCATCATGCGCACGTCGGCCTGGGTCAAAGGCAAGCGGGACCAAAGGTTGCGCAGATTGACCTTCATCGCGGGCGCTTTGTTCGGCGGAAAGAAGAAGCCGGCCTCGTCCAAGCGGTCCTCGTAATGACCGGCCAGCGCTTCGATCTCCGCGTGCCTGGCGGGGGTGTCGCCGACCGTCTCGACCGGTGTGCTGACATGGGCCGCGCGGCGCCATTCGTAAGCGACCAGAAGGACACATTGCGCGAGGTTAAGGGACGGGAAATCGGGATTCACCGGGACCGAGATGATGGCGTTTGCCTGGGCGATATCCGCATTCTCCAGCCCCGCGCGTTCGGGGCCGAACAGCACCGCCACCCGCTGGCCCGCGGCGATCCGGGCGGCGGCATCCTGCATCGCCGCCTCTGGCGTCATGACGTCCTTGGTCAGATCGCGGGGCCGCGCCGTTGTAGCGTAGACGAAGGTGCAGTCGGCCACCGCCTCGGGGATGTTCGGGCTCACCTCCGCGCCGTCCAGGACCCGCCCAGCGCCGCTGGCGAGGGCCGTGGCGGCGGGGTTGGGCCAGCCGTCCCGCGGCGCGACAAGGCGCATGCCTGGCACGCCGAAATTCCACATCGCGCGCGCGGCGGCGCCGATATTCTCGCCCATCTGCGGGCGCACCAGGACCATCAGGGGTGTCATACAGGCCCTCTACCCCGCGCCTGGCCGCAGGAAAAGGGGCGCTTAGGGGCAAAAGCCGGCGCAATTGCTAATCCGCTGCCCCTCCGCTAAGCCCGCGCCAAAGACCAGAGGCCCCCGATGACCCAAGCCGAGCAGCCGCAAATCTACCTCCTCACGCCCGAAATCGTCGATCACGCCTTTGCCGGGACGTTGGCACGGGTGCTGGATGCGGTGCCGGTGGCCTGCGTGCGGCTGGACATCTCCACCCGCGATGCGGCCAAGCGCGCGCAAGCGGCGGATGCCTTGCGCGAGGTGTGCCACGCCCGGGACGTCGCCATCGTGATCGCCGGCCCGCCGGAAGAGGCGCAGACCTGGGGCCTCGACGGTGTGCATTTGGGCCCCGGCGCCTCGGTGCGCGCGGCGCGCAAGATGCTCGGACCAGACGCCATCGTCGGCGCCTATGCGGGCGCGTCGCGCCACGACGGGCTGAACGCCGGGGAGGCGGGCGCGGACTACGTGGCCTTCGACGCAGCCGAGACGGAGACCTTTGCCTGGTGGTCCGAGATGATCGAGCTGCCCGTCGTGGCCGAAGGCGCGCTGGATGCCGAGCGCCTAGCCAGCCTAGCGCCGGTGACGGAGTTCTTTGCTATCGGCGATGAAGTCTGGGCGGCCGAAGACCCAGTCGCGGCGTTGCAGGAGATTGGTGCGGCGCTCGGATAATGGCAGCGGCACGCTTATGACGGCCAACAGTATTTTTTGGGCAGCCTTTCTTTGGCCTAAGCCCAACGACATCCGCAGGATGTCAACACGCCGGCCGCCCCCATGGGCGGCGTGTTCCACGCCACCCGCGGCCTGCTTTGTGCTAAGCGCAGAGGGTGCACGGGTTATGAAAAGCCGTAAACCACAGGGGAGGAATGCCCCTTACCACCCTTACAAAAGCGTCCGCTCGATCACCCACCACACCGCGATGATCGCGATCAGCAGCGAGCCGGTCATCGCGAACGCCCGGTGCATGACCGTGTAGTCGGCCACCATATCCTCTTTCGGCGGCAGATCGGCCATCGCGGCCGCTCGCGCCCCCAGCCACAGAAGCAGCGCCGCGGTGGCAATCACGGCCAGCTGGCCAACCTCCACCCCGACATTGAAGCCGATCAGGGCGGGCACGAATTGCCCGTCCGGTAGGCCGAAATCCCCCAGCACGGAGGCAAAGCCGAGCCCGTGCAGCAGACCGAAGGCAAAGACGATCACGGGCCGCCAGCGCGTGAGGCCGCGGGCAAAGATGTTCTCCACCGCTACATAGACGATGGAGGTGGCGATCAGCGGCTCCACGATGCTGCCGGGGATGTTCACCAGGCCCAGCGTCGCGATGGCCAGCGTCACGGAATGCGCCACGGTAAAAGCCGTGACCTGCCACAGAAGCGGGCCAACCTGCGTCGATAAAAAGAAGAGGCCCAGCACAAACAGGATATGGTCGAGGCCCTTGGGCACGATGTGATCGAAACCGACGAGGATGTAGGCCACAAAGGCCTGCCAGCCGCTCACCGCGCCGCCCCCGGCCACAGCGATGGGCTCGGACGGGGTGCCGGGATCCAGAAGCCCGGTAAACGGCGCCTCCACCCCCTGCTGGCGCAGCACGAGGGCGCCGCCGGTGGCGGGCCAGGTCACGGTGACCTCCCGCGCGTCCGCTGGAACCGCACCGGTCAGGGTTAGGCGGCCGTCGCGGGGCAATTCGATATCAGCCTCCGGCGTGATCTCCACGCCCGCCACGGACAAGGCCACCGCCGCGCCATCCACGGCGACCACGGGCACCGCGTTCCAGGCGGGCAGCAGCGCGTCCGCCTGCGCGGCGATCTCCGCCTCCGTCTGAGCGCGCAGAGCATCGTAGGCCTCCGCCTGAGGCGCGTCGTTGGTGTCGCTGTACTGGGACAAGTCCACGCCGGCGAGGTAGGCTTCGATATTGCCGCGTACTTCCAGCGTCAGCGTCTCCCCCTCGACGCTGAGGTCCGCGACCGTCGGCACAATCTCGTGCGCCTGCGCGGCGGCGGCGGCGATTGACAAAACCAGCGCAAGGCGCAGCTTGGCCCAAAGACGGAATGGGATGGATGTCATGCGCTTTCTCCTCGCAATCGTACTGGCGCTGGCACCGATGCTGGCGGGTGCCCACGAGTTTTGGATCGACAGCGACAATTGGCAAGTGCCCCCCGGCGCCCCACTCATTGCATCGCTCAGAAATGGTGAGGAATTCAAGGGCGTTGAGCTGGCTTACATCCCCCGGCGCACCACGCGCTTCGAAGTGGTGCAAAGCGGCACCGCCACGCCCCTGAGCCCGCGGATGGGCGACCGGCCGGCGGTGAACACGCCGGCCGCGCCGGGCCTTGCCGTGATCGTGCACGAAACCGCGCCCTCCACGCTGACCTACAAGGACTGGGACAAGTGGCTGCGTTTTACGGCGCACAAGGACTTCCCGAACCCCGCAGCGGCGCATGACGCTCGGGGCCTGCCCCGCACCGGCTTTACCGAACGCTACACGCGGCACGCCAAGGCCCTGATGGCGGTCGGGGATGGGGCCGGAGCGGACGCCGCAACGGGGATGGAAACGGAGTTTATCGCTCTCACCAACCCCTATACCGGCGCGGACAGGATCGAGGTGCAGCTGCTCTACCAAGGGACGCCACGCCCGGATGCGCAGGTCGAAGTCTTCGCCCGCGCCCCCGACGGGACCGTGACTGTGACCACCGACACCCGCACCGACGCCGCGGGCCGCGCGGTGATCGCCGTCACGCCCGGCTTCGACTACCTGCTCGACGCCGTCGTCTTTCGGCCGGGCGCCGAGGGCGCGGCGTGGAGGACGCTTTGGGCAGCGCTCAGCTTTCACGTCCCCGCCCGCTAGCGCACCCTTGCGCCGCTTCGCCCCCGCCGCTTTAAGCGGGGCATGAGCGACATCCTCTGTATCGGATCGGTCCTGTGGGACATCATCGGGCGCAGCCCGTCGGCCATGCGCGTCGGATCGGACGTGCCGGGGCGCATCACGCGCCTGCCGGGCGGCGTGGCGCTGAACATCGCGATGGCGCTGGCGCGGTTCGGGATGTCGCCCGCCCTGCTGTCGGCGGTGGGCGAGGATGAGGAGGGCGACGCCCTGATCGCCGCCTGCCGGGTTCGCGGCTTGCGCACCGACACGGTCTACCGCGCCCGGGACCTGCCGACAGACCGCTACATGGCTATCGAAGGCGCAAATGGCCTGATTGCGGCCATCGCGGATGCCCATTCGCTGGAGGCGGCGGGCGACAAGATTCTGCGCCCGCTCTTCGACGGCACCCTGCCGCAGCCTTTCACGGGCCGTGTGGCGCTGGACGGGAACCTGCGCCCCGAATTGCTGGCCGAGATCGCAGGCGGCGATGCGCTGGCCCAAGCGGATCTGCGCGTGGCCCCCGCCTCCCCGGGCAAGGCGGACCGGCTTCTGCCGTTCCTACAGCACGGGCACGGCACGCTCTACGTCAACGTGGAAGAGGCTGGGCCGCTCTGCCAGACGCGGTTCGACCATGCCGCGGACGCCGCCGCTGCGCTGACCGCCCGGGGCGCGGCGCGCGCGGTCGTCACCCATGGCGGTGCGGCCTGCGCCGAGGCGACGGGGGACGACATCATCACCCGCACGCCGCCCCAGGTGCTCGTCACCCGCATCACCGGCGCCGGCGACACCTTTATGGCCGCCCACATCGCCGCGGAGGCCAGCGGCGCGGGCCGCAACGCGGCGCTGGAGGCCGCTTTGGACGCCGCCGCCACCTACGTCTCCGGAGAGACCCGCATATGACCCCGATCCTATCGCCCGAAGTGCAGGGCGCCCGCGCCATCGTCGCGCTGGAAAGCACCATCATCACCCACGGCATGCCCTGGCCCCAAAACCTGGAGGTCGCGCGGCAGGTCGAGGCGGACGTGCGCGCCGCCGGGGCCGTGCCAGCCACCATCGCGGTGCTGGACGGGAAGTTGCATATCGGATTGACGGACGCTCAGCTTGAGGCGTTGGCGCAAAGCCCCGATGCGCTGAAACTGTCGCGCGCCGACATGGCCGTCTGCATCGCCCAGGGGCGGACCGGCGCCACGACGGTCGCCGCCACGATGATTGCGGCGCGGCTGGCGGGGATCGAGGTCTTCGCCACCGGCGGGATCGGTGGCGTCCACCCGGGCGCGGAGACGACGTTCGACATCTCCGCCGACCTGACGGAGCTGGCACGCACGCCGGTGACGGTCGTGGCCGCGGGGCCGAAGGCGATCCTCGACACGCCCAAGACCCTCGAAGTGCTGGAGACGCAAGGCGTGCCGGTGATCGCCTATGGCCAGGACGATCTGCCCGCCTTCTGGTCGCGCAGCGGCGGTCTGCGCGCGCCCCTGCGCCTCGACAGCGCGGCGGAGATTGCCGCCGCCCACCGCGCCCGCGGCGCCCTTGGCCTGCCGGGCGGGCAGCTGATCGCCAACCCGATCCCCGCGGCGGACGAAATTCCGGCGGAGGCGCTGGCGCCGATCATCGCGCAGGCCCAGGCGGAGGCCGTTCAAAAGGGTATTGCGGCCAAAGCGGTCACGCCCTTCCTGCTCCAGCGGATCTTTGAGTTGACGGATGGCGCGTCGCTGACCGCGAATATCGCGCTGGTGCGCAACAATGCCCGCCTCGCCGCCGCTATTGCCCAGGAATTGGGCACCGCTTAGACCCGCGCGGACGGCACGCGGCGCGATGCACATTGTGGCCCGCCGGCAAACCACATAACTATTTGGCCGACCGCCCTGTTTTGGACCCCGCCGCCTCGCCCGATGACAACGCCTTTCGACCCTGATCCGCCAGCCCGGCGCAGCGGCCTTTTCTCGCGCCTGCGGGCGTCATTCTTGACCGGCCTCGTCGTGATCGCGCCCGTGGGCCTGACCATCTGGCTGATCTGGACCGTGGTGGGCTGGATCGACGGCTTTGTCCTGCCTCTGGTGCCAAGCCCTTGGCAGCCCGACGCAGTGCTGAACTACTGGCTGGGTAATCCGCGCCAGATTGCTGGCCCCGACGGGCAGGTGATCCCCAACCAGGACTGGGTGCGCGTGAACGTGCGCGGGCTGGGCGTCATCATCTTCCTTATCTTCACGGTCATCATCGGTTGGATGGCCAAGGGCCTGATCGGTCGCTCGCTGCTGAGCTGGGCCGAGAGCCTTGTGGAACGCACGCCGGTCGTCCGCTCCATCTACGGCGGGATCAAACAGATTGCGGAGACCGTCTTTGCCCAGTCCGAGCGCAGTTTTGAAAAGGCGTGCCTGATCGAATATCCGCGCCGCGGCATCTGGGCCATCGGCTTCATCTCCACCCAAGCCAAGGGCGAAGTGACCGAGAAATCCGGCGCCCCGGGCGAGATGATGAGTGTCTTTGTCCCCACAACGCCAAACCCAACCTCCGGCTTTTTGCTGTTCTTCCCCGCCGAAGACGTGATCGAGCTGGACATGACGGTCGAAGACGCCGCGAAGTTGGTGATCTCCGCCGGCCTCGTGTACCCCGGCAAAAACGGCACGCCGCTTAGCGACGAGGCATGATCGGCGCCGCATTTACCGGCTTTCTGACCGGCACGTCCCTGATCCTGGCCATCGGCGCGCAAAACGCCTTCGTCCTGCGCCTGGGGCTTTTGCGCAGCCACGTCTTCTGGGTGTGCCTTTTCTGTTCAGTCTCCGACGGGATCTTGATCGCGCTCGGCGTTGCGGGCTTCGGCGCCATCGTCGAAGCGGTGCCGTGGTTTCCGTGGGTGATGACGCTGGCCGGTGCCGCGTTCCTGGCCGCCTACGGCACGCTGCGCTTCATCGCGGCGGCGCGCGGGGATTACGAGATGGTGCTAAGCGGCCAAGCTGTCAGCCTGCGCGCGGCTTTGGGCACGTTGGCGGCCTTCACCTGGCTGAACCCGCATGTCTATCTGGACACGCTGGGCCTTGTCGGCGCGATCTCTACCGGGTTCGAGACATGGCCACTGCGCTGGTCTTTCGCCGCCGGCGTCACGCTGTCGTCGTTCGTGTTCTTCTTTGCCATGGGCT
>JBCDFL010000097.1:0-12091 GCA_039178165.1 Pseudomonadota bacterium | reverse complement strand
CCATCCCTCTGCCTCTGTAAACAGCCGCGGGACCGGCGCCATGCGCCACAACTGCTCCGCCCCCCCGCGCACGTAGTAATGGCGGTCGTTCGACATCCGCAGATCGGCCCGCCCCGTCCGCGCCCAATCGGTGAAAAGGGCGGACAGCGCGCAAAAGCCCGGCGCGAGAGAGGTCGCCGCGTACCCCTTCGCGCTCGGCCGGTACAGTAGGTTGGTATCGCAAGCCTCGAACGGGCCGTCCGGATCGCTGCGGTCCACGTAGTGGCCGAAGGCGAGCATGGGCCTTTCCTGCCCCGCCTCCCACGTCGCGGTGAAGGCAGTGGTCCAGCGATCCTCAAACACTATCAGGTCCATGGGCGCAAAGCCGCAGGCACCGTCCCCGCGCAGGATCAGGTCCGGTCCGACCCGCAGGATAACCAGGTCCAGCGGACCGTCGCCGTCCACATCCATCGGATAGGCCCCAATAGTGGCACTGATATCCAGCGTCTCCATACGGAAACGCATGGCGCCGTCATTGTGCAGCAGCGCTAGCGGGGTCTCGCCCCCCGCCGCGACCATGTCCAAGAGGCCGTCGTCGTCGCAATCCAGGACGGCCAGGCCACCGCCCACGAAATGCTCCCACCCGCCGTCGTAGACGTGCAGCGGCACCTTCACCGGCGCGAAGGACGGATCGGCCAACGCAGGCGCGGCGAGCAGGCAGATCAGGCTAGCCCGCATCGCGCCCCTCCGCCGCGGCGTCCATGACGAAATCAAGGGCGTAGGCCGCAGCGCCGCGCGCCCACATCTCCTCCCCCTGGGCGTGGACCACGACCTCCGGCGGGGCGCTATCCACCTGCACGATGGATTTGCGCATCTCGCCCAGTACTGTCTCCGCATAAAGGTGGTCGAACCGCACCTGCTCGCCCGCGAGGATGATCAGCGACGGATCGAAGATGTTCACCAGATTGGCGAGGCCGAGCGCGAACATGCGGCCCGCCCGGTCGATGATCGACGCCGCCGCGGGATCGCTCTGCGCCGCGCTGACCAGCGCCGGCAGGGTGCAGTTGGGCCCCAGCAGGGTGCGCGCCTCCCGCTCCAGCGCGTAGTCGGCGACGTAGGCCTCCAGGCAGCCGCGCTGGCCGCAGCGGCACAGCGCGCCCTCCAGATGCACCTTGGTGTGGCCGAACTCCGCCCCGCAGCCGCGGGTGCCGCGATAGACCTCCCCGCCCAGGACAAGGCCCATGCCCACGCCCGCCTCGATCGTCACGACGATGAAGCTGTCGTGATCCTGCCCCAGGCCGAAGCGTTTTTCGGCCACCGCCACCAGGTTGGCGTCGTTGTCGAGGTAGCTTGGCACCCCCAGCGCGTCCGCCATTACTCCGGCCAGGTCCACGTTGCGCTCCGTCAAGCTGGGCGACCAATGCACGTGGCCTGCCGGTGCGTCGACGATGCCGGACAGGCCGATCCCGACCGCCGACAGATCGCGGCGCGTCCGCTTGGCCCGCGCCATCAGCCCGTCCAGCGCGCTGCGCACGTGCTGCGCCAGTGCCTCTGGCGTGTGCCGCCCCGGCGGGAGGGCGGTTCGGTGGCGCGCCCGTTCCACACCCTCGAAATCCATCAGGAGCAAGGAAATCCACTGATCCGAAATCTTCAGCCCCGCGACCAGATGCGCGGCGCCCGCCAGCTTGAGGTCCACGCGGGGGCGGCCGCGGGCGACATGACCTTCCGGCTCGATTTCCGCGATGAGACCGTCGCGGAGTAGGTCCGCGGTGATCGCCGTGACCGTCGCCCGGCTGATCCCGGTGCGCGCGGCCAGGTCGATGCGCGGGATGCGCCCGCGCGCGGCGATCTCCTGCAACAGCACCCTGCGACTGGACGTGCGAACGTTCATGCGGCCCCCCAAATGCAGGCTCAGAATGGCCGCATCCCGCCCCGCTGTCCAATTTAATTTGATTTCTGAATTTAAACGCGTAACGTGGCTCAACCGGCAGCCCCACGCCAAGGGTGGCACCGGCAACGTCTGGGAGGACACCATTATGAAACGACGCACCCTATTGGGCGCCCTCGCGGCGACCACCATGCTTGCCGGCCCAGCGCTTGCCGACGGCCACGCCGTCACCGTCGGCGTCAGCTGGTCCAATTTCCAGGAAGAGCGCTGGAAAACCGATGAGGCAGCGATCAAGGCCGCGCTGGACGCGGCGGGCGCCACCTATGTCTCCGCCGATGCGCAATCGTCTTCGGCCAAGCAGCTGTCGGACGTCGAATCGCTGATCGCGCAGGGTGTCGACGCGCTGATCATCCTGGCGCAGGACGCCTCCGCCATCTCGCCTGCCGTGCAGGCCGCCGCGGACGAAGGCATCCCGGTCGTGGGTTACGATCGCCTGATCGACGACAGCCGCGCGTTCTACCTGACCTTCGACAACGTCGAAGTGGGCCGCATGCAGGCCCGCGCCGTGCTCGAGGCGCAGCCGAGCGGAAATTACGTAATGATCAAAGGCTCGCCCACCGATCCCAACGCCGACTTCCTGCGCGGCGGCCAGCAAGAGGTGCTGCAAGCGGCCGTTGACGCGGGCGCAATCACCATCGTGGGCGAGGCCTATACCGACGGCTGGCTGCCCGCCAACGCCCAGCGCAACATGGAGCAGATCCTGACCGCGCAGGACAACAACGTCGACGCGGTCGTCGCCTCCAACGATGGGACGGCGGGCGGCGTTGTCGCGGCCCTGACCGCGCAAGGCATGGAAGGCATCCCGGTCTCCGGCCAGGATGGCGATCACGCCGCGCTGAACCGGGTCGCCAAGGGCACGCAAACCGTCAGCGTCTGGAAAGACGCGCGCGATTTGGGCAAGGCCGCGGGCGAGATTGCCGTGGCCCTCGCCAATGGGTCCGAGATGGGCGATGTCGAGGGCGCACAGGCCTGGACCTCCCCCGGCGGGACGGAGATGACGGCCGTGTTCCTCGCGCCCGTGCCGGTGACGGCGGACAACCTGACCGCCGTGACAGATGCCGGCTGGATCACCGTCGAGGCGCTGTGCCAAGGCGTCTCCGGCGGCCCGGCCCCCTGTAACTAAGCCCCAACGCCCGGCCCCCGCCGCGGGGCCGGGCCTGCCCATCGGAGCGCCCCTATGAGCGACACAGCGACCACCGCGCCGCCCGCCCGCCGCTCCGGCTTTGCGGCGCTGGAACTCGACACCCGGCTTCTGGGCATGATCGGGGCATTCATCCTGATCTGCCTCGTCTTCAACGTCCTCACGGACGGGCGTTTCCTGACCCCGCGCAACATCTTCAACCTGACGATCCAGACCGTCAGCGTGGCGATCATGGCGACCGGCATGGTCTTCGTGATCGTGACCCGCCACATCGACCTCAGCGTCGGCTCGCTGCTCGCGACCTGCTCCGCCGTGATGGCGATGATGCAGACGCAGATCCTGCCCGAGACGCTGGGCTTGGGCCTCGGCCACCCGGCGATCTGGGCCCTTACAGTGCTGGCGGGCCTGCTGGTCGGCACGGTGATCGGCGCCTTCAATGGCTACCTGATCGGCTACCTGCTGATCCCGTCCTTCATCGTGACGCTGGGCGGCCTGCTGGTCTGGCGCAACGTGGCTTGGTATTTGACCGACGGGCAAACCATCGGCCCGCTCGACGCGACTTTTATGACCTTCGGCGGCATCAACGGCACTGTGGGCGAAAGCTGGTCCTGGATCATCGGCATCGCCGCGGCGCTGGCGGCGGTCGGCGCGCAGCTCATGGCGCGGCGTAAGAAGGCCGGCCACGGCTTTCCCGTCAAACCGCTCTGGGCCGAAGGCATCCTGGCCGCGCTGATCGCCGGCGGCATCCTCGGCTTCGTCGCCACGCTCAACGCCTACGACATCCCGCAGCGGCGCCTGGCGCGCATGTTCGCCGCACGGGGCGAAGAGATGCCGGAGGGCTTTACCGCCTCCTACGGTCTGCCCGGCTCCGTCCTGATCCTGATCGTCATCGCGATCCTGATGACCCTGATCGCCCGCCGCACGCGCCTGGGCCGCTACATCTTTGCCACCGGCGGCAATCCCGACGCCGCCGAGCTCAGCGGCGTCAACACGCGCCTCCTGACGGTGAAGGTCTTTGCCCTCATGGGCGCGCTCTGCGCCCTGTCGGCGGTCGTCGCTTCCGCCCGCCTCGCCAACCATTCTAACGATATCGGCACCTTGGACGAGCTGCGCGTCATTGCCGCCGCCGTGATCGGCGGCACGGCTCTGTCGGGCGGCCTCGGCACGATCTACGGCGCGATCCTGGGCGCGCTCATCATGCAATCGCTGCAATCGGGCATGGCGATGGTCGGCGTGGACGCGCCATTCCAGAACATCGTCGTCGGCGTCGTACTCGTCGCCGCCGTGCTGATCGACATCATCTACCGCCGCCGGACAGGAGCGAAATGATGGCTACACCGCTTGTCGAGCTGCGCGATATCTCCATCGCCTTTGGCGGGGTGAAGGCCGTCGATCATGTCTCCGTCGATCTGCACCCCGGCGAGGTTGTCGGCCTTCTGGGCCACAACGGCGCGGGCAAGTCGACGCTGATCAAGTGCCTCAGCGGCGCCTACCGCATGGACAGCGGAGAAATCCGGATCAACGGCGAGCGGGTCACAATTAACAACCCCCGCGACGCCCGCGCCCACAATATCGAGACGATCTACCAGACCCTCGCGCTGGCCGATAATCTCGACGCCGCCTCCAACCTCTTTCTGGGGCGCGAGCTGACGACCGCGCTGGGCTTCGTCGACGACGACGCGATGGAGGCGGAGACGCGCAAGATCATGGGCCGCCTCAACCCCAACTTCACCAAGTTTGCCGCCCCGGTCAGCGCGCTGTCCGGCGGGCAGCGGCAATCGGTGGCCATCGCCCGCGCAGTCTACTTCAACGCGCGCATCCTCATCATGGACGAGCCGACCGCCGCCCTCGGCCCGCACGAGACGCAGATGGTGTCCGAGCTGATCCAGCAGCTGAAATCCGAAGGGATCGGCATCTTCCTCATCTCGCACGACATCCACGACGTCATGCATCTGTGCGATCGCGCTTCGGTAATGAAAAACGGCCAGCTCGTGGGCACCGTGGACGTGAAGGACGTCACCGACGACGACCTTTTGGGCATGATTATCCTCGGCAAGCAGCCGGGGGCCGCGTGACCCGCATCCTCGCCGATGTGGGCGGGACCAACACGCGCATGGCCCGCAGCGCGGATGGCACGCTCGATCCCAGCACATTGCGCTGGTTCCGCAACGACGACTTTCCCGATTTCGCTTCGGTCCTGGCGGCCTATGGCACGGGCGGCGCGGCGGAGCTGTGCGTGGCGATTGCGGGGCCTGTCACGGGCCGCATCGCGCGGCTGACCAACCGCAACTGGACCATCGACGCCGATGCCTTCGGCCTGCCCTGCACGTTGATGAACGACCTCCAGGCCGTCGGTTTCGCGCTGGACGTGCTGCCGGACGGCGCGATGGCCCCGATCTGCCCGGGCGCGGCCAGTCCAGGGGCTCAGCGGCTGGTCGTCGGCCTGGGCACCGGCGTCAATGTCAGCCTCGTGGCAGGGTCCGAGGTGCTGCGGGCCGAGTTGGGCCATGCTAGCCTACCCAGCGCCGTCGCGGATGGCTTGATGGCGACCCTCGGCAAGGCGCCCTTCGCCTCTATCGAAGAGGCGTTCTGCGGCAAGGGTCTGGAGCGGCTGCACACTCTGCGCACCGGCCACGCCGTACCCGCGGCGCAGATCATCGCGGAGGCGCCGCAGAGTGTGCGCCTCTACGCAGAGGCGCTGGGCCGGCTGACGACGCAGCTTGTCTATATCTACCTGCCTCTTGGGGGCATCGTGCTGAACGGCGGGCTCGCCCGCGCGGTGATGGGCACGGCGGAAGGGCGGACCGGTTTTGCCAACGGTTTTCGGATGGACGCGGCGCTGGGCGGGCAATTCGCTTTGATCCCCGTCGATTTAGTCACCGACGATGCCGCGGCACTCTACGGCTGCGCGCAGGTGCACCATCCGTAGCAACCTACGCGAACGCCAAATCCACCCGCCCGAAATCGCCGAAATCCGCCGCGATCTCCGTCCCGGGCGGGCACTCGATCGGCCGGATGAAGCTTCCCGACAGCACGATCTGCCCCGGCTCAATCCGCTGGCCGTAGTTTGCCATGCGCCGGGCCAGCCACACGACACTTTCCACCGGATCGTTCAGCACACCGGCGCCCAGCCCGGTCTCCTCCACCGTGCCGTTGCGCGTCACGATGGCGCCGATCCAGCGCAGATCGCCTGGCGCATGCCGCTGCTGGCCCAGCACGACGCCCGCATTGGCCGCATTGTCGCTGATCGTATCGAAGACGCGGCGCGGCTGGCCTGTGGACGGATCGCTGCGCAGGATCCGCGTGTCGAGGATTTCAAGGCTCGGCACGACATAGGCCGTGGCCGCAAGCACATCGTCCCGCGTCACCTCCGCCCCGCCCAGGGGCGCGTCCATGACAAAGGCAATCTCCGCCTCCACCCGCGGCTGGATGAAGCGACCCTTCGGCACCGTATGGCCATCCGGGAAGAGCATATCATCCAGCAGAACACCGCTGTCCGGGATGTCGATCCCCAGCGCCATCTGCATCGCCCGGCTGGTCAGTCCAATCTTCCAGCCGATCACCGGCTGCTCTTTCGCCGCGACGAACGCCCGCTGAACGGCATAAGCGTCGTCCATGGTGATGTCCGGATAGCGCACCGACAGCAGCCCCATCTGCACGCCCGTCCGCTCCGCGTCCAGCAGCGCTGCTGCGGCCTCTTCGATCTGATCGGGCGTCATTCGTCCGCCACCGAGCAGCGCAGCTCGCCAATGCCTTCGGCCCGCACGACCACCTCGTCCCCCGGCACCAAATAGCGGGGCGGATCGAACCGCGCGCCGGCGCCGGTGGGCGTGCCCGTGACGATAATGTCGCCCGGCACCAGCGTGGTGAAGGTAGAGATGTAAGCGATCTGCCGGCGGATCGGGAACAGCATCCGGCTGGTCCGATCCTCCTGCCGCAATTCGCCATTCACGTGGCAGGTCAGCGCGATATCGTCCAGCTGCGCGGCGGCGGTGAAGGGCACCAGATGCGGGCCCATTGCACCGGACGCGTCCCAATTCTTGCCCTGCGTGACGTTGAACTTCGCGTGCCGCACCCAATCGCGCAGCGTCCCCTCGTTGCACAGTGTCAGGGCCGCAATGTGGTCGTAGGCGTCGGCTTCGGCGATCCGCCGTCCGCCCTTGCCGATGACGATGGCGATCTCCCCCTCGTAGTCGAGCTGCGGCGTCTCCGGCGGGCGCAGCACGCGGCCTTCATGCCCCACGAACGACCGGGCGAACCGCGGAAAGAGCGACATGTTCGGCGGCGCCTCCTGCCCGTCTTTGTACTCGGCATTCCGGTCGGGGAAGTTCACGCCGACGCAAATGATCTTGTCCGGGTTCGGCACGGGAATGTCGTAGGTGACGTCCGAATGGCTCACCGCCCGGTCCCGGTACTGCACCAGGGAATGCAGGCCTGGCCCTGCGATCACGTCACGCAAGGTGGGCAGGCCGGGCGCCGTGCACTCGATCATGCCCGCCCCGGTGTCGATGCCGTAGCGTTGCACGCCATCGGCGGTGTAGGTGGCGAATTTCATTGTGCCAGCTCCGTGATGACGTCGAAGGCCGTGTCGAAGTCCGCCTCCGCACAGTCGAATTGCCCCGCTTGGAAGCGGATCACCTTGCGCCCGTCGACCATGCCTTGCGTCAGGTAGATGCGCCCGTCGTCGTTGATCGCATCCACCAGCGCCTGCGTCTCCGCATCCGTCGCGCCGGGCACGCGAAAGGTCCAAAGGGACAGGATCGGCTCGGTCACGATCTCGAGGCCC
This sequence comes from Pseudomonadota bacterium, assembly GCA_039178165.1. Lineage (GTDB taxonomy): Bacteria > Pseudomonadota > Alphaproteobacteria > Rhodobacterales > Rhodobacteraceae > JBCBCP01. The sequence goes on along the minus strand of JBCDFL010000097.1, from coordinate 4,237 downwards.
GCACCGCGCAGCCGTTCGCAAAGCGCCTGGCTCCAAGTGACGTGATTACGGATGCGGGTGCGCAGCCCCTCCAGCCCGTAATTGCGGATCAGGAACCACAGCTTCAGCGCGCGAAAGCGGCGGCCCAGCGGGATCGACCATTCCGAATAGTCGATCACATCCCGGTCGCCGGAGGTCTTCAGGTATTCCGGCCGGATCGCCAGCGTCTGGCGCAGCGCGTCCGGGTCGCGCAGGAAGTGCGCCGCGCAATCGAACTGCGCGCCCAGCCATTTGTGCGGGTTGAAGACGACGCTGTCGAACCGCTCCGCCCCGGCCCACAAATGCCGGAACTCCGGGCAGATCATCGCCGTGCCCGCCCAAGCGGCATCGAGGTGGGTGTAGAGGTCTTCGGCCTCCGCCACATCCGCCAACGCCGCCATGTCATCGCAGGCGCCCATCCCCGTCGCGCCCGTCGCCGCGATGATGCCCGCCGGGATATGCCCCGCCGCCCGGTCGGCGGCGATTGCAGCGCGCAGGGCGACCACATCCATGCTGCGAAGCGGGCCGGAGGAGGGTAATTTCACCAGGTTGTCTTGCCCAATCCCCGCGACCCAGATCGCGCGGTCGATGCTCGAATGCACCTGGTCGGAACAATAAATCCGCAGCGTGCCCTGACCGCTCAACCCCTCTTGGTTGCCCCGCCATTTTAGCGCCCGCTCCCGCATGGTCAGCACCGCAGCCAGCGTGGCGGACGACGCGCTGTCTTGGATCACTCCCGCGAACCCGTCCGGCAGCCCGACGGCCTGGCGCAGCCAGTCCATCATCCGCGTCTCCATCTCCGTCGCCGCCGGAGAGGTCTGCCACAGCATGCATTGAGGTGCGATGATCGAGGCCAGGAACTCCGCCAGGACGGAGGCTGGCGCGGCGTTGGAGTTGAAATAGGCGAAGAAGCGGGGATGCTGCCAATGGGTGATCCCGGGCATGACGATCCGCTCGAAATCCGCCATGATCGCGTCCATCGTCTCCCCATCCTCCGGGGGGTTGGCGCCCAGTTGCGCCGCGATGTCTCCGGGCGCGGTTTGCGCCCGTACCGGACGGCTGCGTATGGTTTTGTGATACTCCGCACCCCAGTCGGCTGCGGATTTGGCGTTTGCCGCGAAGTCGTCCCAGTTCATCTTGTCTCCTCGCGCGGTGCGCAATGAATGCGCACCCTACGGCGCCACGATGGGTTGCGCTTTCAGGGCAGGCTCTTGCACCTCGGTGCCCGCGAACAGCGTGCCCTCCTCGAACCAAGACCGCGGCGCGGGGGCGCCCCAGAGCGTCTGGCGCTGTGGATCGGTCAAGTCCCAGTGGATCGGCTCGTGATCGGGATCGACCGTTTGGTAGTCGGAACAGTAGATCTCGATCCGATGACCGTCCGGGTCGCGGATATAGAGGAAGAACGCGTTGGAGATGCCGTGCCGCCCCGGCCCACGCTCGATATTCTCGCGCCAGCCCGTGGTGCTCATCAGATCCAGCAGGTCGATGATGTTCAGCGGCGTTGGCACCCAAAACGCTGTATGGTGCAGGCGCGGGCCGACGCCGTTGGTGAAGGCGATATCGTGCACGCCGCCCTTGCGGTGCATCCAGGCGGCCCAGACCTTTTTCGTCTGTGCGTCCTCGGTGTATTCCGTCACCCGAAAGCCCATGCGATTGTAGAACTCGACGGCTCCATCCACATCCGGCGAGAAAAGGTTGAAATGATCGATCCGTAGCGGCTTTACGCCCCGGTAGAGCGCGTAGTCCTGCATGATCGACGGCAGGCGGTCCATCGTGACGTAGAATTCCAGCGGCACGCCCCACGGATCGCGCGTGCGCAGGGTGCGGCCCGTATGCGGCTGGTCCGTTATCTCCGCCGGCAGGCCCTGGCTGTCGAACCAGGCCGCCGCGGCATCGAGGTCCGGCGCATCGTAAAGCTTGAACCCCAGCCGCGCCACCTGCGCCTGCTGCCTTTCGCGCAGGATGATGCAGTGGTGGTTCCGCTCTTCCATCGCGCGCAGCATCAGCAGGCCCGGCGCTTCGTGCGTTATCTGCAGGCCCAGCGTATCGACCCAAAACGCCCGTGCGCGCGCCAAATCTGTGACGCCGTATTCCACGTGGCTCAGGCGCACGATGTTGAAGGGTGGGTAGAGAACTGGGCTTGGAACGGGCATGGCGGTGCTTTCGTTAAGGCCGGGAGCGAGGGGAGACCTCCCCTCGCGCTCCCCCGGAGTTGTTTTTTGCCAAGTGAAAAGGGATCACGCGCCCAACTTCGGAATTTTGTGCTGCCCAGTGGCAAAGCCGATGTGTTTGGTTTCCATGTAGAAATCGAACGACCAGTCGCCGCCATCCCGGCCGATGCCGCTGGCTTTGACCCCGCCAAAGGGGGTCGGAAGATGGCGGACGTTTTCGCTGTTGACCCAGATCATCCCGGCCTCCAGCCCTTGGGTGAAGCGCATGGCGCGGGTGATGTCGTTGGTCCAGACATAGCCGGTGAGGCCGTAAGGCGTGTCGTTGGCGAGGGTGAGCGCTTCCCCTTCTGTGCGGAAGCGTATGGAGGTGAGAACAGGGCCAAAGATCTCCTCCTGCGCGATAGCCATGTCATTGTCCGCCGCGGTGAAGAGGGTCGGGCGCACGAAATATCCTGGACCGTCTGGGGCGGTCCTGCCCGCTGCGACCGTGGCGCCCTCCGACCGCGCGGTCTCGACGTAGGATGTCACCTTGTCCCAGTGCACCTTGCCGATGAGCGGGCCGATTTCCGTGGCCGGATCGAGCGGGTGGCCAACCTTGATGCGTTCCACGCGCTCCGCCAGCTGCGCCTCGAAGGCGTCCGCGACGCTGTCCTGGATCAACAGGCGGGAGGACGAGGTGCACCGTTCCCCGTTGAGCGAGTAGATCATGAAGATCGCGGCATCTAGCGCGCGGTCCAGGTCCGCGTCGTCGAAGACGATGACGGGGTTCTTGCCGCCCAGCTCAAAATGGACGCGCTTCAGCGTGTCCGCGCCCTGGCGCATGATGGCCGAGCCGGTGCGCGATTCCCCGACGAAGGCGATGGCACGGATGCCCGGGTGCTGCGTCAGGGCCGCGCCCGCTTCCTCCCCAAAACCGTTGACCAGGTTCCAAACCCCCGGCGGCAGGCCCGCCTCTTCAGCGATCTCGATCAACAGGCGGGCGGTCAGCGGGCTGAGTTCCGCCGGTTTGTGCACGATTGTGCAGCCCGCGGCGAGCGCCGGGGCGATCTTCCACGTCGACAGCATGAACGGCGTGTTCCACGGCGTGATCACGCCCACGGGCCCGATGGGCACCCGCGTGGTCACGTTCATCAGCGTGGGCGAGGGCAGCATCTGCCCGTCCCGCGCGGCGGGCGCCCGGTCGGCGAAGAAGCGGAAGTTTTCGGCCCCGCGCAGGGCAGCCTTGGCCATGTAGCGGATCGGCTGGCCGGTATCCCAGGCCTCGATCAGCGCGATTTCCTCGGCGCGCGCCTCGATCGCGTCCGCGACGGCGTGCAGGATGCGCTTGCGGGCGCCGGGGTCCATATCGCGCCAGGCCGGGAAGGCGGCGGCAGCGGCGCGCGCGGCGGCGTTGTTGTCTTCGGCCCCGCCGCGCGCGACGCGGGCGATGTGGCTTTCATCGGTGGGGCTGTGCGTGTCGAACCAGTCGCCCGACGCCGCGGCGCAGGCCTGCCCGGCGATGTGGTTGTGCACGCCGCCCTCGAACTGGGCGAGGTGGCGGTGCAGAGCGGCGAGATTGGCGTCCAGATCAGACATCGGCGCCCTGTTTCAGGAAGGCGCGGACCGATCCGGCCTTCGGGGCGAGGTCGGGGTCGATGTCCCGCATCTCCATAGACAGGGCGAGGGAGCGCCGCGCCATCATCGGGGCCAGCACCTCTTCGGCGGCGGCGAAGACATGGGCGACGGCCGCCTTGCGCGCCTCAAGATCGCGGCCCCGACGCAGGCGTATGGACATGTCGAGGTACAGGTGCGCTGGGTCCCCATCCGCAATCGCCACGTGGCTGGCCGCGAAGGCGCGCACGCGAATGCCGGCCAGCGGGAACAACCCTGTCTCAACCATGGCCTGGCGCAAGCGCTCGCACAGGGCTGGCATGTCCACCTCCGCCTCCAATTCGGGCGCGTAATCGAGGGTCAGGTGCGGCACGGAGGATTTTCCTTAACATCGCAATTGTTCTGATGTTAAGTTTTCTCTAACGCCGTCGTCAAGAAGCCATCTGGGAGCCTCCATG
>JBCDFL010000096.1:0-12242 GCA_039178165.1 Pseudomonadota bacterium | reverse complement strand
TAGCGACCCGGACGCCCTGCGCACGGCGCTTGAGGACAGCCAGGCGCGCGACATTGCCGCCGGGCGGACGCTGATCGGCCCACACCGCGCGGATCTGATCGGCACCTATGCGGCGAAGGGGCTGCCGGCCAAGGATTGCTCTACCGGCGAGCAGAAAGCGCTGCTTGTCTCTCTGATCCTCGCCAACGCCCGCGCGCTCACTCAGCAAATCGGCGCCCCGCCGCTGCTGCTCCTAGATGAGGTCGCCGCGCACCTGGACGCAAACCGACGTGCGGCCCTCTACGACCAGATTGTGGACCTCGGCGCCCAAGCCTGGATGACCGGCACCGGGCCAGAGCTGTTCGACGCCCTCGGTCCCCGCGCGCAATACCTCGAGGTCACCGAGACAAACGGCATCTCAGAGGTTCGCGGCCCGTGACTCTGTCGCCATGGGACATCGCGCTTTATGCGGGCGCGCTGGCGGTGCTGTTCCTGACGCCGGGGCCGGTCTGGGTCGGGCTGATCGCGCGCAGCCTGTCAGGCGGCTTTGCGGCGGCCTGGCCGCTGGCGCTGGGCGTGGTAGTCGGGGATGTGCTGTGGTCGCTGCTGGCGATCTTTGGCATCACATGGATCCTGTCGCTCTACGGTGGTTTACTGGAGGCGCTGAAATGGGTCGCGGCTGCGATCTTTGTCCTCATGGGCATCGCCGTGCTGCGCAGCGCGGACAAGGCCATCGGCACGGACGGGCGGCTGACGTGGCCCGGCCTGTGGGCCGGCTTTGCGGCGGGTCTGGCGGTGATCCTGGGCAATCCCAAGGCGATCCTCTTCTACATGGGCATGCTGCCGGGCTTCTTTGATCTGACGGCTCTGACTTGGGTCGATGTAGCAATGATCGCCGGTCTGTCGGCGCTGGTGCCGCTGGTCGGAAACCTCGGCATGGCGGTGTTTATCGACCGCGCGCGGCGGCTGATCTCTTCGCCCCGCGCGCTGGCGCAAATGAACCGGATCGCGGGCGTTTTGCTGATCGGCGTGGGCCTGGTTATCCCGCTGACCTGACAGGGCAAAATCGGCCCGGATCGCGTGACAATCCGCCCCGATCCGTCTATAAAATCAGAAAAAGACAAAGGGGTGACGGCATGTCCGAGACCGAGCAAAACCCAGAAGAATACGGCGCCGATTCTATCAAGGTTCTCAAGGGTTTGGAGGCCGTGCGCAAGCGGCCCGGCATGTATATCGGCGACACCGATGACGGGTCGGGCCTGCACCATATGGTCTACGAGGTCGTCGACAACGGCATCGACGAGGCGCTGGCCGGTCACGCGGACGCCGTGACGGTCACGATCCACCCCGACAGCAGCGTGTCCGTGTCGGACAATGGCCGCGGCATCCCGGTCGGCATCCACGAGGAAGAGGGCGTGTCGGCCGCCGAAGTCATCATGACCCAGCTGCACGCGGGCGGGAAGTTCGACAGCAATTCCTACAAAGTGTCAGGCGGTCTGCACGGCGTGGGCGTGTCGGTCGTCAATGCTCTGTCTGTCTGGCTGGAGCTGCGCATTTGGCGCGACGGCAAGGAGCATGTCGCTCGGTTTGAACATGGCGACACGACAGAACACCTCAAGGTCGTCGGCAAGACGGACAAGACGGGCACCGAGGTGCGCTTCCTCGCCTCAACCGACACGTTCAGCAACCTGGAATACTCGTTCGAGACGCTGGAAAAGCGGCTGCGGGAGCTGGCGTTCCTGAATTCCGGCGTGCGGATCATTCTGGTCGACGAACGCCCAGTCGAACACCTCCGGACCGAGCTGTTCTACGACGGCGGGGTCAAGGAATTCGTCAAATATCTCGACCGCTCCAAAAGCGCGGTCATGCCCGAGCCGATCTTCATCGAGGGCACGCGCGACGATATCGGGGTCGAGGTCGCGATGTGGTGGAACGACAGCTACCACGAGAACGTCCTGCCCTTCACCAACAACATCCCCCAGCGCGACGGCGGCACCCATATGGCGGGCTTCCGCGCGGCGCTGACGCGGACAATCACGCGCTATGCCACCGACAGCGGGATCGCGAAGAAGGAGAAGGTCAGCTTCACCGGCGACGACGCGCGCGAAGGGCTAACCTGCGTGCTGAGCGTGAAGGTGCCGGACCCTAAGTTCTCCAGCCAGACGAAGGACAAGCTGGTCAGCTCCGAAGTGCGCCCGGCGGTCGAAAACCTAGTGAACGAAAAGCTGGCCGAGTGGTTCGAGGAGAACCCGGCTGAGGCCAAGATCATCGTGGGCAAGATCGTTGAGGCGGCCCTCGCCCGCGAGGCGGCCCGCAAGGCGCGCGAGCTGACGCGGCGCAAGACGGCGATGGATGTGAACTTCCTGGCCGGTAAGCTGAAAGACTGCTCCGAAAAGGACCCGTCCAAGACCGAACTGTTCCTCGTGGAGGGCGACAGCGCCGGTGGCTCCGCGCAAACGGGACGGGATCGGCAGACGCAGGCGGTGCTGCCCCTGCGCGGCAAGATCCTGAACGTCGAACGCGCGCGCTTCGACCGGATGCTGTCCAGTCAGGAGATCGGCAACCTCGTCATGGCGCTCGGCACCGGGATCGGGCGCGACGAGTTCAACATCGAGAAACTGCGCTACCACAAGATCGTCATCATGACGGACGCCGACGTGGACGGCGCGCATATCCGCACGCTGCTGCTGACCTTCTTCTACCGCCAGATGCCGGAGTTGATCGAGGGCGGCTATCTCTACATCGCGCAGCCGCCGCTGTTCAAAGTGTCCCGCGGGAAGTCCGAGGTCTACCTCAAGGACCAGGCGAGCCTGGAGGATTATCTGATCGACCAGGGCGTGGGCGGCGCGGTGCTGAAACAAGGCAATGGCGAAGAGATCGTGGGCCAGGACCTGCGCCGCGTCGTCGAGGACGCCCGGCGCCTGCGGTTGGTGCTGAACGCCTTCCCGACCCACTATCCGCGCCACATCCTGGAACAGGCGGCCATCGCGGGCGCGTTCGTGCCGGGCGTTGTGGACAGCGACCTGCAGGGGACCGCCGACCGCGTGGCCGAACGGCTGAACCTGATTGCGCTGGAATACGAGCGCGGCTGGCAGGGCCGGATCACGCAGGACAAAGGCATCCGCCTGACCCGCATCCTACGCGGCGTCGAAGAGGTGCGCACGCTGGACGGTCCGATGCTCCGCTCGGGCGAGGCGCGCAAGACGGGCTCCTTCACCCAGGGCCTGCAAGACGTCTACGGCCTGCCGGCATCCCTGCACCGCAAGGACCGCAGCCAGATGATCCTAGGCCCCATGACCCTGCTAGACGACATCCTGGAGGAAGGGGAGAAAGGTCTGTCGCTGCAACGCTACAAAGGCCTCGGGGAGATGAACCCCGACCAGTTGTGGGAAACCACACTGGACCCCGACGCGCGCACGCTGCTGCAAGTGCGGGTGGAGGATATGGCCGAGGCCGATGACCTCTTCACCAAGCTGATGGGTGACGTGGTCGAGCCGCGCCGCGCCTTCATCCAGGACAACGCGCTGAGCGTGGAGAATCTGGACTTCTAGATGCGCACCGCGCTGCGCATCGTCCTGCTGTTGGCGCTGGCTGCCGCGCTGCTGCTGGGCGGCCCGATTTTTCTGCCGAATACGCCGCTGCCCGATGCGTGGAACCCACGCGTGCCGCTGGATTTGGCCAATCCGGCAACGCCGGTGACCCGCTTCAAGATGCAGCGCGCCTTCGCCTCCGGCGCGGCGTGCCGGGCGGCGCTGGCGACAGGGGCGGAGTTCGTGCAGGTCCCCGACCGGACCGAAGGCACCCAATGCGGGATCAAGGATGCGGTGCGGCTCACCTCCGTCGGCGGAGCCGCTCTCAGAGCAGTGGAAACCCGCTGCCAAACCGCGCTGCGCCTCGCGCTGTGGCACCGGCACGGCCTCGCCCCGGACGCACGCGCGACCTTTGGCACTGACATCGCGGAGATCCTGCACCAATCGAGCTACAATTGCCGTGCCATCCGCGGCTCCACTCGTATCAGCACACACGCGACGGCAGAGGCGATCGACGTGCGCGGGTTTCGCTTGGCCAATGGCCGCACGCTGACCCTGGTGGCGGATTGGGAGACGGAGCCGTTCTTGCGCCGTGCGCAAAGCTCCGCCTGCCGCTGGTTCGTCACCGTGCTTGGCCCCGATTACAACGCTCTCCACGCCGATCACTTCCACATGCAGCACACCGGCTGGGGCACCTGCCGCTAAGCCCGAAACAGCCGCCCAAGATTTTCCTTTGTGGGCAGCGCGACTGCGATTAACCTTTGCCGTAAGGCCCAAACCCTAGGGCCATGTCCAACCGAGGAGACGACATATGGGCAAGAGGGACGATCTGATCGCGCAGTACGCCGATGATCTAAAGAACAAGTGCGGCATGACCCCCGACATGGACCTGCTGACCAAGGTTACGATCGGCTGCGGGCCGTCCATCTACAACGCGGATTCGTCGACCGTCGCGTCCTCCCAGCCCGGTGAGCTGGAGACGGTGAAGAACAGCTTCCTGATGAAGAAACTCGGCCTTCCCGACGGCCCGGAGCTGATGGATGCCATCAACAGCGTCGTTGAGACCTACGGAAAATCCGAGCGGAACAAGTACCGGGCTGTGGTATACTATATGCTCACGAAGCATTTCGGCAAAGAATCGGTCTACGGCTAAACCCCGAACGACCAGTGCGCAGGCGCCCGGAGGCCTTTGGCTTCCGGGCGTTTAACGTTTCAGAACAGCGTCAAAACCGTCCCGATCACCGTGCAGCTCAGCACGCAATAGCCGCCATCGATCAGCGTCAGTCGCATCGGCCGGGCGGAGAAGATGTGATTTTGCGCCACGAACGGCAGCACGAAGAAGAGGCCAATGCCCAGGCCACTCACCAACCCTTCCAGCGTCGTGTCGATCCCGCTGAGTACAAATACATGGCGCATCATGCCTGCCACCAGTACCGCGCCAACCAGTGAGGTCAGATAGATCAGCGGGTTTGAATCGTTGATCGGTTTGCCGTCCTCTTTGACCGGCACGCCCGACACGGCCAGCCAGGCCTTGCCCAGCGCGGTGTACCAGACCGCGCCAAAGATGAACCCCGCCACCGCGGCAGCCAAAACAACGAGACTTCCCATGTCTCCCTCCCATTTGTTCCCACGGGAAGGGTGTCACAGGACATGGGGCTCTGCCTAGGCTTTGGTGCCCGCCATCTCGCAGATGATCTTCCATTCAGCTTCCGTCACCGGCTGCACCGACAGGCGGGAGTTCTTGACCAGCACCATGTCGTCCAGGCGCCCGTCCGCCTTCACCATGTCCAGCGTCACGGGGGTGCTCATCGGGCGGACGGCTTTGATGTCCACGCATTCCCAGCGCTCATCGTCGGTGGTGCTGTCCGGGTGCGCCTCCGCGATCACCTCGACGATGCCGACGACGGCGCGCTCTTTCTGCGAGTGATAGAAGAAGCCAAGATCGCCGACCTTCATCTCCCGCATGATGTTGCGCGCCTGGTAGTTGCGCACGCCGTCCCATTCCTCCCCCGCGTCGCCCTTGGCGACCTGATCGTCCCAGGACCAGGTGTCCGGCTCGGACTTGAACAGCCAATATCCCATCAGCCGATGACCTTCTTCCAGGGGTGCAGTTGAACGTCCTTGAAAAGGCCCGCCTTGGCATAGGGGTCCGCCTCCGCCCAGGCACGGGCGGCGTCCATATCGGGCAGGTCCAGCACGATCAATGAGCCGATCATGCCGCCCATCTCGTTCTGCAGGGGGCCGGCCATCACGACCTGCGCGGCGGACGCCTCCAGATAGGCCAGATGGTCGCTGCGGTTGGCTTGGCGCAGGTCGGCGGCGCCGTCTTTGTCCAGGGCGTGTAGGGCAATCAGCATTATTCCTCCTTCAGCGGGCGGGCCATCAAGGCCTTAGCCGCATCTTCTGTGGTGATCCGGCCCTCCACCAGGGCCGCGACGGTTTGGGTGATGGGCATGTCGGGCGCGCCGGCCAGCGCTTTGGCCGTGGCGGCGCCTTCGACGGTGATTGCGGGGTCGAAGGGTTCGCCGGCGCCGAGCGCGAGGCCGAGGCGGTAGTTGCGGGAGGCTTCGGACGTGCAGGTCAGCGCCAAATCGCCAAAGCCGGACAGGCCGGCCAGCGTCTCCGGCTGCGCGCCGCGTTGCACGGCAAAGCGGGTCATCTCCGCAAAGCCGCGCGTCATGATCGCTGCCCGCGCGCTCGGCCCAAGGCCCGCGCCCATGGCCGCCCCGCAGGCAATCGCGATCACGTTCTTCAGCGCCCCGCCCAGCGCCGCCCCCCGCACATCTGCCCCGGCATAGAGCCTAAGTTGCGGCGTCGAGAGCAGCGCCTGCAGTTCCGCACGTAGGGTGGCATCGGCGCAGGCCAGCGTCAGCGCCGTCGGCAAAAGCCGCGCAATATCGGCGGCAAAGCTGGGGCCGGTCAGCAGGCTCGGTGCACGGTCCGAGAACCGCGCGACGATCTGCGCTGCGTCCTCACCGGTGTTGAGGTCGATGCCTTTGCAACAGGCCACGATGGACGCCGTCCAGGCGCCTGCGTTGGCCGCCAGAAACGGTCCGAGCTGTTGCATCGGCAGGCACAGAAGCACCGCCTCCGCTCCGCGCGTTGCCGCCAAATCGCCTACAATAGAGACTGTTTCAGGCACCATCACACCCGGCAGTCGCGGGTTCTCTCGGCTGCCGGACCAAGCCTCCACCCCTCGGCCCCACAGCGTGACCCCTCGGTCCGCGAGGGCCACGGCCAAGGCGGTGCCAAACGCCCCTGCCCCGAGGATGGCGATCACGCCTTCGCCCCCTTCTTGCCGCTGCCCAGCATGGCGGAGGCGGACGTGTCGAGCGGCATGCGCGGACGGGCGGACAGGTCCATTCCATCGGGGGCGCGGTGCGGCGCCTGCTCCGCCGCGGCGAAGGCGATCATCGCGGCGTTGTCGGTGCACAGGGCCAGGGGCGGCGCCACGAAGGCGATGCCGCGCGCTTTGCACAGCTCCTGCAATGCCGCGCGGATTTGGCCATTGGCCGCCACGCCACCCGCGACACAGAAGGCTGTGACCTCTCCGGCGGTATCGAGGGCGCGCGCGCTCTTTTCGGCAAGCACGTCGGTCACCGCGGCTTGGAAGGCGGCAGACAGGTCCGCTTGATCCTGCGCTCGCAAGCCGCCCTGGGCCGCGATCACGCCGTCGCGGGCGCGCAGGGCCGCCGTTTTCAACCCCGAGAACGACATATCGCAACCGGGCCGGTCCAGCAGCGGGCGGGGCAGGGCGAACCGGCGCGCGTCACCGCTCCGCGCCGCCCGTTCCACCGCCGGACCGCCGGGTTGGCCCAGGCCGATCAGCCGGGCGACCTTATCGAAAGCCTCCCCCGGCGCGTCATCGATCGTCCCGCCAAGCCGCGTGAAGCCCATCGGCCCATCGACGCGCAAAAACTGGCAATGCCCGCCGGAGACGAGGAGCATCAGGTAGGGATAGGCGACATCGTCCGTCAGCCGCGGCGTCAGCGCGTGCCCCGCCAAATGGTTCACCCCGTAGATCGGCAGGCCGGTCGCCGCGGCCAACCCCTTGGCCATCATCACGCCTGACACGACGCCGCCGATCAGGCCGGGACCACAGGTGACGGCGATAGAGTCCAGATCGGTCAGGGCCCTATTTGCCTGTGTCAGAGCCTCTTTGATCGCGAGATCGAGCCGCTCCGCATGGGCGCGGGCCGCAATCTCCGGGACGACGCCGCCAAAGGCTGCGTGCAGGTCGGCCTGGCCCAGGACCACGTTCGACAGAACCTCCTGTCCCCGAACGACCGCGGCAGCCGTATCGTCACAACTGCTTTCGATGCCGAGGAAGGTGGGGTGCATGGGCCCTCGTTGCGCTAAACGTCCAGGGCAGGTAGCACCCATCCCACGCCCCATCAACCGGAGGGCCGCCCTTGACCCCCCTCATCCTGACACGGCCAGAGGACCGAGCTCGCGCTTTCGTAGCCGGCTTGCCGGCGTCCTTGCGGGAGGCTCTGCGGCCCGTCTTCGCCCCGTTGTGGTGGATGGAAGCCGTGGGGGGAGATGTGCCGGATTTCGACGTGGCGCTGTTTACCTCCGTCAACGGGGTGCGCTTTGGCCCGGACGGGTTGGGGCGAACGGCCTATTGCGTCGGTGCGGCGACGGCGGACGCAGCCCGCGCGCGGGGCTGGCAAGCGTTGGTCATGGGGCCGGATGTGGATGCTATGACAACCGATCTGGTCGCGGCGGCCCCGGAGGGGCGGCTGGCACACCTGTCCGGCGCGGCCAGCCGCGGGGCGCTTGCGGAGACGTTGCGGGCGGCTGGTTTGAACGCGGCCCGGCACGTTTGCTATCGTCAGGTCGCTCTGCCGATGGCGGATGATGTGCGCGATCTCCTACGCACCGAGGTAACGCTCGTCCCACTCTTCTCCCCCGATGGAGTTGCGCATTTCGCCTCGGAAATCGGGCGTGCACCCCGCGCACACCTTGCGCTCATCAGCCCCGCGGCGGCGCAGAACCTGCCCCCGAACGCGTTTGCCAGCGTCGGGATCGCGGTCGCGCCAAACGCCGCAGCGATGGGCGCCGCGTTGCAAAAGCTGCACCGCGCCCTGCAATCGGGTTGAGGGGCCTCTTTCCCAGCGCTACGTTTTGCACGGCCCGTTCCAGCGGCGCCGCGCAACAGAATCGGTGTTGCCGCGTTGGGCTGGGCCTGAAGTGAAAGGGGCATACGTGTCTGACGCCAAAAAACCCACGGAGTCCGGGGACGACGATCCCAAGATGGAATTGCCCGAAACACCAGCCGATGTGACCGACGCGGCCGATCCGCCGAAGACGGACGACGCGCATCAGAAGGAGACGGTGTCGGACGCCGAGGCGACCGAGACCGAGACCGAGACCGAGACCGAGACCGAGACCGAGACCGAGACCGAGACCGAGACCGAGACCGAGACCGAGACAGCTGTGGCGCCGCTGCCCGTGGCGCAACCCCAACCCGAACGGCGGGCAAGCTTTTGGCCCATGGTAATCGGGGGTGTGATCGCTGCGGCCTTGGGCTTCATCGCCGGAAGGGCGGACCTTCTGGGCCTTGGCGCGCCCGCGGCGCCGGAGATTGATCTGACGGAGGTGACCCAAGCGATCGGTGCGGCGGGAGACCGGATCGAAGAGCTGGGCGCACGCGTCGACGCCCTGGCGACTGCTCCGACCTCGGCGCCCGATCTTGGCCCGCTAGAGAACGCGATTGCCGATCTGAGCAGCCGTTTAGACGCGCTAGAGGCCGCGCCCGCGCCGACGGGCACGGGCATCAACCGCGCGGAGCTGCGCGAGTTCGAGGCGCGACTGGCGGAACAACAGGCTCAGATCACGGACCTCCTGGCCGCCGCGCAAACGGCACAGGACGAGGCCACCGCGCGTGAACGGGCCGCGCTGCTGCGCGCGGCGGTGACGGAGTTGAGCACCCGCCTGACCTCCGGCGCGCCGTTCGAGGATGCACTTGCCGCCATCGCGCCCAACACCGACATGGCGATCCCCGCGGTGCTGCAGGACAACGCGGCAAGCGGCATCACAACGCTCGCCGCGCTTCAGGCGGAGGTCGCGGATGCCGCCCGCGCCGCTCTGGCGGCGGCGCGCGATGCGGATACCAGCGGCGCGCAAGGGGTGGGCGACTTCCTGCGCCGCTCGCTTGGCGCGCGGTCGGTCGTGCCGCGGGAGGGGGACGACCCCGACGCCGTCCTGTCCCGGCTCGACGCGGCGACCCGCGCCGGCGATCTAAGCACCGCCCTGACGGAGGCCGAGGCGCTGCCGGCCCCCGCGCAGGGTGCGATGGCCGATTGGCTGAGCGCCGCCCAAACCCGTGTCGATGCCCTGGCTGCGGCGGACGCACTGATCTCTTCCGCAGCCACACAGTGAAAGGCCGCACATGCTTTGGTCCCTTTTGAAAGTTCTGGCCTTCTTCGCCGCGATTGCGGGCTTGGCCTGGGGCGCCGGTTACCTGCTGGAAAGCAGCGGCGGAATCATGGTCACCGTGGGCGGTACGGAATACCCCTTTGGCCCGCTGCAATCGGCGGTGGCGCTGGTCCTGCTGGTCGGACTGGTTTGGCTGGGACTGAAACTCGCCGCCCTGCTGCTGGTCGTGTGGCACGTGCTGAATGGGGACGAGACGGCTTGGACCCGTTACCGCGCGCGGAGGAAACAGGCCAAAGGGTTCGACGCGCTGGCCGAAGGCATGATGGCGCTCGCGTCGGGCGAGGGGCGACAAGCGATGGCGAAGGCTGCCACGGCGGACAAGTTTCTGGACCGGCCCGAACTAACGGCGCTTTTGACCGCGCAAGCCGCGGAGATGGCGGGCGACAAGGCCAAGGCGGAAGAGACGTATCGCAAGCTGGTGGAAAACCCGCAGACCCGCTTTGTCGGGGTGCGCGGCATCCTCAAGCAGAAGCTGGCGGATGGGGATGATGAGACGGCGATGAAGCTGGCCGAAAAGGCCTTTGCCATCAAACCGTCCCATCGCGAAACTGGCGACACGCTGCTGCGGCTGCAAGCCCAAAAGGAGGCATGGTCCGCCGCGCGGCAGACGCTGAACACCAAGCTGAAACAGGGCGATTTGCCCCGCGACCTACACCGCCGCCGCGACGCTGTCCTGGCCCTGTGCGAGGCGAAGGTGATGATGGCCGGCGGTCAGAGCAAGGAGGCGCAGGCCGCCGCGATCGAGGCCAACCGCCTGTCGCCCGACCTGGTGCCCGCGGCTGTCATGGCCGCGCAAAGCTACGCCGAGCAGGGGAATGCCCGCGCTGCGACCAAAGTCGTCAAAAAGGCGTGGGAGGCGATGCCGCATCCCGACCTCGCCGCGGCCTTTGCCGGCATCGCGCCCGATGAAAGTGCGGAGGCGCGGCTGAAACGCTTCACGACGCTGACCCGCATTCATGCGGACAGCGCGGAAACCAAGATGCTGCTGGCCGAGCTGCACATCGCCGCCGAAGACTTCCCCGGCGCCCGCCGCGCGCTGGGCGACATGGTGGAAAAGGACCCGACCGTCCGCTCCACCACCCTGATGGCCGCGATCGAGCGGGGCGAGGGCGCCGACGATCAGGTGGTCAAAGCCTGGCTGGCCCGCGCCCTGTCGGCCCCCCGCGACGCCCAATGGATCTGCGACATCTGCCAACACATCTCGGCCGAGTGGCAGGCGATTTGCGAAAATTGCGGCGCCTTCGATACCCTGTCCTGGCGCCGCCCGCCCGCGGCCGAGCTGCAATTGCCGGGCGGAGGCGAGATGCTGCCCCTGATCGTCGGCCCCTCAGTCGCCGACACACAGGTCGTGACCGTCGCCGACGGCGCGGACAATGTGGAAGACGCCGACATCATCGACGCCCCGCAGCCCGAACCAAAGTCGGAAGAAACCGCGAAGGCATAACCGGCACCCGAAACGAAAAAAGCGCGCCCCAATCCGGGCGCGCTTTTCTTTTGTCCAATTCCGGTCCGCTTAGTAGCGGTAATGCTCCGGCTTGTAGGGCCCTTCCGGCGCGACGCCGATATAGGCCGCTTGGTCGGGGTCCATCTGCGTCAGCTTCACGCCGATCCGGTCCAGATGCAGACGCGCGACCTTCTCGTCCAGATGCTTGGGCAGGATGTAGACTTGGTTGTCGTAGTCCTCACCCTTGGTCCACAGCTCAATCTGCGCGAGCACCTGGTTGGTGAACGACGCGCTCATCACGAAGGACGGGTGGCCGGTCGCATTTCCAAGGTTCAGAAGACGCCCCTCGGACAGCAGAATGATGCGATTGCCATTCGGCATCTCGATCATGTCCACCTGTTCTTTGATGTTCGTCCACTTGTGGTTCTTCAGGCTCGCCACCTGAATCTCGTTATCGAAGTGGCCGATGTTTCCGACGATGGCCATGTCCTTCATCGCGCGCATGTGCTCGATGCGGATGACATCCTTGTTGCCGGTCGTGGTGACGAAGATATCCGCTGTCTCCACCACATCCTCCAGCGTTGTGACCTGGAAGCCGTCCATGGCCGCCTGCAGCGCGCAGATCGGGTCGACCTCCGTCACGATCACGCGCGCGCCTGCGCCGTGCAGCGACGCAGCGGAGCCTTTGCCCACATCGCCGTAGCCCATCACGACCGCAACCTTGCCAGCCATCATTGTGTCCGTGGCGCGGCGGATGCCGTCGACCAGCGATTCCTTGCAGCCGTATTTATTGTCGAATTTCGACTTGGTGACGCTGTCGTTCACGTTGATCGCGGGGAAGGGCAGCT
>JBCDFL010000095.1:0-12289 GCA_039178165.1 Pseudomonadota bacterium | reverse complement strand
GCCGCGCCCATCGTCGCGCCGATCACAAAGGCCTCGTCCTGGACATGCAGGCCGCGGCCCAGCAGCACGTGGATGCAATCGTGGCGGTTGAGGTGGATTGCGCCGGGCAGGGCGTCGGGGCTTTCGGGGTTTTCGTATTTCTTGATGATCTCCGGCACTTCGTCCGCATTGGCGGCGGGCATGGTGGCGAGGACCTCCGCGATACTCATGTCGTCGGTGTCGAGGCCGGGGGACCATTCGTCCCAATTGAGGTCAATGCGGCGGCCCATCCTATTGCCCCTCGAAATCGGTGATGGCGGTGAAATCGGTGTTTTCGGCCACCGCCGCTTGCAGGGCGTCCTGCAGGGCCGACACGTCGGAGATGTCGACAAAGCTGCCCAGATCGCTGCGGCGCAGGACGTGGCGGCTGGACACATCGAGGCCGATGGTCGTCAGCTGGATCGGGGTCGCTTGGGCGAGGCTTTCGATCTCCGCCGTCAGGGCGTTCGGCTCGTCCGCCTGCCCGTCCGTGGTGACGATGATGCGGTAGGTGCCGAAGCCGCGGGCGCCGCTGGCCTCCTCCTCCAGCAGGGCGCGGGCGCGGGCGACGGCGCCGGTGAGGGGCGTGGTGCCGGTGTCGCGGATCGGGCGCAGGGCGATGGGCAGGTTTTCCCGCGCCTCGCTCACCGGCACGAAGTCCTGCACGACGCCGGCGTTCAGCGCGATGACGGCGACGCGGTCACTGTCCGCCATCGCCTCCAGCGCGCCGAGGACGGCGCCTTTGGCGGCGTCCATCTGGCCGGACATGGACCCGCTGTCGTCGAGCACGATGGCCGTGATGCGGCGGCCGGGGTCGGGGGTCGCCTCCACCGCTGGGGTGTCGAGGCTGGGCCAGGCGGCGATGGCGGCCCAGTTGGGGGTGATGGGCTCCGCCGGGATCAGAAGGCCGGGGCCGCCCGTCTCCTCCCACGCGATCCAGCCGATGACGGCAGTGATCAGAAGGACGGGCAGGACGATGCGTTTCATGGCCGCCCCCTAGTCCAGCGGGGCGAAGGTCGTCGCCTCCGCCTGCACGGTCAGGACGCGGAAGACGACGCGCATGTTCTCGCGCCATTCCGCTTCGGTTTTGGGCGGGTTGTGCGCGGGCGCCGTGATGCCGACGCCGTCCACGGTGAACTGATCGCGGTTCATGCGGACCTCCAGATTGTCCGCATAGCCCCCCAGCGCGTCCACGACCGCGATGGCCCGGTCGAGCGACAGGTTCTGGGTCGAGGTGCGGATCGCCCTGAGTTCCGCATTGTCCGCGCCCGCCTGTTCGCGGCGCAGGAAGTGCAGCGGGTCGGAATGGCCCTCGACGGTGATGATGGCGCCGGAATAGGTGGCGGCGAGGCGGAGGATCTCCTCGAAATCTTGGGCGTAGAGCGCGACGGGGAAGTCCGTGCTGTCCGGCTCGAAATAGACCTCGAAGTCGATCTTGGTGTTGGCGTCGAGCTGCCCGGTGCGGCGCAGGCGCTGGACCGCGGCGGCGGCGGCTTCGGGGTTGAAGGCGGCGATTTGGCGCTCGTCTAGGTTCTCCAGCCCCTCCGCCAGCGTGCTGTAATCCCACTCCGCCGTGGCGAGGTTCGCGGGGCTGTCGAGGCGGTCGGCGCCGCGCAGGGCGACGTTGACCTCTTCCAGCAGCACCTCGAACCGGCGCGCCTCGGACGGGTCGGCGAAGTGGGCGGCGTTGCCGGCCCAGCCGTCGGTGATCGCGTCTTGCCACAGGAACACGCCTTCCTCCTGCGGCAGCCCGCCGAGGAAGGCGTCGGCCATGAGCTGCGCCATGGCGGCGCGGTCCGGGTTGCCCTCCTGCGCCATGAAGGCGCGCATGTCTTCTTCCCCGTTGAAGAGGATGTTCACCATCCGCGCGATGTCCTCGCGGTTGGCGTCGAAGTAATCCGCGCGCACGGCGATGTAGTCGCCGATGACCGAGGCGGCCTCTTGGGTGGAGATGAGGATCGTCGCCCCGCGCACGGAGCCTTCCGCGCCCGTGCCTACATTGCCGCCGGAGGTTAGGAACCGCGCGTCGGGCAGGATGACGGCGGCGGCGTCGGCCCGCCCCTCGGCCAGTGCGGCGGAGGGGGTGTCGCCATCGCCGGTGAGGTCTGCCGTCCAGACGATCTCCACCTCGTCGAAGCTGACCCCGCCATCGGCGAGGATGCGGCCCACGAAGTCCACGTGCGGACCATTGGCCTGGATTGCGATGCGCTTGCCCGCGAGGTCTGCGATGCGCGCGATCCCCTCGCCCGCGACAATGCCGTCCCCGGCGGAGAAGGAGTGCTTGAAGAACACGATCTGCTCGGTCCGCGCGTCGAATTCCGTCACAGGCGCGGCGGAGGCGAGCATGCCCAGCGTGCCCCGCAGGTAGGGCGTTTCGCAGGTGAGGTAGGCCTCAAGCTGCGCCTCGAAGCTGTCTTCGACGGTCAGCTCAAGGGGCAGGCCGGCGGCGCCCAAGGGCCCGCCATCATTCTCCAGCGACGCGCCATTGGCGTAGGCCACCACGCCGTCCGCGCCCCAGGCGATCAGGGGCATGTTCGGGTTCCAGCCCGCGGCGCAGTCGCGCACCGGGGCGGTCACGGTCGTCGCCAGCCGGTCGCCGGGGGCGGCGCTGAGGGCCGTGGCGGTCAGAAGGGCAAGGAGGGTCGTCAGAAGGCGCATGTGTCAGGTCCTCGATAGGGGCCGGGCGGGGGTGAGCAGCCGCTCGGCCACCGAAGAGGCGACATCGACCTCTTGCAGCAGGCCCTGAGCGGCTTTGAGTTCGGTGCGGTCGAAGGCCAGATCGAGCGCGGTGATGGCCGCGGCCAGCTTGGCGCGCGACGCCTCGTCCGTGCCGTGGGCGGCGCGGCGGCGCAGGGCGGCGTGGGCGGCCGCGGCTTCTTCGATCAGTTCGGAGCGGGTCAGGACCGCGCGCAGGTCGCGCAGGCGGTCCGGGACGTAGAAGATCTCGCGCGCGGCGGCATCCAGCCGGTCGGCGATGGCGGTCACTTGATCCGCCATGTCATCGCGCATCGGCTCCGCGGCCTGGCGCAGGGCTTCAGCTCGAGCGTGGGTCTGGACGATGGCCGCCAGCGCCGCGCCGGCGAGGTCCGGGGCCATGTCGTGGCGCGCGGCGAAGGCGAGGCGCAGGCGCTCGGCCTCCGTCCAGATCCAGGCGGGCGGGGCCAGCGCGATCAGCGCCAGGGTGCCGAGGCCGGCGAGACCCGCGGCACTAAGCGCGGCGAACCCACCAAAGGGCAGCGGCAGGCGTACGCTCAAAGCAAAGGCCGCGGCCAGAAGCGCGGCCAAAGCGCCGGCCAGCCAGGGGGCGCGCCGCGCGCTCACCGCCGCACCTGCAGCGAGACGGTCAGCCGCGCCAGCCGGGATTGAAAGGCGCGGGCCGTTTCCCCCTCGGCCTTGGGCAGGGGATCCGCGCCGCCCAGGCCCAGCGCCGTGATCCGCCCCGCTTGCAGGCCCATCTCCCGCGCGAGGGCTGCGCCGGCCTCCGCTCGCGCCTCGCTGAGCGTTTGGTTGGCGGCGGCATCCCCGGCGGTGCCGGTATGGCCGATAAAGGTTACAGACGTCCGCTCGTCCAGCAGGGCGGGGCGCAGGAAGGCGCGCAGGCGTGCAGCCTCCCCCGCGCCGAAGGCGGTGCCGCGTACGAAGGTGAAATCCGCGCTGCGCGGCGCGGTTACGGCCCCCAGCCCGGCCAGCGCCACCGCGCCCCCGGCGACCAGTGCCGACAGGCCGGCCGCGACCAAGGCGCGGCGGGGAAAGACGCGGGTGGGGGGATCTGCTTGCGGACTGGCCAAAACGCACCTTGTGTTAATGCGCCGCAGGTTAAGGGGTCCGGCCCGGGATTGCCACCGCCTGCGGCGCTACTCCGCCGCTGCGAAGCCGCCGTTGTAGGTGTCGCTTTTGCGCCGGACTTGGGCATGCTCGACGATGCGGCTGCTGGCGATGCCGCGGAACTCCTCGATCGAGCGGTAGCCCTTACGCTCCATGAAGTCGGCGAGGTCGGTCTTCAGCTCCTGGATCAGCTTGATGCCGACGCCGCCGCTGCCCTTTTCCTCCATTGCGGCGGTGCAGACCTGAAGGTTGCCCGCGCCGTGCACGATGAAGTTGAACGCCTCGCGAAAGCCGCGGATGCCGCCGATGCCGGACACGGCGCCGTCCGGGAAGGCCTTGTTGATGTCCGACACGCGCTGCAATGCCTGGGGCAGGATCGCGAGGCCCCCAAGCCCGCCGGAGGTGACGAGGCCGTCGACCTCCACCTCGAACTTGAGCGTTTCGGGGTCCATCAGAGGCAGCGACGGGAACGTGTTGCACAGGGAAATGGACGCCGCGCCCGCCTCGTAGGCGGCGCGGGCCCCGTCCACCAGGGTCGATCCCGCGGGCGTGAGTTTGACCCAAACCGGCACGTCCACGGCGGCGCGCACCGCATGGACGATGGAGGTGATGATCTCTTCGTCATTGGCGATGTGCGCGCCCATATCCTTGCGGTCCATATGCGGGCACGACATGTTGAGCTCGATCGCGTCACAGCCGACATCGACGACCGCGCGGGCGAGTTTCTGCCAATTGGTCATCTCTTCGGTGTTGCCGGCCCCCGCCATGATGGAGGCGATGACCATGCGGTCGGGATAGATGGTCTTGATCTCCTCCAGATCGGGCAGCCACTGCTCCAGCGGCTGGTCGGAGATCAGCTCCCAATTCCAGGACGAATGGGAGACCGTGTCCGCGCGCTTCATCCGCGACAGGTAGGGCTTCTGCTCGCTCGTGCGCTGGTAGATCGTCTTGGGCCCGGCGACATTTTCCACGGGGTGCAGGCCGATGGTCTTGGTCACGACGCCGCCCCAGCCCGCCTCGAACGCTTTGAGGATCTTGCGCTTGCTTTCGGTCGGCGGGGCCGAGGCCAGGATGAAGGGATTAACGAAGTCTAGTCCGGTAAAGGTCGTCGTCAGGGAAGTCGTCATCGGGTCATCTCCGCGCTGCTAGGCTACAGGAGGGACGCTTTTGACCATTTAGTCAATAATTTCGCGCGTGGGCGGCCCCAATCCGCCCAGGTTGCGGGATTTTTGGTCAGAATTTTGGACCGCGCGGGGGCCTATCCGCCGGCAGGGTCCAGCGGATGGGCGGGCAGCACGCCTTCGGGCGGCGGGCCCTCCGCCACGGGGCGGCCGAATTTCAGCAGGCAGCCGTGGGGATCGCCGACGTAGAATTCGTACATGCCCCAGGGCCGCGTGTAGATCGGCGTGACGACATTGCCCGGCAGCGCCGCCCATTCGGCGTGCAGCGCGTCGATGCCCGGCCCGCGAATATAGCAGCTGCTTTCCGTCTCCCGCCCGTCCTGGTGGTCGGGCGGGCAGAAGTGAAGCTCGATCCCCGCGCGCGCCACGACCAGATAGTCCGGCCCGGCCATTGTGACCTCAAAGCCCAAGCCTTCGTAGAACGCGCGGCTCTCGGCCAGGTTCGGCGAGCGCAGGACCGGGATGGTCGTGACATCCGTCACGCGGGGTCAGTCCGCCTCGATATGCTGGATGGTGGAGAAGCCTTCGAATTTCGGCACGCCTTCGTGCAGCTTCATCGTGCTGCCCGCCCCCTTGTGCGCGGCGCGGAAGGCGTCGGACCTGGTCCAGGCGCGAAACGCCTCTTCACTCTCCCACACGGTGTGGGAGGCGTAGAGGCGTTTGCCCTCGTCCTCGGGGCCTTTGAGCATGTGGAATTCGACGAAGCCGTCCATGTCCTTGAGGTGGCTGTCGCGGCCGAGCCACAGGGCCTCGAACGCTTCGGCATTGTCATCTGTCACTGTAAAACGGTTCATCGCGATGAACATGGGGCGGGTCCTTTTCTGCGTGTTCGGTCTCAGGTGGGGCGGGTCCAGTAGCTGACCGCTCTGGCCGCAGTGTCTCCGCGTGATTTGAACAACTCGCGCGCCTGGGATGCAAGGGAGCGTTCGGCGGCAAAGAAGATATGGTGCGCGCTGCCCGGCGGGGCCAGGGCCGCGGCGCCGTCCAGCAGGGCGCGATCGTCCGCCATGTCGGCCCAGGCGACGGTCACGCCCGGCGGCGCGGCGATGTCTTGCGCGTCGGCCGGATCGCGCAAGGCGATCAGCGCGTGGCCTTCGGTCTCGCGCGGGGCGTCCTCGAGGATGCGGGCGATGACGGGTAGGGCGGTTTCGTCCCCGAAAAGGCCCAGCCAGGGCGCCTCCGGCTGTTTCGAGCCGCTGGGGCCGTGCAGGCCGACCTCTGCGCCGGGCTTGAGCGCCGCGCACCAATCGGTGACGCGCCCGCCGCTGTGTAGGACGATATCGACGTCGATCCAGCTGCGGTCCGGCGCGATGCGGCGCACGGTGTAGGGCGGGCGGTGCCAGCTTTCGACGCCGCCGGGCCAGCGCGTCAGGCCGGCCTCGTCCCGTTCGGGCCAACCGCCGGCAGCCGGCGGGATCAACAGGCGGAAGTGCAGCCCGGCCTGCGGCGTGAAGGCGGCAAAGTCCCCCTCTAGCCGCAGGCGCGTGAAGTTCGGGGAGAGGCGCGTCTTGCCCGACAGCCGCGCGATCACCTGGTTCAGGGGCTGGCGGCCCGCGCTCTTGTCCCAGACGACGGTGAGGCCGGGATGCACCTTGCCCAGCCGCTGGGCGTAGAGATCGGTAAAGAGCTGCAGCTCCGCCGCCGTCTTCGCCTCCAGCACCAGGCGCGTGCCATCCGCCTCTGGCGTGAAGCCGGCGCGGCCCAAAGGCGCGTCGATCTGCATCGTGTCACCGGCGCGGCGGACGGGAAAGCCCGCGCGTTCGGCGATCTGCGCCAGCGGGTCCAGTAGGTCCGCGCCGCGCCCGGCAATCAGCGCCCCGTGCTGCTTCATACGCGCACGACGGAGGCCGCGATGCGGTCGGCCTCCTCCGGGCTCAGGCGCGGCGGGTGCCAATCGCGCCCCGGCGCCGCATCCAGCAAGCGCTTGGTATAGGGGTGTTTCGGGGCGTTGAAGACATCCTCGGCCGGGCCGAACTCGACCATCACGCCCTTTTCCATCACGGTGATATAGTCGCTGATCTGCGCCGCGACGCGCAGGTCGTGGGTGATGAAAATGATCGCCATCTTATAGGTCTCTTGCAGGTCGTTCATCAGCCGCAGCACCTGCTTTTGCACCGACAGATCTAGGGCGGAGACAGACTCGTCCGCGATCACCACATCCGGCTCCATCGCCAGCGCCCGCGCGACCCCGATGCGCTGCCGCTGCCCGCCGGAGAAGTTGCGCGGCTTGCGCTTATACGCCGCCTCCGACAGGCCCACCTGCTCCAAAAGCTCCAGCGCGCGGGCGCGCGCCTCGCTCTGGCCCATGCCCTGCAAATGCAAGCCGCGGGTGATCATGAAGCCCACCGATTGCGAGGGGTTGAGCGAGCCGTAGGGGTCCTGGAAGATCATCTGGATGTTCTTGCGCGCCTGCACCAGATCGTCGGCTTTGAGGCCCAGAAAGTCCTCTTCCTTGATGATGATCGCGCCCTCGGTCGCTTCCTCCAGCCGGATCAGCGTCTTGGCGAGGGTCGATTTGCCCGACCCGGACTCCCCGACGACGCCCAGCGTTTCCCCGGCGCGGAGGACGAAATTGGCGTCGTTCAGCGCGTGGACCTTTTTGGACCCGCTGGCGTAGACCTTGTGCAGGCGTTGCACCTCCACCACCGGCGGGTCGTTGCGCGTCTCGTCCGGGCGGCGCGTCGTCTCCAGTAGGGGCATCGCGTCGACCAGAAGCTGGGTGTAGGGCTCCTTTGGGTGCATCAGGATCTGCTCTTTCGGACCTTCCTCGATCACCTTGCCCCAGCACATCACGGCCACCCGGTCTGCGACATCCGCCACCACACCGAAATCGTGGGTGATGAAGATGGTGGCGTTGTCGTAGACCTCTTTCAGATCGTTGATGAGGCGCAGGATCTCCGCCTGAGTGGTCACGTCCAGCGCCGTCGTCGGCTCGTCCGCGATCAGCACGTCGGGCTTGCAGGCCAGCGCCATGGCGATCACGATCCGCTGGCATTGCCCGCCCGACACCTGGTGGGGGTAGCTGTCGTAGATGCGCGGCGGCGTGGGCAGCTTCATCTGCTCCAGCAGCTTCAGCGTCTCGGCCTTGCGCGCGCCCGGCGCGATGTCGGGGCGGTGCAGGGCAAAGACCTCGTCCACCTGCTTGCCGATCTTCACCGCCGGGTTCAGCGCCGCCATCGGCTCCTGATAGATCATGGAGATGCGCGCGCCGCGGATCTCGTTCAGCTCCGCCTGGCCCATGCGCAGCGTGTCCTTGCCGTCGAAGATCACCTCGCCCGAGGTGACCTCGAGCCGGCCGGGCACATCGTTCATGATCGCGCTGGTCATCACCGACTTGCCGGAGCCCGACTCGCCCACCACGCACAGGATCTCACCCCGTTTGAGCGTGATATTCACGCCCTCCACCGCGTAGGTCCGGTCCGCCCCCCGCGGCAGCGAGATGGAGAGGTTGCGGATGTCGAGGATCGTTTCGGCTGCGGCGGCCATGGTCCAGCTCCTTGCGGGGGTGAAAAGCGGGCTGGGCGCGGCGACCTGGCGAGGGCAGTCAAGCAGGATCGGCCCCCCATAGCAAGGGCGCCCCAGATTGACGGCGGATTGACTTTGCGCGGCCCTTCGGCCATCACGGATGGGTCCAAGCGTGCTGCCAGGTGTCCTTTCCCGTCTGAGCGAGCGTGCGCGATGTCGATGCCATCCCAAATCTTCGTCTACGATCCCGGCGTGGCCGAACGGCACGCGTTGGAGCTGTCCGATTTCGAGCTCGCCTTCCTGTCGGTAGCCCGGTCTTTCTTCGAGACGTTCGAGAGCCCCAGCGGTCAGTGCTGGATGATGGGTTTCATGGATGCGGAGCGGCGCTTTCCTATTCCTTACGGCGCGACGATCGCGCACGCGATTTCCATGGTCGTGTCGGAGCTGCGCGAAAGCCATCAGGGCGTCTTTCCCTATTTCCGCACCACGGACGAGCTGGCGGGGCAGGCAGTGACACAGACGGAGCGCTACCTCCTGGAGACGCTGCGCCACATTCGTAACGGCAATCGCAGCGGCGCGCAGACGACCGCGATGCTGCTGTGCCAAGGCAACGCCTCGCGCGGGCTGCTGCAGGCGCTGGAGCGGCTGTGCCTGATCACCGGCGACGTGACCGAGTTGCGGTTTTAGGGCGCCTGCCAGCGTAGGCGTGGTTGGGTTGTAACGGACCAAACGCTTGGTTTCGCATCGCCGCGCGAGAGCGTGCCGGTGTTACGATAGAGTTCAGCGGCGTTTGCCCTCGGCCGGGCCGGTACCGAGTGCTTTCTTGCAGCCTCTGAGGCGCAAGGGGACATCGTTACAGGCCCGCTATGACGCGGACCGCAGCGCGGCGGCGTTTTGCGTTGGGCCGGGATCTTGCCCTAACACGCCGCGCGTGCGGCCTTGCGCTGGCTAAGGCTCCCGCTCGAAAAAGCGGGCGATGGGGTTGCGGGCGGCGCCGGCGAGGCAGGCGAGGCTCGCCAGACCCAAAAGCACCGCCCGCAACGGGTCGGCGGCCGTTGCTTCGCCCAGCAGCCACAGGCCGACGCCCAGAAAGCAAAACGTGGAAATCAGCTGTCCGGTGGATCGTTTGTCGTCCGTCATCGTGTCCTCCGTTCCGGCTTGCGCCCGAACTCATCCACCAAAAGCTCCTCCGGCAGATCGATGGCGGGCATGGGGTCGCGCGCGCCCTGATCCAGGCGCCAGACATGCGCCAGGAAGATCGCGACCGAGGTGTAGAGCGCTTCGGGGATCTCCTCCCCGATCTTGCCGTTGAAATAAAGCGCCCGGCTCAGCGGCGGCACGCGCAGCGTCTTGACGGAGGCAAGGCGCCCGCGGCGCACGACCTCCCGCGCGATAGGCCCTTTGCCCATCGCGACGATGATCGGTGCCGTTCTCGCCTCCCGGTCGTAGCGGAGCGCGACGGCGAAATGGGTCGGGTTAGTCACGATCGCCGTGGCCGTCGGCACGTCGGCCAGCGCCTTGCGCTCGGTCGCGCGCTGGGCGGCCTCGCGCTGGCGGCGGCGCTGCTCGGCCTTTTGCTCCGGCGCGCCTTCGGCCTCCTTCATCTCGTCCTTCATCTCCTGACGGGACATGCGCAACTGCCTGGTGTGCGAGTGGATTTGCCAGACGAGGTCGATCATCGCGATCAGAAGCAGCCCGCACAGCACCCCGGCCAGCAAGCGCAGCATCGCGGTGCCCAAGATCGCCACGCTTGCCGCGGGGCTGAGGCCGGACATCGCCTCGAATTGCGAAAACAGCGGCCAGACGGCGATGAGGCCCGCCCCAAGCAGCAAGATCACCTTCAGCGTCGCCTTCGACAGCTCGACCAGCGCCTTGGTGGAGAACATGCGTTTCAGACCCGACAGCGGATTGATCTTGTCGCCCTTGGGCAGCAGCGCCTTGGGCGCGAAGTTCAGCCCGCCCACACCGGACTGAGCCGCCAGGATGGCCACGAAGGGCGCGAGGCCCAAGACAGAGCCCGCGACCGCCGTCCAGAGGAGCAGGTCCCGCAGGCGCGCCATGATCAGGGTTTCGATATCCGCCCCGCGGCCGATCACAAGGCCCTCCGACCACATGGAGGCTACGGCCGGCAGCGCCCCGCGCCCCACCAGGAACATCAGGGTGCCGGCCCCGAGCGTGACCAGCACGAACACCTCCGTGGAGGTGACGACCTGCCCGTCCTTGCGCGCCTCCTCGCGCCGTTTGGCGGTTGGCTCCTCGGTCTTTTCCTGGCTGTCCTGCCCCTCAGCCATCGTGCGCGGCCTCGAAGAGGGCAGTCAGTTGCGACAGAGCGTCCTCGATCAGGCTGACGAAGGCGATGCCGGTGCTCGATGTCGTCAGAAACAGCAGAAGGACGGTCGCGCTCATGGTCAGTGGGAAGCCGAAGGCGAAGATGTTCAGCTGCGGGGCTGAGCGGGTGATGACGCCGATGATGGCGTTCAGGATCAGCAGGATCGCCACGATGGGCATCATGATCTGCGCGGCCGTGGTGAACATGACCCCCGCCGCGTCCCGGCCCACCTGCGAGAGCGCCTCGCCCCGGATGGGGGCCGTGACGGGGATCAGCGTGTAGCTTTCCAAGATCGTCCGGATCGCGGCGAGGTGACCATCGAGGCTGAGGAACACGGCGATCAGGAACAGCGTGAAGAACTGGCCGATGACCGGCGATTGCACGCCGGTATTCGGATCGACCTGCGCCGCCAGGCCGAGGCCGGCGGTGTTGGCGATCCGGTCGCCGGCGATGACGGCGGCGGCAAAGAGGATCTGCAGCAGCAGCCCCGCCGCCACCCCAAGCGCCAATTCGCGAAACACGAAGAGCGCCAGCCGCGCGGTGTTCAGGCTTTGCGGGTCGGGCAGGGGGCTGCTCGCAAAGAGCGGCAGCGTCAGGCAGACCGCCATCACCAGCCGCACCTGCAGCGGCACGTAGCGGGCGGAAAAAAGCGGCGCGGCGACGAGGAACGCGCCGATCCGCAACATCATGAAGAGAAATTGCAGTAAAACGCCCATCACCTCGCCCAAAGCCAGACTGGGCAGGCCCGTCTGGGCGGAGAGGGCGAACGGCTCCACCGCGGCTACCGCAGGGTCGCGATCGTCTCGAAGATGTCGGCGAAATAGTCGCTGAGCACACCCAGCGTGAAGCTCGACATCAGGGCCATGGTCAGGATCACCACGCCCATCTTGGGCACGAAGGACAGCGTCGCCTCGTTGATCGATGTGGCGGCCTGCAGGATGCCGATCAGCAGGCCCACCCCTAGCGCCACCAAAAGCACGGGGCCCGCAACCAGCAGGATGTTCCAATAGGCCAGCTGTAGCTGCGCCACGTTCATGTCGAATTCCACGGTCAGATCACTCCTTGAAAGCTTGAGGCGAGCGAGCCCATCGTCAGCGCCCAGCCGTCGACCAGGACGAAGAGCAGTAGCTTGAAGGGCAGCGAGACGATCATCGGCGACAGCATCATCATGCCGAGCGCCATCAGGATCGACGCGATCACCATGTCGATCACGAGAAAGGGCAGGAAAAGCAGGAAGCCGATTTGGAAGGCCGTCTTCAGCTCGGACGTGATATGGGCCGGGAGCAAGACGGAGATCGGGATGTCGGACGGATCGTCGAAAGGACCTTGTCCGCTGAGTTCGGAGAACATCAGCAAATCGTTCTGCCGCGTGTTGGACAGCATGTAGCCGGACAGATGCTCCCACGCGGTCGCGATGGCGGCGTCGGGCGCCAGCGTTCCGTCGAGATAGGGGCTGACGGCGGAGGTGTAG
>JBCDFL010000094.1:0-12295 GCA_039178165.1 Pseudomonadota bacterium | reverse complement strand
GGCGGGCGCGGGGGCCTCGCCCTCTTGCGTCTCGAACCGCAGGCCGAACTCCACCGACGGATCCACGAAGGTGCGGATCGCGTCGTAGGGGATATAGAGCGGCTCCGGGCTGTCCCCGAAATTCAGCGTCACGGCAAAGCCGTCCTCGCCCACCTCCAGCCGGTCGTACCAATGCTGCATCACGACCGTCATCTCTTCGGGATAGCGGTCGGACAACCAATCGGCGAGCTCCGCATCGGGGTGCGCCGTGTCGAAGGTGATGAAGAAATGGTGTGCGCCGGGCAGCCCGTGCGCGGCCACATCGGTGAGGACCCTGCGGATCAGCCCCCGCATGGCCTCGTGCATCAGGTTTCCGTAATCGATGGTGCGGCCCATGACTGCCCCTTCCGCGTTGCCTCACCATACCGCTTTTGACCCGCAGGAAAAGGGGGTCAACCCAAACTGCCCCCCAGCGCCCAAACCGCCAAAGCCGCGCCGGCGCAAAGTGCCAACGTTTCGGGCAGGGACCGCCGCAGGCCCAGCAGCCACGCCCCCGCCAGCAGCGTCAGCGCCGCCGCCACGGGATCCAGCGTGCCAAGACCCGGCACGCCGCTGTCGAACAGCACGTGGAGCGCGAACCACAGCGAGAGGTTCAAGATCACGCCCACCACCGCCGCGGTGATGCCCTGCAGCGCCGCCGCCACGCGCGGCCGCGCGGCAATCGCATCTAGGAAGGGACCGGCCAGGAAAATCCACAAGAAGCACGGCACGAACGTCACCCAAAGCGCGATTAGCCCTGCTGCAACCGCGCCAGACGCGCCGCCCTGCGCGTGCCCGGCCAGCATCGCCACGAATTGGGTGACGAGGATCAACGGGCCCGGCGTCGTCTCCGCCAGGCCCAGCGCGTCGATCATCTGGCCCGTCTCGATCCAGCCGTACTCCTGCACGATCTCCTGGGACATATAGGCCAGCACCGCGTAGGCCCCGCCGAAGGTCACCGCCGCGAGGCGAGAGAAGAAGAGCCCGACTTGCAGCAGAAAGTCCGCGTCCAGCAGCCACACGAGGATCAAAGGCGCGGCCCAAAGCGTGCCCCACAGCGCCAGAGTGGCCCCTGTGTTTGCCCGGGCGGGCGGGGCGGCGGGCGCGGCGGCCTCCGCCGGGCGCAGCGCGCCGATGGCCGCGGCCACAGCGATCACCAGCGGGTAGGGCAGGGCGAAGACGAACAGCGCCAGGAAGGCGAAGGCGGCCAGACCAAGGGCCAGCGGCCCCGTCAACGCGCGCCGCGCCACGTTGCGCAGCGCCTGGACGACGATCACGATCACCGCGGCCTTCACCCCGGTGAAGGCGGCCTGCACGCCGGGCTGGGTGCCGTAGGCAAGGTAAATGCCGGCCAGCGCCGCAATCACGGCCGCCCCCGGCAACACGAACAGCGCCCCGCCCAAAAGGCCGCCCGCCACGCCGCGCAGGCGCCATCCCGCATAGGTGGCCAATTGCATCGCCTCGGGCCCCGGCAGGAGCATGCAGAGCGACAGCGCCCGCAGGAAATGCGCCTGGCTCAGCCAGCGGGTCCGTTCGACCAACTCCGCCTGCATCAGCGCGATCTGCGCGGCTGGCCCGCCAAAGCTCAGAAGGCCGATCCGGCCAAAGACGCGCCACAGCGCGCGCCAGCTTGGGGTGTCGCCCCCGCCTGCCACGTCGCCGTTCATGCCGCACCCCCTGCATCCCGGCTGCGCGCCCAGATAAGCGCCGCATCCATCAGTGCACAACCGCGATCCATCGCCTGTGCGGACGTGTCATAGAGGCCGGCCCACAGATCGGCGAGGCTGGGCGTCCCGGCTTCCAGGGCGCGGGCCAGTGTGTCCAGCGCGGGCACGTTCAGGCCGAGCGCACCGATCTCGGCAATGGCGCCGTGTTCTATGGCCGTCCCGCCAAACCGGGCGGCAACCTCGCCGGGCGCCTCCACGTCCCAGATTTCCGCGCAAGGAGCGGCAAAGCGGCGGATCGCCCAAGCCGCCGCCAGCCCGTCGATCGTGCCGAGGCGCACGCAAATCGGCCCGTCCGGCACCTTCGATATGGCAAGTCGCGGCGCCCCGGGCAGGGCGGCCCAGGCCTCCGTGCCGCCCGCGAGCGCCCGCACCGGGATGCCCCGCGACCGCAGCGCCGCCGCGACGCCCTGGCTCAGCTTCGCGCCGCGCTGGCACAGGATGACGGTGTCCGGCCCGGCCAAGCGCTGGGCCGCCTCCAGATCGGTATGCGTGGCCCGGACAGCGCCTGGGATCAGCATCGGGTCGGCCGCCGCATCCTCCGGCAGCCGCACGTCGATCAGGCGGGGCGCGGCGGGTGTGCCGATGAGCGGCAGAAGGTCGGTTGGGGTGATGAAAAGGGACATCGTATCGCTCCATAGCGTCGCACTGCGATGCTTGGGCGTCCGCCTGTCACGGGGCGCTCGCGTTTGCCCCGGATGCACAAGGCACCGCGCGGCGCGGCGTGTCAACCTGCGCGATGCGTGGATGCGCAAAGGTATATAACCGGGGTGAGGGGGATAAGTGTCGGATTCTGTTGCCAGGCTCCGACAGGCCCCGCCTTACGCGGCTAGGCGCAAGGGCTTAAAGTTTCGATCGTTTTTACCGCTTACGCGGCAACTGCGACCGGAGCATGGTTGTCGTTTGCAACTATACTGATTTCGCCGATAACGGTGGCAGACAGCCGAGACAAAGCTAACCCCTTTAGACGTTCGTCGATCCTATTTCGGCCCCAAAATCCCCAAACGAAGGATGGTTGGTGGAGCCGCCGGGTACCGCCCCCGGGTCCGATCCGCTTATGACGAGCGCGTTTATGTCCATAGTTCTTGCGAACATCTTCAAAGTAGGCGCCGCCTGCGCCCGTTGCAAGCGGCGGGGCCTCCGGCGGGCGTTGTTTTTCGCCAAGTGAAACAGGACGGATCAGAATGCGCCGGCGATCAGGCCCAAATTCAAGGTGAGCGCCACCGCGGCCACGACCAATTCGGTGCCAAAGAAAATCCACTTCAGCCGCGTTTGCCCGTCCGCCACCAGCGAGGTCACGCGCCCCAGCGCGCCGCCCGCCCAGATGAAGCCCAGCATCGCAAAGGCCGCCGGCGTCCATAGCAGCAGCGCCCCGGCCCCCGCTACAACGAACAGCGCGCCCGACACGGCCCGCACCTCCGACTGGCCCATGGTGGACCCGCCATCGGCCAGATCGACGTTCTCCATCGTGTAGCGCGGCGCGAGCCAGCCGAAGAGGCCGAAGCCGATGGACAGACGGGCAATGATGACGTTGAGGCTGTTTGCAATATCCATGCAAGCGCAACGCACGTGCCTGCATTTGGTTCATCGCGACGCGCTCATGGCCCGCCTTACAGCGTGAGGTTAGCGGGGATCAGCCACGCGGCCAGCGCCGCCTCGATCCCGCCGAACAGCAGTACCTTGCGCCGCGGCGGCGCGTCGAAGACCAAAGAGACCGCGCGCCCCAGCGCCGCGCCGGCAAAGGCGAACCCGATCATCGCGTAGGCCATCGGCGTGCCGATCAGCAGCGCCGCGATCCCCGCCACCACGAACAGCCCACCGACGGAGGCACGCATTTCGCTCAGCCCCATCGTCGTTGCGCCCGGGCTCAGATCCAGCGCCGCCGCGGTGTAGCGCGGCGCAACGAAGCCGAAGAGGCCGAAGGCGATGGTCAGCAGTGCAGCGACGATGTTCAGGATCTCGATCATGCACAGCAACCTGGCCCCCGGCCCGGCCCGGTCAAGCCGGGACGGGGCGCTTGCTAGCGCGATCCCTCGAATTTGCGCCTATTGCCTCGGTTTCACCTTAATCCCGTCGTAACCCGCTGGCTCTATAGGGACCACAGCACAGTGCGGGGGAGGGTGCCATCATGGCCCAGCGTGTCATCTACACATTGCCGGAGGGCGACGTGACCGTCAGCGGCGGCGGCCAGCTGTCGGGCATCAATCAGGGCGATGGCTCGCACCTGGTGGGGCGGGACATCACGCTCAACAGCACCGCTTGGGAAAGCGTTACCATCGACGAGGCGGACGGCGACACCGGCTTTGGCGATTCGGACAATTCGCAGAACCTCGCCGGCCCCATCACCTATGACGGCGAAAGCTACGGCGCCGGGCGGCGGGTGGAGGCGGAGTTCAGCTTCACGGTCGAGGATCCGGACGGCAACACCTACGACATCGTGGCCTTCAACATCAACGAGCCCGGCGTGACCAGCTATGCGACCGTCGAGGGCCTCGCCTTCGTCGGTGGGCCGGGGGGCTTTCCGCCCGCGGGTGTGCCCCTGCGCGTGATTGCGGCGCAGGAAGGGCCGAATGTCGCCTATGACAGCCTCGCCACGCCGATCTGTTTTGTCGCCGGGGGCCGCGTCGCCACGCCCACGGGCCCCCGCGCGGTGGAGGAGATCGGCGCGGGCGATCTCGTCCTCACCCGCGATGCGGGCGCGCAGCCGGTGCTGTGGGCCGGGCGGATGTTCCTGCCCGCCGCCGCGCTGGCCGAGCGCCCGGATTTTGCTCCTATCCGCGTGGCCCGCGGCGCCTTCGGGTCGGACGCGCCGCACCGCGACGTGTGGCTCTCGCCCCAGCACCGGGTGCTGGTGACCGGCTGGCGGGCGGAGCTCTACGCCGGCGCGGACGAGGTGCTGGTCCCCGTAAAGAAGCTGGTGGGCCAGCCCGGCATCACGGCCGATTGGGCGGGCGGCG
The DNA here is from genome assembly GCA_039178165.1 of Pseudomonadota bacterium. GTDB lineage: Bacteria > Pseudomonadota > Alphaproteobacteria > Rhodobacterales > Rhodobacteraceae > JBCBCP01. The sequence goes on along the minus strand of JBCDFL010000094.1, from coordinate 7,596 downwards.
ATGTCACCTACGTGCACCTTCTGCTGGACCATCACGCGCTGCTCGACGCCGATGGCCTCATCGCCGAAAGCCTGCTGCCCGCCGCCGCCACGGGCGTGGATGCGGATCTGGTCCGCGCCTTTGCCGTCGCGCGCGCCATGCCCGCCGCCCGGCCTGTCGTGTGCGGGCCGGCCGCCGCGCTCCTGCGCCCCGCCTATTCGGGGGTGGAGGTCGGCGCCATGTCGATGGGCCGGTTCAAAAGCGCCTCGAGCTGCGCGTTAAACGCTGCCATCGGCTGATCGGTGCTCAGCCCCTCCAGCCGCGTGATCTCCACCGCGACGTGGCGGCGGCCCTTGGCCCGGCCAATGAACGTCCAGAAGGCGTCGAAGCGCGGCGTCTGAAACCGGCCAAGCCCCTCGATCCGGGCGAGCAGGACGGGCGCGTTTGGATGGGCGCGTATCATGTCGTAGGCGCCCGAAAAGTGCGGCTTGACCACTTCCTCGGGCTGCTGCCGGGACACGCCCGCGGGAAACAGCAGCACCGTGTTGCCCGCCGCCAGCACCTTGCCGATCACGCGCATCTGCCGGTCCTTCCAGGCCGCGCGCCGCTCCGCCGCCCACCGGCGGGGGGAGGAGACGGGGATGGCCGAAATGACGAACATCGGCAGCCATTGCAGCGCCGAATGGTATTCGTCGTAATGCACGACCGGTCGCATCCGCGCGCAGGTGTAAAGCGCGCTCAGCAGCAGCGGGCCGTCGTTGCGGCTGACATGGGTCGCCAGGACGATGGCGCCCGGATGCTCGGTGATCAGGTGCTTGCCGCTGGCCGACACGTTGTAGAACACCGCGTAGTAGAACCGCACCAGCAAGAACAGCAGGTGCCGGACCAGCCGGCCCAGCGTGGCGTCGAGCGTTCGGATCATGGATGTCCCCCGTTTTGCATTACAGACGCGCTTTGCGCGGCAATTGCAACGCCTTGCGGCGCGCGGCCCGCACAGACGGGGGCGGCGTCCGGTAATTTGCCTTGACCGGATAACCTATGCGTGTATATGTAAATTGACACATCATGTGTCATTATTTTTATACAAACAGAGTTATCCACATGTCAGATACCATCACGCTTTCCAACGTCTCCTTCCGCGTCGTCGGCACCTTCCTGCGGGTCAATCAGCCCTATACCGCCGTGCCGGCGCCGGGCTTCGTGCCGTTCACGGTCGATGTCCCGACCATCACGATCTCGCAGCCGCCCACGGTCGGCGCGTTCATGGACGCGCTCGGCCCGGAGCTGGCGGCGCAGGGGCTGGATTTCAAATTCGGCGATCTGCCGTCCCCAACGCGGCCCGGAACGCTCGATTTCGTCGAATACGGACCATCCGGCGGCCAGCCCTTCCGGCTGTCGGCGCAGAACATCACCAAGGCCCTACAAGAGGTGGGCGATTTCGAAGGGCCCGAAGGGCTGAAGCTCGGCGTCGCCTGGCAATACTACGTCTTCTACAAGAGCCAGGACACCAGCGACGACACACGGGTGGAGGTCGCCGGGCGCGCGCGCTACCGCGAGTCGGTCATGTTGCAGAACAATTGCCGGGTGATCTGGCGGCTCATCACGACCTACCTCAACCCCAACGATGGCAAGGAAAAACAATTCGTTAAGGCCAACGGGGTGGAGCAATCGCTGGCTCCCGAAAAGCGCGACGTCGCCTGACGCCGCCCGCTGCGCCGGTGCCTCGCGGCCCGGCGCAGCGACCCCGTCATAGGGCGGTGGCCAGACCGATCACGCCCACGGCGATCAGGCTGAGCGCCCAGATCATCTCAAGATCGAACCAGCCGCGCTGCAAGAAGCGCAAGCCGAACCAGCGGTGCACCGCGAAGGCCAGCGCCCCGCCGGAGACGGTCATCGCCACCGTGTGCAGCGCCGCAACCCCCAGCGCGATCGCTAGGCTGGTCATCAGCGTGCCCGCCGCCCGGTGGCCGGCGTCCAGCTCCGCCACGTCGCATAGGCCAAGATAGATCGGCACCAGCATCAGCGCCGCGCCATGGGCCAGCGCGACCAGGAAAGACCACAGCGCCAGCCGGTGCGGCGGCACCCGCGCCAGAAGCCGCGGATGGCGGCGCGTGATGGCCAGGTAAAGGCCCATCGCGATGACCAGGGCGCCCGCGCCGATCTGGATCTCGCGCGCGTAATCCACAAGCAATGTCATCAGCGAAAAGGGCAGCAAAAGGCCCAGCATCGCGGCAAGGTGTCCGGCGCCCAGCGCACCCACGGCGGGCCACAACGCGGTGCGACGACGCTCGAACAGGGCGGCGGAGACGGCGAGGGGCCAGCCCATGCCCGGGTTCAAACCGTGGTAAAGGCCGGAGGCGACGACGGCGATCCACAGGCCAGCGGCGGTCGTGGTCAGGTCCATCTAATCCTCCAGATCGGCCAGCGCCACGCGGCGCGGCTGCACCGCGATGGTGCCCCGCCGCGGCGTCAGCGTGACCGTGCCGTCCAGAATGCCGAAGGCCAGGACTTGGTCTACCGCGTATTCTTGCGACAGGTCCAGCAGCACCAGATAGCGCATGCCAGGCCAGCACGGGCCAAAGCCCCATGGATGGTCCCAGCGCCAGGTCTCGCGCGCCGGGCCGCGCAGGACCCGCTCCACCCTGATCTCGCCATCCCCGCCGGTGCAGGCGGTCATCGTGCCGTAGAACGCCGCGTCGGCCAGCGCCACGTAGTCGCGCGGGGTCACGATCATCGCCGCGGGGCGAGCGGGATCGGCGATCAGCGCGCGCACACCGGCCAGCCACAGATCGCCCTCGGGCGCCGCGATCTCCGCCTGGGCGTAGGGGTGCGCGGTGCCCGGAAACAGCAGGTAGTCGCGCCCGATCTCGAACGAGGCGGACACCCCGCAGCCGGTCCAGATGCCCGCCCGCAGCATTTTGTTTTCCCACCACGTCAGCGCGCGGTGCCCGTCCATATCACTGGGCCCGTAAGCCCGTTCCTCGGCCCCCGCGATGTCGAAGACCGGGGGCGGGGTGCCCTTCAGCGCCTCCAGCCGCTCGAACGTCACACCGGTCTCCGTCGCGGCGACCGCACGGGCCAGCACGATCACCGGCGCAGTGGCGACCAGCTCGGCATGGCTCAGCGTCGGCGCAGGCGCGCAGGCCAGCGCCGCACGGGCCAGACAGGACATCACAAAGGCAAGGGCCAGGCGCATCACAACCTCGGGCAGATACGGCGGCACCGGGACCGGCGCCGCCGCAAGGGGACAGGTCCGCGGCCTACACGTTCGGGTAGCAGAAGCTATCGGTCGAACAATCGCCGCCCTCCAGCCGGATCTGGTGCGAGCGGTAGCCTTCCGGGAACTCGGTCCAGAACCGCTCGTCCAGCGTAATGCCGCCGTTCTCGCCCACATGGGCCATGACCATCGCCGCGCCGCGGTCGCCGGGATAGAACTGGTCGTCCCAGGTCGAGTAGAGCGAATTGGTCCAGTAGACCCGCTTGCCGTCGCGGCTGATCTCCACCATCTGGGGCCCGTAGCCGAAGGTCTTGCCGTTCGGATGTGCGTGGCCCGCGACGATGCCGCCGATCTCCACCTTGCCGGTCAGGACCGGGTTCATCGGGTCGGAGACGTCGTATTGGTGCATTTCGCCCAGCCCCCAGCACGAGACGTAGAGGTACTTGTCGTCGAGGCTGAGGTCGATATCCGTCACCAGCGGCGGCACCGCGCCAAAGCCCTTCAAGAGGTCGGGCAGGTCGTCCGCATCCGCCGGCACCGGATCGATGGTGATCGTCTTCTTGGCCTGCCATTCGCCGGCCTCGTCCCGCCACCAGGTGAAGATCGCGCCTTGAAGGTTGGTCGTGTCCACCACGACGCCGCAGAAGCCGTATTCCTTGACCGGGTCATGGGCGGGCCGGATCTCCAGCGCCATTTGGTGGTTCTCGCCCAGATCGATGGACTTGGTCACCTTGCGCGCCCGCAAATCCCAGAAGTGGATCGTGTGGCCGTACTTGTTGCTCAGCAGGTCTTCGGGCACGACGCCGTTTTCGAATTGCGGCGGCAGACCCCATTCGGAGCTGACCATGTAGTCGCGCGGCAGGTTCCACCAGAAGTCATAGTGCTTGTCCTGGTTGCCGCGGTCCATCTCGTACCGGCCCAGAATCTCGAAGGTCTGGCAATCCATGATGAAGATGCCCGGCGGGCCGTCGGTCCCGTCGGCGCCGCCGCCGCCCAGGGTCGAGACATAGATGCCCTCGGGCCCGCAATGGATCGTGTGGGGGCGCGAATAGCCGGTCTTCGACATCAGCTCTTCGGGCTCGATCGTCTTGTGGATTTTCAGATCCATCGGGTCTTTGACATCGATGATGTAGATGCGGCTGGACCGGATGCCCGGAATAATCAGATAGCGTCGTTCCAGGAATGCGTGGCCGGTGAGGGGCGACAGCGCCGAAGAGCAGGCGTTCCAGCCGAAATGGTGAAATTCGTCGCCCAAATTGGGCACGTACAGCGTGTTCAGGATGCTGCCGTAGGTCTCGCTTTCGGGGTTGACGTCGACGACCGCCAGGCCGTCGGGCTTGGAGCCATCGGGGCTGAGCATCAGCGTGAAGGCCACCGTTTCGGCAGGGGCCTCCATCGCCATCCTGGGCGAGGGGTAAAAAGTCGGATCAGGTCTCAAATTCATGGCGCGTTCCTCCCAGACGCTATGTGAAAATGGTCCCCGGTGGCCTATGCGCTGCGATCCGGGGGCGGCCGTTGCCGGGCACGGGTCTTGGCCTTTGCGACGGCTCTGGCCAGGTCGCGCGCGTAAGCCTCTAGGCTCACGAGCGCCGCATCAATCCCGCCCGCATCGCGCCCTTCCAGCGCGTCCGCGATGGCCGTGTGCCGCGCGACGATCTCCTCGCGCGAGCGGGCGGTAAAGGTAATCATGTTCATCAAAGGCTGCATCGCCTCCACCGCGCCGGCCAGCTGGTAGCTGAGGACCGGATTGCCGGCGCCGTCCACCAGCGCCCGGTGGAAGGCCACGTCGGAGGCGCAGAACGCCTCGTCCGTCAGGCCCGGCTGGCTCTGGCGGTGAATTTCGGCCCGCATCGTCGCCAAGTGATCGGGCGTGCGCCGCTGTGCCGACAGGGGCGCGCAGGCCCGCTCCAGCGCGTAGCGCGCCTCGCAGGCGACATCGAAGCTGACGGCGTTCATGCTCAGCAGCAGGGTCGAGGTGGTGACTTGCTGGGCGTAGGCCTCCTCGAACGATAGCCGGTTCACGAAAGCCCCGCCCGAGGCGCCGCGCTGGGTGCGGATCAGCGATTGTGCCGCCAGCCGCTTCAGCGCCTCGCGCACGGTGGAGCGCGAGACGGAGAATTCCTCCGCCAATTCGGCCTCAGAAGGCAGGCGTTGGTTGACGTTCAAATCGCCGCCAACGATGCCGTCGCGGATCGCATCGGCGATCTGCGCTGACAGGTCTGAGGGGCGCACAATCTCAGTTTTCATTTGTCATACAATTAAATGTCTGACATTAGGCTACCAAGCTTTTCGCTTCGAGTCGATGGTCTTGTTTTGGGAGGAGAGACCGATGGCACCGGCGCTGCGCACGCTAAGCTGGCTGAGCTTTTTTGCAGTCATCCTCGCCTCGTGGGTCTGGATGTACGCGATGAGCACCGGCATGGGCCTCGATCTGCTGGGCCGCCCGAACGAGATGGCGCAGCGCATGGCCGCGATGGACCCGCGGATGCCGATGTACATGCCCATGGCCAATTTCGGCCCGCTCTTTGCGATGTGGGCGGGGATGATGGCGGCCATGATGCTGCCGACCTTGGTGCCGACCCTGCGCGCCTATGAGGACCTGATGAGCTCCGCCAACGGAACGCGGGCGGGGTGGGCCGGCGTGCTGCTGGGCTATTTCGTCGTCTGGGTGGTCTTTGCCGCCGTGATCACCGGCGCGCAGTTGGCGCTGCTCTTCGGCGGGGTGATCGACATGCTGGGCTTTCCCAAACAGGCCTGGATGGGCGGCGCGCTGCTGATCGTCGTCGGCGCTTTTCAGTTCACCCGCGCGAAGGAGATTTGCCACGGCGTCTGCCACAGCCCCGGCATGTATTTCCTGGGCCATTGGAAGACCGGCTTCGCCGGCGGGCTGCGCATGGGCCTCGGCCTCGGGGCGTTCTGCGTGGGCTGCTGCTGGGGCTTTATGGCGCTTGGCTTTGTCGGCGGGATGATGAACTTGGCCTGGATGGGCCTCGCGACGCTCTTTATGGTGATCGAAAAGCTGCCGCAGGTGGGGCATGTCGTGACGCGGCCCATGGGCTTCGCGCTGATCCTTGCAGGGCTGGGCGTGATCGTCTGGCCATGGGTGGGGGCCTGATGCGGCTTCACCGCTCAGAACTTTCGCCCGTTAGAACAACGGGCGGCGCCGTCACGCCCCCGTCAAACCGAAGGTTTGCCTTCGGAAAAACGGGCGGCGCTTTCGCACCACCCCGCGTGACGGCCCCGCCCTTGCGCGACGCGGAGCGGCAATTGAACACTGGGGACCGTACGGAGGACCAAGCATGGCCGTAACCCGCAAACCCGATGCCGATAAGCTGCCCGTCAGCCAGCGCATCGACAGCCGCATGCCCAATCCCGGGCGCCGGACGGCCACGCCGACCGAATGGGCCATCAAAGGCGAGCTTTTCCTGAACTGCTCCTGCACGGTCTTCTGCCCCTGCGTGGTCAGCCTGGGCGCGCACCCGCCCACCGAAGGGCATTGCCACGCCTGGATGGCCATCGCCATCGATGAGGGCCATTACGAGGGCGAAGACCTTAGCGGGCTCAATGTCGGGCTCTTGGTCGACATCCCCGGCCGTATGGGCGAGGGCAATTGGAAGGTCGCCGCCTACGTGGACGAGCGCGCCAGCGGCAAGGCCTATAACGGCATCCTGCAAATTTTCTCCGGCCAGGCGGGGGGCACGACGGGCCTCTTCACCATGCTGGTGTCCGAAATCATCGGCGCCGAACGCGCGCCCGTCGAGATCGTGCGCGAGGGCAACCGCCGCTCCATCATGATCGGTCGCAAAATCCAGGGCGAGATCGAATTCGTCGGCGGCAAAAGCCCCGACCACCCCGTGATGATCTCCAACTCCAAATACTGGATGGGGCCCGACATCATCGCAGCCGTGGGCCTCAAATCGCGCGTGCGCGATTACGGCCGGGTCTGGGATTTCGGCGGCAAATCGGCGGAGGTCTGCCCCATTGATTGGAAAGGTCCCACCCCTTGAGCCGCGCCGGGTCCGCGCCCCATCCATGAGCGAGCCCCGTCCATGATCGAGCCGGGATATGTCCGCAAGATGGCGCAGTACAACGCCTGGCAGAACCGCCAGCTCAGCGTGATGCTGGAGCCCGTGCCGGAGGCCGATCTGCGGGCGGATCGGGGCGCGTTCTTCGGCTCTATCTTCGGGACGCTCAACCACCTTCTGTGGGCCGATACGCTGTGGATGTCGCGCTTTACGGACGCGGTGCAGCCCGCCCAGGTCGGCCCCGAGGGCCAGCTGGACTTCACGCCGACCTTCCCGGTCTGGACGGCCGAACGGTTCACGCTCGACGGTGCGATCCGCCTTTGGGCGGACAAGATGCACGCTGTGGATCTTGCCGGCACGCTGACCTGGAGCTCC
>JBCDFL010000093.1:0-12351 GCA_039178165.1 Pseudomonadota bacterium | reverse complement strand
TGGCGCGCCGACTACAACCACACCCGGCCTCACTCCAGCCTCGCTGGCCTGACGCCACACGAATATGCTAACCGGTCAAACGAAGACCAAAACCTGAACAGAGCTAACCTATAAACGCGGACTCTCAGGGGAGCAGGTCACAGCCACTCGTTTTTCACGGTCTTAGCAGCCCTGGAGGTACCGTTTTGGGGCGTGATCATTTTGGCCTTCATACTCCCCACTCTCGGGTAGTGTCCGATCAAAGCAAGGTCGTCTTGCTCAACATGCGCCCACCAATGCCAGAAACCTTTTTAGAGAAACCGCCGATCAGTGGCACAGACAAAGGGGGCTAGACACCTGTTCCATGGTGGCGGGGCCCAAAGAGCCTACACTCTCTGACATTGCCTATGCGTGCGTGTTTTCATCGCAGGCGCATATGACAACGAGCCTTCGAAAAGCTCTGGGCACGACGCCGGGAGAGTATCGGACACAAGTTAACGACTGACTGCACTTGCAAGAACCCTGAATCGGTTCGGCTATATTTGGAATACTGCTTCAGAAAAGCAGACGTCAGCACAGCTTCGGCAAACGGCTGCTTCGTCCGCAAACCGGCCGCTCACCTTAACCGCGCTTCGGTCTCTGCATCGAAGAACATCGCCCGCTGTGCGTCGAAGCTGACGGCTACGCTATCGCCTTCGGCCAGGGCGTCTTCGCCCTTGGTTTCGACCACCAAGCGCTCTCCGGTGGGGGTGCGGAGGTAGTCGTAGCTGACGCCGCCGAGGCGTTCGCGGATGTCTAGGGTGATGGGGCCGGGGGCCTTGGCGATCTGCATGTCTTGGGGGCGCAGGCCGATTGTGACTTTCGTGCCGGGGCCGGGGAGGGGGACGGGGGCCGTGATGTCGGCATCAAGAGCTGGGATGTGGGCGCCTGTGTCCGTGACCACGGCGTCGGCGAAGTTCATGGCGGGGGAGCCGATGAAGCCGGCGACGAATTTGTTATCGGGATCGCTGTAAAGCTGCATGGGGCTGCCGACCTGCTCGACGTGGCCGGCGCGCAGGACGACGATCTTGTCGGCCAGGGTCATCGCCTCCACCTGGTCGTGGGTGACGTAGATCATCGTGGCGCCGATTTCCTTGTGCAGGCGCGCGATCTCCACCCGCATGTCGACGCGCAGTTCGGCGTCGAGGTTTGAGAGCGGCTCATCGAAGAGGAAGACTTCCGGCCCCCGCACGATGGCGCGGCCGATGGCAACGCGCTGGCGTTGACCGCCGGAGAGCGCCTTGGGCTTGCGGTTTAGGTAGTCTTCCAGCTTTAAGATGCGTGCGGCCTCGTCCACCTTGGCCTTGATCTGGTCCTTGGGCACGCCGTTCATCTTGAGGCCGAAGCCCATGTTCTGCTCCACGGTCATATGGGGGTAGAGGGCGTAGGTCTGGAACACCATCGCAACGCCGCGCTGGGCGGGGTCCATGTGGGTCACGTCGCGGGCGCCGATGGCGATCTGGCCGTCCGAGGTTTCCTCCAGTCCCGCGATCATACGCAGAAGGGTGGACTTGCCGCAGCCGGAGGGGCCGACGAAGACGCAAAATTCGCCGTCCTCGATTTGCAGGTCGACGCCGTGGATGACCTGCGTCTGGCCGTAGCGTTTGACGGCCCCCTTGAGTGTCACGCCGGTCATGTTGGTCCCCCTTGGTCCGTCGGAAAGTGCCAGCTTTGTGCGGCGCCAGCGATGGCGGCGGCGCAGGCGGTGAGCGCAGGCTGGAAAGCGGCCAGTTCGGCCAGGGAGCGCCGGGCGGTGGTGGCAGTGATCGACAGCGCGCCGAGGGCCGCGCCGTCTGCGCCGCGGATGGGGGCGGCGATGCAGATGATGCCTGGCTCGTGCTCTTCGCGGTCGAAGGCAATGCCGGTGTTGCGGATCTCCGCCAGCTCGGCCTCCAGCGCGGGGGCGCTCGTCAGGGTGGCGGGCGTGTGGGCGTAGAAAGCCTGGCGCGCGATGGCGCGGGTGCGCTGCGCGTCCGGCAGGAAGGCCATGATCGCCTTGCCGACGCCAGTGCAGTAGCCCGGGCCGATCTTGCCCGCCTGGCTGAACATCGGCGTGGGGTCGGCGGCGTTGCGTTTGTCGACATAGATGACCTGGCCCGCGTCCATCTGCGCCAGATGCAGCGTCTCCCCCACCTGGTCCCAGAGCGCGTCGAGATGCGGGCGGGCGATGGGGGCGAGGGCGCTGTGGCGCCAGGCGGCGTGGGCAAGGCGCACGAGGCGCAGACCGGGCGCGTAGGTGTGCGCGGTGCTGTCATAGGCCAGAAGACCGGTCTGCGTCAGCGTCTGAACCAGGCGGTAGAGCGTTGCCTTGGGCTGGTTCGAGCGGGCGAGCAGTTCGGAGAACCGCACGGGGCGGTCCATCTCGGCCACGAGGTCGAGCACCGCGGCGGCCTTGGCCACGGTCCCGCCGCCGCTGGGCGCTTGGCTGTTCATCGCCTCGCCCTCCCTTGCGCGGCCCGAATCTGTTGACAGCCTAAGGCGGTCTCTTTCATTGTTTCAATAGTTGGGATGCGGTTTCATTATGTGAAACCCGCCCGCAAGGGAGGAAAAATATGAACACGCTTCTGAAGACCGCCGCGGCGACGCTGGCGGCCACGACCATGCTGGCGGGTGCAGCATCCGCGCGCGATCTGGTCATCAACTTCGACGACCTGAACCCCGGCCCCAAAGCCGCGTTCGAGGCGGCGGTCGCCAAGTTCGCCGAAGAAAACTCCGACATCAACGTTATCACCAACATCAACGACCGGGAGGCGCACAAGTCGGCGATCCGCAACTTCCTGACCGCCGATGCGCCGGACGTGACGTCCTGGTATCCGGGCAACCGCATGGCGCCCTTCGTCGATGCGGGCCTCTTCATGGCCGTGGACGATGTGTGGGACGACAACGGCTTTCGCGAGGATCTGGCGGCGATCGAGCCCACCATGATGCGCGACGGCAAGACCTGGGGCGTGCCCTATTCCTACTACCAGTGGGGCATCTACTACCGCTCGGATATCTTCGGCCTTTTGAACCTCGAAGAGCCGCAGACCTGGGATGAGCTGCTGGCGGCCTGCGCCACGATGAAAGAGAACGGCGTGACCCCGTTCACCATCGGGACCAAGTTCCTTTGGACTGCGGCGGGCGTCTTTGACTACATCAACCTGCGCACCAACGGCTATGACGTGCACAACGCGCTGACGGCGGGGGAGATCACGTATACCGACCCGCGGATCGTGGCGACCTTCGACAATTGGGAGCAGCTGATCGACGAGTGCGGCTTCGTCGAAAACCACGCCTCCATGTCCTGGCAGGACGCGCTGGCGCCGTTCGCCAATGGCGATGCGGCGATGTACGTGATGGGCAACTTCGCGGTCGACGGGATGAAGAATGCCGGGCTGACGAACGATCAGATCGACTTCTTCCCCTTCCCCGAGATCACGCCGGGCCTGCCGCGCGCCGAAGAGGCGCCTGCGGACGCGTTCTTTATCCCGACGAACGCCAAAAACCCGGACGATGCCAAGAAATTCCTGGCCTTCGTGGCGCGTGCGGACGTGCAGACGGAATGGAACAAGACCATGGGGCAGCTGCCGATTAATTCGAAGGCGACCGTGGGCGATGACAAGTTCCTGCAGCAGGGGTTCGAGACGGTGAGCACCGCGGCGGGCCTGGCGCAATTCTACGACCGGGATGCACCGGCGGAGATGGCGAAGGCCGGGATGGAAGGCTTCCAGGAGTTCATGCTGGACACCTCCAAGAAGATGGACGTGCTCGAACGCCTCGATGGCGTGCAAGAGCAGGTTTACGAGTAAACGCAGCACGGGATGGGCAGAATTGCCCATCCTACGCCCGCCCGTCCGGTGGGCGATCCGCCCCTCAGGCCCGGAGGCCCCATGACCTGGCTGACCCGCAACAAGTTGACCGTCGCGCCCTGGCTGTTTCTGGCCCCGGCGCTGGTCTTCTTTGTGGTCTATGTGGTCGGGCCGATTTTCGAGAGCATTGGGCTGTCCTTCTACGAATGGAACGGGCTTTACACAGCAGACGGGCAAAGCACGGCCGAATGGGTGGGGTTCGAGAATTACCGCAAGCTGTGGGACGATCCGAAGTTCTGGACGTCGCTTGGCAACAACGTCGCCTGGCTGGTCCTTTACATGCTGGCCGTGCCGGCGGGCCTCGGCATCGCGCTGTTCCTGAACCAAACGACGCCGGGCATGCGGATCTATAAGTCGCTGTTTTTCTTTCCGTTTGTGATCTCGCAGGTGGTCGTCGGCCTGATCTTTGGCTGGTTCTATAACCCCGATTTCGGGGTCGTCGGCACAGTCTGGAAGATGCTGTACTGCGAGGAAACGACGAACATTCTGGGCAACACGACCTTCCGCTGCTCGCGTCCCGCGCCGGACATCCTGTCCTCCCCCGATTGGGCGACCTACGGCATCATCGCCGCGGGGCTCTGGCCGCAGATCGCCTATTGCATGATTCTGTACCTCACGGGCCTCAACAACGTGGCCAGCGACCAGATCGAGGCCGCGCGGCTGGACGGAGCCAAGGGATGGCGGATGCTGTGGCACGTTGTGCTGCCGCAGCTGCGCCCGGCGACCTTCATCGCGGTGGTGGTGACGGTGATAGGGGCGCTGCGGTCCTTCGATATGATCGCGATCATGACCCAAGGCGGCCCCTTCGGCTCGACCAACGTGCTGGCCTATTACATGTACGAGGTTGCGATCTCCGAATACGGGGAGCGGTATGGCTACGGCTCCGCCGTGGCGACCGTATTGTTCGGGATCATGCTGATCTACATCAGCTATTTCCTGTGGCGGATGTACCAGGACGAGCGGGAGGGGCGCTAAGATGTTTCCCCGTCCCATCGAGAAATCCGGCCCTGCCGCGCGCCTGTCCTATCAGGCGTTCCTGCCGGTGGCGCTGCTGATTTGGCTGCTGCCGCTGATCGCGATCTTTCTGACCTCGATCCGGCCCGGCTCGGACATCAATGCGGGCAATGTGTTTGGCTGGCCCTCGTCGTTCGAGCTTTTTGCGAACTACACTGCCGTCTTCACGCAGAGCCAGGCGGCGATGTACCTGCTGAACTCGTTTGCCATCACGATCCCGGCCACGCTGATCTCCGTCGCGCTGGCGTGTCTGGCGGGATATGCGCTGGCGATCTACCGCTTCCGCGTCGCGCTGCCGCTGTTTTTCCTGTTCGTGGCGGGCAACTTCGTGCCCTTCCAGATCCTGATGGTGCCGGTGCGGGATATGAGCGTGCAGACGGGCCTGTATGACACGATTGCCGGGCAGTACCTGTTCCATGCGGCGTTCCAGACGGGGTTTTGCACGCTCTTCATGCGCAACTTCATCAAGGCGCTGCCCTTCGATCTGATCGAGTCCGCTCGGATCGAGGGTGTGACCGAGTGGCGGATCTTTTGGTATGTCGTGCTGCCGCTCGTGCGCCCGGCGATTGCGGCGCTGGCGGTGCTGATCTTCACCTTCGTGTGGAACGATTTCTTCTGGGCCAATGTGCTGACGCAGGGTGAGGGGGCCAAGCCGATCACCGCCGGGGTGCGGGCGCTGAACGGGCAGTTCGTGAACAATTGGCATCTGGTCAGCGCGGCGTCCCTGCTGGCGGCGATCCCGCCGGTGCTGATGTTTTTCCTGATGCAGAAGCACTTTATCGCGGGGCTGACCTTGGGGGCGGTGAAGTGATGGTCTCTCAACGAAGAACTCGCCCGGTGGGCACCACCGGGCAGCGCCCGACCCGCCCCCGTCAAACCGAAGGTTTGCTTCCGGAAAAGCGGGGCGGGCGCTTCGCACCCACCCCGCCGGGCCGGTCGCTGCCCTCAATTCTTGTCGGATAAGCCGAAATGAAAATCGCCTTCATCGGTGCCGGCAGCACCATCTTCATGCGCAACATCGTGGGTGACTGCCTGCTGGCCCCCGCTCTGCAGGACGCCGAATTCGCGCTGATGGATATCGACTCCGCGCGCCTCTCCCAGTCGGAGGCCGTGGCCCGTGCGATGGTCGCCAAGACCGGCGCGGGCGCCACCATCACCGCGACGACGGACCGGCGGCGGGCGCTGGATGGGGCGGATTTCGTCGTCACGGCCTTTCAGGTTGGCGGCTACCGGCCCTGCACGATCACGGATTTCGAGATCCCAAAAGCGTACGGCCTTCGCCAGACGATCGGCGACACGCTGGGCGTGGGTGGCATTATGCGCGCGCTGCGCACCGTGCCGGTCCTGTGGGACATCGCGCGCGACATGGCGCAGCTGTGCCCCGGCGCGTTGATGCTGCAATATGTGAACCCCATGGCCATGAACACATGGGCGCTGGCCGAGGCGTTCCCCGCGCTGCGCCAGATGGGCCTGTGCCACTCGGTGCAAAACACCGTGCAGGAAATCGCGCACGATTTGGACCTGCCGGAAGGCGATATCCGCTACCGCGTGGCCGGCGTGAACCATGTGGCGTTTTTCCTGACGCTGGAGCATGGGGGCCGCAGTCTCTATCCTGCCCTACGCGAGGGCTACCGCGCCGGGCGCCTGCCCAAGCCGCCCCTGCTGATGCCGCGCTGCGAGAACCGCGTGCGCTATGAGGTGATGGACCAGCTGGGCTATTTCTTTACCGAAAGCTCCGAACATCTCGCCGAATACGTGCCCTGGTTCATCAAGGAGGGGCGGCCCGATCTGATCGAGCGCTTCGCGATCCCCCTGGATGAGTACCCCAAGCGGTGCGAGGAGCAGGCGGCGGAGTGGCAGGACTTCGACCTGGCGGCGGTGGAGGTCTGCAAAAGCCACGAATTCGCGGCGGAGATCATGGCGGCGGGGATCACGGACACCCCCTATGTCGCTTATGGCAATCTGCCGAATACGGGCCAGATCCCGCAGCTGCCCCTGGGCGCGGCGGTGGAGACGCCGTGCCTTGTGGACGCGAACGGGGTGCAGCCGAGCGTTGTGACGGACATCCCGCCGCAGCTGATCGCGCTGATGCGCAGCCAGATCAACGTGCAAGAGCTGACCGTGCGCGCGCTGATTGATCAGGAGCCCGAGCATATCTACCACGCGGCGATGATGGACCCCCATACCGCCGCCGAGTTGGACCTGCGCCAGATCCGCAGCCTCGTGGACGATCTGCTGATCGCCCATGGCGAGTGGCTTCCGACCTGGGCGCGAAAGGAGCGTGCGGCATGACTTTTGCGAGCTTCCATGACCTTGCGGGCACGTCGGTCTTCATCACCGGGGGCGGGGCCGGGATTGGTGCGGCGCTGACCGAAGGGTTCCTGGCGCAGGGCGCGCAGGTTGCTTTTGTGCAACGCTCGGATGCCCACAGCTTTGCGGACGAAATGTTCGAAAAGTACAAGAAGAGACCGCGCTTTATCCCCTGTGACCTGACGGATGTAGATGCTTTGAGGGCCGCCATGGCCCAGGCGGAGGCGGCGCACGGGCCGATCACCCGACTTATCAACAACGCGGCGAACGACACGCGGCACAGTGTCGACGCCTACAGCGTCGAGGAGTGGGACATGGGCCAGGCGATTAACCTGCGGCCGCACTTCTTCACCGCGCAGGCGGCGGCGCCGGGGATGCGCAAGGCGGGCTACGGGGCGATCGTCAACTTCTCCTCCATCGCCTACATGATGGGGGGCGCGGGCTATCCCGGCTACGTCGCGGCCAAGGCGGGGATCACGGGCCTCACACGCGGGCTGGCCCGCGAGCTGGGCCCGGATGGCATCCGCGTCAATGCGCTGATGCCCGGCTGGGTGCTGACCCAGCGCCAGATGGACCTGTGGGCCACGCCCGAGGGGCTAGAGGACCACTTGGCGCGGCAATGCATCCCCGAACACCTCGCCCCACGCGACATCGTCGATGCCACACTGTTTCTGTCCTCGGAAGCCAGCCGCATGATCACCGGCCAATCCATCGTCGTCGACGGCGGGGTCGTATGACGCGCTGGCTGGCCGTCGATTGGGGGACCAGCACGCTGCGCCTGTGGCCCGAGGGGCGCGCAGCGGCGGTGCGCGTCTCCGACAAAGGTATGAATGCTCTGAGCCCGGCAGGCTTTGCTCCCACACTCACGGAGCTTGCCGGGGATCTGGGCGTCACCGGGCCGGTCATCGCCTGCGGGATGCTCGGCGCGCGCCAGGGCTGGGCGGAGGCGCCTTATGTTCCCGTGCCCTGCGCGCCGCCGGGCGTGGGCGCGGCACGGATGGTCACGGCGGGCAATCTGCGGGTGCACATCTTGCCGGGCGTCAAACAGGCAAGGCCCGCGGACGTCATGCGGGGGGAAGAGACGCAGATCGCCGGCTTTCTGGCGCTGAACCCCGGCTGGGACGGCGTCGTCTGCCTGCCCGGGACACATACCAAATGGGCGCATCTGAGCGCCGGAGAGATCGTCAGCTTCCAGACCTTTTTGACCGGAGAGATGTTCGCGCTGCTCGCCGAGCGCTCCATCCTGCGGCACACGCTCGGCGCAGGGCATGATGCGTCGGCCTTCGATGCCGCCGTCGCGGACGGCATGTCACGCCCGGCGGGCGTGGCGGCGCAGCTGTTCCGCCTGCGGGCCGAGGCGCTGCTGGAGGACTTGCCAGGGGACGCGGCGCGGGCGCGGCTGTCTGGCCTGCTGATCGGTGCGGAGCTGGCGGCGGCGAAACCCTATTGGCTGGGCCAGCAGGTGGCGGTGATCGGGGACGGAACCATGGCGGACAACTATGCCGCGGCGCTGGCCGCCCAGGGCGCGGCACCGACGCGCGCGGGCGCACAGGACGTGACGCTGGCGGGCCTGCGCGCGGCCTATGAGGCGATGACATGATCTACGACGACCGCATCTGCGCCCTGGGCGAAGGGCCGCTTTGGCACCCCGAGCGCCAGCAGCTTTTTTGGTTCGACATTCTGGGCAAGCGGCTCTTGACCCACGGGGCGGAGTGGCGGTTTGGCGATCATGTCTCCGCCGCCGGCTGGGTGGACGCGGACACGCTGCTGATGGCCTCGGCCACCGGGCTTTATACCTTCGACATCCCCACGGGGCGGCGCAGCCTGATCGCGCCGCTGGAGGCCGGCAATGCCATCACGCGGTCGAACGATGGGCGGGCGGACCCGCAGGGCGGGTTCTGGATCGGCACGATGGGCGTGCGGACGGAGCGTTATGCTGGGGCGATCTACCGCTACTACCGCGGCGAGGTGCGGCGGCTGTTCGGGCCGATCACGATCCCGAACTCCATCGCCTTCGCGCCGGACGGGGACCTGGCCTATTTCACCGACACGTTCGGCAAGCGGGTGATGCGCGTGCGCCTCGACAAGCACGGCTGGCCGGAGCAGCCGGAGCTGTTCCTGGACCTGCGGGCGGAGGGGCTGAACCCCGACGGGTCGGTCGTGGACGCAGCGGGCAATGTGTGGAATGCGCAATGGGGGGCGTCGAGGGTGGCGTGTTACGGCCCCGATGGGACGTTGCGCGAGGTGGTGCAGATCGGCGCCTCGCAAGCGTCGTGCCCAGCCTTTGGCGGCGCGGATCTGAGCACGCTCTACGTGACCTCCGCCGCCGATGGGGTGAAGGGCAGGCACGACGGCATGACCTTTGCCGTCGACGTGCCCCATAAGGGCCAGGCCGAGCATCGGGTGATCCTGTGAAGCGTGCGCTCGGCGTTTGCTACTACCCCGAACAATGGCCGGAGGCGATCTGGGCCGAGGATGCGGCGCGTATGGCAGAGGCGGGCCTGACTTACGTGCGGATCGGCGAGTTTGCCTGGTCGCGGATGGAGCCGTCCCCCGGCGATCTGCGCTGGGATTGGCTGGACCGCGCGGTCGAGACGTTGGGCGCCGCGGGCCTGCGCGTGGTGCTCGGTACGCCCACCGCGACGCCGCCGGCTTGGGTGCTGCGCAAGCATCCGGACATGCTGGCGGTGGATGTCGAGGGGCGGCCTCGCGGCTTCGGCTCGCGCCGGCACTACTGCTTTTCCCACGACGGCTACCGGGACGAGGCGGTGCGGATCGCCGCCCTGATGGCGGAGCGCTACGGGCGCCATCCGCATGTGGCGGCCTGGCAGACCGACAACGAATATGGCTGTCACGACACAGTGCTCAGCTATTCGGACGCGGCGCGGGTGGCGTTTCGGGACTGGCTGCGGGCGCGCTACGGCGACATCGGGGCGCTGAACGCGGCCTGGGGCAATGTCTTTTGGTCGATGGACTACGACAGTTTCGACGATGTGGGCCTGCCGAACCTCACGGTGACGGAGCCGAACCCGGCTCACGCGCTGGCCTTTCGGCGCTTTAGCTCGAACCAGGTGGTGCGGTTCAACCGCGCGCAGGTGGAGGTGATCCGGGCGCAAAGCGACGCGCCGATTGCGCATAATTACATGGGCCGGGTGACGGAGTTCGACCATTTCGCGGTCGGCGCGGATCTGGGGATTGCGTCCTGGGACAGCTACCCGCTGGGTTTCCTGGAGGACCGCGTGGATGCCGATGCGGCGCGGCAGACGGCCTTTGCGCGGCAGGGGGACCCGGACTTTCAGGCTTTTCACCACGACCTTTATCGCAGCGTTGGGCGCGGGCGCTGGTGGGTGATGGAGCAGCAGCCGGGCCCGGTGAACTGGGCGCCCTACAACCCCGCGCCCCTGCCGGGGATGGCACGGCTTTGGGCGTGGGAGGCCTTTGCCCACGGCGCGGAGGCGGTGTGCTATTTCCGCTGGCGCCAGGCGCCCTTCGCGCAGGAGCAGATGCACGCGGGGCTCTTGCGCCCCGACAGCGCGCCCGCGCCGGCCCTGGCAGAGGCCGTGCAGGTGGCCGCGGAATTGGCAGAGGCGCCCGAGACCGCGCCGCGCCAGGCGCCGGTCGCACTGATCTTCGACTACGACGCCGATGCGGGCTGGCAGGTGCAGCCGCACGGGGCGGGCCTCAGCTATTTCGGGCTGGTCTTTGAGGTCTACTGCGCGCTGCGGCGGGCGGGCCTGTCGGTCGATGTGCTTCCGCCTGGCGGGCCGTTTGTAGGCTATCAGGCGATCTTTGCACCTGGGCTGCTGCACATGCCGCACGCGCTGAAGGAGGCGCTGGCGCAAAGCCGTGCGGACTGTCTGATCGGTCCGCGCAGCGGGGCGCGGGACGGCGATATGTGCATCCCGGTGCCGTTGCCGCCGGACCTACCGGGCCTCGACACGGTCGTGGCGCGGGTCGAGAGCCTGCGCCCCGACATGCCGCGCCCGCTGGACGGGGGCGGGGCGGTCACTGGGTATGTAGAGACGCTGGAGGGCACAGCGGAGGCATGGCTGACCACCCAAGGCGCGCCCGTCGCCGTGCGGTCCGGGCGTTTGGCCTATCTGGGCGCCTGGCTGGACGAGGCGGGCTGGGACCGGGTTGTGGCGCAGACCTGCGCGCGGGCGGGGCTGGAGGTCATGACGCTCACCGGCGGGTTGCGCGTGCGCGACGCGCATGACGCGCGCTACTGGATCAATTACGGCGCGGCTGAGGCGCAAAGCCCGGACGGGCCGGTCCCGGGGGCGGGCTTCCTGCGCGTCCCGCACCCAGAAGGCGGCTAACTGCACCTCTTTACGGCGTGTGCACCAGCGATTTTCAACCTAAACGGAACCAAGGCGCGGCCAAGGCGTTTGCCTGCGGTTATGGGACTGATATGGCCGTGGGGCGAACGGCACGGGGGCGGCGCGATATGCCAGGCGGCAGCCAGATCGGCGGATGGATCCGGGCATTCTGCAACACGCTGCTGTGCTGTTTTGCAGGCCTTGCCTGTGCTCAGACCCTAACGCTTGTTCCCGAAAACGAGGACTTGGCGAGCCGCCTCCGGGGGGAGGCGCAGGTGCTGCGCACGCCCGAGGACGCGCCGCCGGGCGATGTGATCGCGCTGGCGCAGGGCGATTACGGCCGCCTGCTCGCCGTGCTCTACGAAGAGGGGCATTTTGCCGCCGAAATCTCCATCACGCTGGCGGGGCGGGAGGCCGCGAACCTGACTCCGCTCGACCGCGGCGCGGCGGCTCGGCCGGTGCGGGTTATGGTGCGCGCAGGGCCCGTCTTCCGCCTAGGCCGCGCCCGGGTCGCGCCGCTGCCGCAGGGCGCGCAATTGCCCGAGGGTTTTCGCCCCGGTGCCCCGGCGGGCACGGAGGTCATCGTAGAGGCCGGGCGCGCCGGCGTGGATGCCTGGCGCAGCGCGTCCCACGCCAAGGCGCGCATCACCCGGGAGGACATCACCGCCCGCCACGCGGCGTCCGAGTTGAACGTCGATCTACGGATCGATCCCGGCCCCGCCTTGCGCTTCGGCGCGCTGGAGGTGCCGACGTCCTCCGGCGTGCGGGCGTCGCGGCTGCGCGCCATTGCGGGACTGCCCAGCGGCGCGCCCTTCGATCCCGAAGCGGTGGAGATCGCGCGC